>DEPS01000087.1:456-8304 GCA_002358875.1 Lachnospiraceae bacterium UBA3386 | reverse complement strand
TGATCCCATCGCCGTTTTCGCCTCCGCGAAAACGCCTCGGGAGCCTTCGCGCTTACGCGCTGCGGCATAGGAGGAAAAAAATGCCTAAAAAAATCCCGATGCGCACCTGTATCGGATGCCAGCAGATAAGGCCGAAAAAAGAAATGGTCCGGATCGTTCTGACTCCGGAAGGAGAACTGCAGATCGACAGAAGCGGCCGGGCAAATGGGCGCGGGGCTTATCTTTGCGATGATCCCGCCTGTCTGGAGACGGCTGTCAAAAGAAAAAGCTTTTCCAGGGCATTTCACGCACAGGTTTCTGCACAGAGTATAGACCGCCTGAAGGCGGAGGCTGGAGGTGCAGATGCAGGATAGGGTTTTGTCGCTTCTGGGCCTTGCGGCGAAGGCAGGAAAGGTGGTTTCCGGAGGTTTTTCCGCGGAGGAAGCTGTCAAAAGCAGAAAAGCCCGTCTGGTCATTATCGCTGAGGAAGCACAGGAAAATACTTCAAAAAAGTTTACGGATAAGTGCAGCCACTATAAGATTCCATATCGTTTTTACAGCACAAAAGAAAAACTCGGCCGCGCCGTCGGGAAGCAGTCCAGGGCAGTGATCGCTGTCACGGACAGCGGTTTTGCCGGGAATCTTTTAAAGCTTTTCGAGGAAGCGGCGGCATTGGATCCGGATAAGGATCGTGAAAGAAAAAAGCCATTACAATAGTGTTGATAATGGATAATGGGGAGTTATGAAAAACGAAGAGAACGCTGGCGTGTCAGCGGACAGGATCATGGAGGAGGGCGCAGTCAAGTTGGTATCCGACAAGAATGAAATGAGACGGAGTGAGACAGAAGAAAAAGTGAAAGCGGCGGAAAAACCGGCTGCCGCAGAAGGAGCAAAAAAGCCCGTCAAAAAGAAAAAGATCATCATCGTGACCGGCGGGAATGCGCAGGGCGGCCAGCGCGGAGCGTATTCAAGCGGATCAGGCGCTTATAATCCCGGTGGCAGTACGGCTTCCGGAAGCCGTCAGGCAAGTGCACCCCGCGGGCAGTCAAAGGCAGGTGCCGCAGGCTCGACAGGCTCAAACAGCGGCGGCCGCGGCGGCCAGCAGCAGCGTGCTGCCGGTGGACAGGGACGTGACCGTGCGGCAGCCGGCGGCGCCCGCGGTAACCGTCAGGGCAGCGGAAGCGGATCGTCCGGAAGAGGACGGACGCAGGCCCAGCCTGTCCATAAGCTGATCAAACCCACCATTCGTCAGACACAGATGGAGGTGGATTTCCATAAGCCTGTACAGCAGCCCCGCAGGTCCGAGGCTGCAAAGAAGGCTGAAGAGGCGGCAGCGCTCGCGGCAAGAGAGCAGGAGGTTGCAGCACTCGCGGCAAGAGAGCAGGAGGCTGCAGCAGCTGCTGCGGCAGCCCGCGCTTTAGAGGCGGCAAAGGCAGAAACCGTAAAGGCACCTGAAGGCAACGTGGAAACAGGAGTCACGGCAGTAACTGATGCTGCCCGGGAAAGTCAGGCTGTTCTTTCCGCCGCAGATAAGGCGGTTGAAAAAGAGTCCGCTCAGCCCGCAGAGGCTGTATCCGGGGCTTTTGGGGCAGAAGCTGCGCAGGCTCCAGCCGCGGAAGAAACTTCCGGAAAAGCCGGTGCAGCAGTGGATGCCGGTGAAGGATCAGTGCCCGGTGACAGTGACACAGGCCGTGGCCAGCGTCAGGCTGCCCAGGCAGGTCAGGGACGCGGCCAGCGCCAGACCGGCGAAGCCCGTGATGCCCGCGGCGGCCGGGGAGGCCGCGACGGGGCTTCCCGCGGAGCTTCCTCGCAGCAGGGCTCCGGCAGCAGATCCGCAAGAAGCGACCAGCCCTCAAAGGGCCAGGGCGCACAAAGAGGCGGTGTGAGCGCGGCAAAAGACGGATCCGGCAGCAGAGACGGCAGAGGTCAGGGAGCCCAGAGAGGCGCAGGCCCTGCCAAGGGCGTCAGTAACCTCAAGGGTGCCCAGAAGGGCGGCAGTTCCCGGAAAGACGGAGCCTCCAGAGGCGGCGCCGGCAGCATGGGATCCGGACGCGGGGACAGCGAGAAGCGTTCGGGCGACAAGAGCCGCAAGCAGGGCTATCAGGACCGCGACCGCAGATCCAAGAAGGATCAGATCTATAACGAGGACGAGAAGACCCGCAAGAACAGAAGCGGGCGCTTCATCCGTCCCGAGAAAAAAGAAGAGACTCCGGTCGAAGAGCAGATCAAGACAATCTCCGTACCTGAGAAGATCTCCATCCGCGATCTTGCGGAGCGCATGCATCTGCAGACTGCCGAGATCATCAAAAAGCTTTTCCTTCAGGGCAGGATGATGACCCCCAACAGTGAGGTCACCTACGACGAAGCCGAAGAGATCGCTCTCGGCTACGAGATCCTCTGCGAAAAGGAACAGAAGGTCGATGTCATCGAAGAGCTTCTGCGCGAGGATGAGGAAAATGAGGACGAGATGGTCGCCCGTCCGCCTGTCATCTGTGTCATGGGCCACGTCGACCACGGCAAGACTTCCCTCCTGGACGCGATCCGGAGCACCAGCGTCACTTCGAAGGAAGCCGGCGGTATCACGCAGGCCATCGGTGCCTACATGGTCACCGTCGACGGAAGGGATATCACCTTCCTGGATACACCCGGACACGAGGCGTTTACCGCCATGCGTATGCGCGGCGCCAATTCCACCGATATTGCGATCCTGGTCGTGGCGGCCGACGACGGCGTTATGCCCCAGACCATTGAAGCTATCAGCCACGCAAAAGCTGCAGGCGTTGAGATCATCGTTGCGATCAACAAGATCGACAAGGACGGTGCCAACCCCGAGCGCGTCAAGCAGGAGCTGACAGAATATGACCTTGTCCCTACAGCCTGGGGCGGGTCCACGGAATTTGTAGAAGTTTCTGCCAAGAAGGGGATTGGTATCGAGGATCTGCTTGAGACAATTCTCCTCACGGCCGATATTATGGAGCTCAAAGCAAACCCCAACAGAAAGGCAAGAGGTCTTGTGCTTGAGGCCATGCTCGACAAGGGCCGCGGCCCGGTTGCCAACGTACTTGTCCAGAAGGGCACCCTGCACATCGGCGATTTCATTTCCGCCGGTTCTGCTTCCGGCAAGGTCAGGGCAATGATCGATGACAAGGGCAGGCGCGTCAAAGAGGCGACCCCGTCCCATCCTGTCGAGATCCTCGGCCTGTCCGATGTTCCGAGCGCCGGCGAGGTCTTCCTTGCGCACGATGACCTTCAGACAGCAAAATCCTATGCCGACACCTACAAGGTGCAGCGCAAGGAGGAGCTCATCGAAGAGACCAGAATGCGCATGAACCTCGACGATCTGTTCAGCCAGATGAAGGAAGGAACCCTCAAGGAGTTCAATATCATTCTTAAGGCTGACGTCCAGGGCTCCGTTGAAGCTCTCCGCCAGAGCCTCTTGAAGCTCACCAACGAGGAAGTCGTCGTCAAGGTCATCCACGCAGCAGTCGGCAACATCACCGAATCCGACGTATCTCTGGCATCGGCATCCAACGCTGTCATCATCGGCTTCAATGTAAGGCCTGATATGCTGGCCAAGTCCATGGCTGACCAGGAGAAGGTGGATATCCGCCTCTACAAGGTCATTTATCAGGCGATCGACGCAGTCGAGGCAGCCCTCAAGGGCATGCGCGCACCCGTCTACGAGGAGCGCGTCATCGGACATGCCCAGGTCCGCCAGCTCTTCAAGGCTTCCCGCGTCGGCAACATCGCAGGCTCCATGGTCATCGACGGCATCGTCCGCCGGGGCTGCAAGGTTCGCATCACACGCGGCGGCGAGCAGATCTATGAGGGCAGCCTTGCTTCCCTTAAACGCTTCAAGGATGATGTCAAGGAAGTCCGCGAGGGCTTCGACTGTGGACTTGTCTTTGAAGGCTTTGACGCCATGCAGGTCGATGACATTGTCGAGGCCTATGACCTCGTCGAAATTCCCAGAGATTAAAAAGTCCCGGGAGATCAAAAAAGCGGTATCTTAGAATAAAAACAATATGATCACCATCCGCTGTGAGCTGCTGTTCGCGGTCGGATGGTGATTGTTTTTCGGGCTTAAAATATGGTATACTGAACTATCGGCAGCATCACCTGCAGCGGAGGTATCTGAAACAGCTGCAGCTGTGGAATTTATATATAATAAATACCAGGGTCCTTTCAGGAGAATGACAGTCTTAAGAATAACAGCCTTAAAAGCATAAAAACAGCGGATGACGAATTGAAAAAGGGTCCTTTTCGGGAGAAAGCAGATTGAAAAAAAACAGTGTTAAAAACAGAAAAATAAATGATGAAGTTCGCCGCACTCTGTCACAGATCATAGCGGGCGGAATCAAAGATCCGCGGATCAGTTCCATGACCAGCGTTCTTGCCGTCGAAGTTGCACCGGATCTGAAGACATGTAAGGCCTGGATCAGCGTTTATGGGGATGAGGAAAAGAAAAAACAGACCATGGAGGGGCTTGCGAGCGCATCCGGTTTCATACGTGGAGAGCTTGCGCGCCGTGTCAACCTCCGGAATACGCCCCAGCTCAGATTCATTGCAGATGATTCCATCGCCTACGGTGTCGAAATGTCGCATCGTATTGACGAAGTGACGGCGGCGGACCGCAGGGCCATGGAAGAGCGGGGGGAGACACCAAAAGCCGGCATGGAGAATTAGAAATGCATATACTGGAAGAACTAAACGGATGCGAGACCATCGGAATAACCGGACATGAAAATCCGGACGGAGACTGTGTAGGTTCCTGTATGGGGCTTGCGCTGTTTCTGAAAAAAACTATGCCCGGCGTCAGGGTCGATGTTTTCCTTGAGCCGCTGCGTCCGGAGCTTTTCAGAAATATTCCAGGGACAAAGATGATCATTACGGATTTTCGCACAAATGTGGACCGCTATGACGCTTTTGTGATCCTTGATACCGAAAAGACCCGTATTTCCGGAGCACTTCCTTTTTTTGAAAAGGCCAAAAAGACCATTAATATCGATCATCATGTAAGCAATCAGGGCTGCGGAATGGTCAACTATATCAAAATTTCTGCGAGCAGCGCCTGTGAGCTTGTCTATGAGGTGATCGACCACGAGTGGATCGACGCTCGGATCGCTCAGGCCCTTTATGTCGGGATGATGACCGACACCGGCGTTTTCCGTTTTTCCAATACTTCGAAGAAGACCATGCAGATCGCCGGGGAGCTTATGTCCTATGGCTTCGATTTCCCGGCTATTGTCCGCGAAGTATATTTCGAGAAGACATGGGTGCAGCAGAGGATGCTCGGGAAAGCGCTTGAACAGAGCAAGAGCTATCTTCGGGGCCGCTGCATTGTGAGCAGGCTCAGCCAGGAAACCATCAGGAGCCTTGGAGGCGTCGGCAAGGACGTTGAGGGCATAGTGAGTGCTCTGGTCTCGACGGCCGGTGCGGACTGTTCGATTTTTGCCCACGAAAAGTCAAACGGTGACTGGCGTGTAAGTTTCCGCTCAAACAAGATCGTAAACGTTGCCGTGATCGCCCAGAAGTACGGCGGAGGCGGCCATGTCCGTGCGGCAGGCTGCACTGTTACTTCAGATCGGAGCATTGAGTTTGCCCTTCGGGAGATGATAGAGATGGCACGCAAGCAGCTGGAATAATTGTTACAGTACATGAACTGCCCGGGGCAGCATACTGTAAGCTGAGTAAATCCCGCTCAGGATTTATGACAATTAAAGTGTATAAATTGTTTATGAAAGGCGTTTTATGTACAATGGTATGCTGACGGTCTACAAGGAGGCCGGATACACCTCCAGCGATGCGGTCGCCCGCCTGCGGGGGATCCTGAGAATGAGGAAGATCGGCCACACCGGCACCCTGGATCCCGATGCGGAGGGTGTTCTTCCCATGTGTCTGGGCAATGCCACCAGGATCTGCGAGCTGATCGCGGACCGGGATAAAGAATACCTGGCGGTCATGAGGCTCGGAGTCAGGACCGACACTCAGGATATGAGCGGTACGGTACTGAACAGGATCGAGGACGAAGAGATCCTCCGGCTTTTGTGCAGGGAGGGTGCTTCCCGGGAGCAGCATCCCGCGAAAGAAAATCCGACGGCAGCAGAGTCGGTGGCGGAAAAGGAAACTGGCAGGGAAACTCCTGCTGAAATCGTGGATAAAAGGATTCGCGCTGTGGCAGCCCGTTTTACGGGAGAAATCGACCAGATACCTCCCATGTATTCCGCTGTTAAGATAAACGGAAAACGTCTCTACGATCTCGCCAGAAAAGGAAAGACGGTGGAGCGCAGGGCCAGGCGTATCACCATTTTTTCTCTGGATATTGAAAAGATTGACCTCCCGCTTGTGACCATGCGGGTGTGCTGCTCCAAGGGCACCTACATCCGCACTCTCTGCGACGACATTGGGGAGGCGCTGGGAACAGGCGCGGCCATGCAGTCTCTCCTGCGCACCCGTGTCGGGCGGTTTACCCTTGAGGAAGCCCGCACTCTGGATGAGATCGAGCGCATCGCAAAGACGGAGCCGGAGGACGCCCTTAAGGCGCTGATCCGCCCCGTAGACAGCTTTTTTGAGGATATTCCCGCTGCCGTGTGCAGCCAGGAGGCCCTGCGCCTTCTAAAAAACGGAAACCCGCTGACGGATGAGGACCTGAAAATCCTTTCTCAGGACGAGGATCCTGTCCTGCGTGTCTATGACGAGGCGGGAATTTTTTACGGACTGTACAGAAAAGAAGAGCAGAACGGGCGGTATACAGCTTATAAGATGTTTCTTCCCGCCAGATAAACCAAAACTCTTTGACAGGATTTATATGCAGATCATCAGGAATATAACAGATTTTGTGAGTCCGGGGGAGACCGCTGTCTCGATCGGAAAGTTTGATGGAATACACCTGGGACACAGAAGGCTCCTGGAGGAGCTTCTTGACCAGAAAGAAAAGGGCCTCCTGGCAACGGTCTTTACCTTTGACCCCTATCCGGAGGTCTTTTTTGGGTTTGGATCCGGACAGATGCTGACCACCCTGAAGGAAAAAGAGGATATTTTCAGAAAAATGGGGATCGACATACTGGTCGAATTTCCCTTTAACGCCCGGACAGCGGCTACGCCGTCACGGGATTTTGTCACGCGCTTTCTGTGCAGCCGCCTTCGAGCCCGCTTTATTGCGGCAGGCCCCGATCTTTCCTTCGGGGACCATGGAAGCGGCAATTTTGACCTGCTTAAAGCGCTTGCCCCGGAATATGGCTTTACAGCCAAAAAGATCGAAAAGGTCGTGATGGATGACAATGTCATCAGCTCATCACTGATCAGGCGTCTTGTCAGCACGGGCGAGGTCACGACAGCCGCGCGCTATCTGGGGGAGCCCTACATGATCCGCGGCCGGATCGTACACGGCAGAGCCATCGGAAGGCGCATTGGGATCCCGACCCTGAACCAGGAACCGCCCTCGGATAAGCTGCTCCCGCCATTTGGTGTCTATTATTCTGATGTAATGATTGGAGAACGAAAATACTGCGGCATGACCAACATCGGCATAAAGCCCACTGTCACAGACGAAAGAAAAGTGACTGTCGAAACCTTCCTCTATGATTTCGAGGGCGACGTCTACGGCGAGACAGCCACTGTACAGCTTCTCACCCACAGAAGGCCGGAGATGAAATTCTCCTCTTTGCAGGAGCTCAAAGAGACCATGGAGCACGATATTCAGGCCGGGCGCGACTACCATGGGATAAAGTTAAAATAAACATTTCCCATATGCGGAATTTATCTTTTTGAAAAATCTTCTTGCCATGCAATTTCTACTGTGCTATCATATACAGGTTCATGCGTCAAGTCGTGTGAACGGGAAGATTGTACCGATGCTCTGCGGGCGGA
>DEPS01000087.1:0-355 GCA_002358875.1 Lachnospiraceae bacterium UBA3386 | reverse complement strand
ATGATTTCCAAAGAAAAGAAAACCGCGATCATGCAGGAGTACGCACGCAAGGAAGGCGACACCGGTTCACCGGAAGTCCAGATCGCCGTTCTGACAGAGCGCATCCGTGAGCTCACCGAGCACATCAAGCAGCATCCGAAGGATCATCATTCCGGACGCGGCCTTCAGAAGATGGTTGGTAAGCGCAGAGGCCTTCTCGATTATGTCAAGAAGAACAACATCGAGGAGTACCGCGCTCTGATCAAGAGGCTGGGCATCAGGAAATAATGTCCAGGTGAAGTGATTCCCTGCATGCAGGCACAGCCTGTGCCGCATGAAGAAGCCTGTGCGCGAAAACCTGAAACATGGTATTTAA
>DEPS01000059.1 GCA_002358875.1 Lachnospiraceae bacterium UBA3386 | reverse complement strand
CATCAGCGCGATTTTTTAAACTACCACCTTACGCAGAGAAAACCTTCTTCCCCTCAAAGTAGGTGGCCAGAGGCCTGGCAGTGTGAATCTGATCCACCGGGCAGGACAGTACGTCCTTGTCGACAAGGAGAAAATCGGCGTATTTGCCTTCGCGTACGCTCCCTCTTTCATCCTCAAGGAACATCTGCTTTGCGCATCCCATGGTCAGGACCGTGAGAGCCTGCTCGCGAGTCAGACCCTCTTCAGGCCACCAGGGTTCTCCCTTCACAGTCGGGTGTACGCATGTAACCGCAATCTCCATAATGCCGAACGGATCGTCAGGGCAGCCGGTGAGCGCAGGGTAATCCGTATGTGAGGACACATTGACGCCGTGATCGAAATAGGATTTCATGGGATACGATTTGTCCTCCATGCCCGCAGGAACTATGGTTTTTAGCGTCTCGGACATCCCGGTTGGCATATTATGCCAAAGTATGCCCGTAGTAGCATAGATGTTGTGCTCTTTCATAAGCTTCCAGTCTGCCTCGCTTACGTTGCGCACATGCACAATCGTATTGCGCATATCATCCTTCCCGCCTTCCGCAAATGCGCTGACAGCGCGGCCCACGGCCTTGTTGCCCATCGTATGAATATGCATGGCCATGCCTTTTCCGTTTACCTTGCGGGTAATATCTGTCGTTTCCTCTTCCGTCCAGTTGACGAGTCCCTGATGTCCGTCGGGATATAAGGGATCGACAAAACCGGTTCCGCCTTCCACCGTACCGTCCATGAAGAGCTTGACCCAGTTTGGCACAACATGCGCGGAAGCGTACTTTCTGGCCTCATCAGCCTGGGCCAGGGCCTGGTCTATGTCCATCCAGCTTTCAATTTCATAGCTTAAGCCCAATACAAAATGCATATCCCCGGCTTCGTCCATCTGACGGGCGCCCCGGTAGAAATGATCATTATAGAAATAGTTGCCCCAGCCGTCGATATACATCGTATAGCCCTCCGACAGGAGCTGTTCCTGAATTTTTGCCATATTGGCCTTCGCTGTTTCAACGGTAAAGAGCCTGTCATTGTCCAGGAAGGAACGCACAAAGGTCCCGGCCTGCTCCTTCAGGAATCCGGTAGGAGTGCCGTCGGATCCCATCACGATTTCGCCTCCCCGCACTTCTTTCCTGAGTACAGTGCCGTCTTCCTTCATGATACCGGCTTTGATCAGACAAAGAGTGTTTACCAGGCCCTTATGCCCTTCCACGTCTGCGAAATAAATGGGTATATCACTGCATATTTCATCCATCTGCTGACGGGTGGGCATATTATCCTTGAAAAGCAAAAAATTCCAGCCAAAGCCGAATACCGTCGCTGCCCCGGCCTCCCTCGCCTTCTTCACCGCGGCGGGGAGGATCTCCTTTAAGAATTTCTCTGCATCGTCCTGTACCCCGATGATCGTACCGACAGATTCCAGGGCATATCCCATCGAATAATGCGCGTGGCCGTTGCCGCAGGAGGGCATCACGAGCCCCTTTCCTGTATAATCAAGAATTTCAGTCCTGCCGTCTTCAATAAATGCTTCAGCTCCTTTTCTGTCACCGACATAGACATACCTGCCGTCCTTTACGGCAAATGCTTCTACAATCCGATCATTTTCAGAAGTGAAAATCTTACCGTACACGATCAGATCGGCGACATCCGCTTTTTTCCCACTTTTTTTCATGCCCATTTGGACCACTCCTTTCTCTTCTCCTTATCAAAGATGTTTTGTTTCCCGACATCTTTACTCGACAATCCCGCCGCTTTTCAAGGCGTGGAAGACTCATTATATGATGTTCCGTCAGCCTTATCTGGTTCACCACATTTCAGACATGACAAATACCGCTCCTGTATTCGTAGATCAGTTTATCATACACCCTGCCTTCGACTGCAAGGCTGTCCTTTTCTCTGCGGACCAGCTTCATCCCCGCTTTTTCAAGCACCCGCTTCGACCCGAAATTCTCCGAAGCGCACCAGGCACTCACGCAGGGGATGGCTTCATTTTCCGTCAAATATACCAGCACTTTCCTCAGCGCCTCGGTTGCAAGACCTCGTCCCTGCCACCCCGGTACAACACTAAATCCCACCTCGATCTGATCACCCTTATAGTCATAGGCTCCGATCGTGCCGACTATAACGTCATCAATATCCATAACCCATGAATAAGCATGCTCGTTGTCATAGCTGTCGATAAAGCTCCGAACAGTGTCCCCTGCCATCTCTAAAGTCGCGTAAGGGTTCCATCCGGAATACCGATACATCTCAGGATCTGTCCCAAGGTAACGATACAGATCATCCACATCCTCCAAGCGGTATCTGCGCAGGGTCAGTCGTTCGGTCCATAATTCAACCGTACCGTGCACTTCGATTTCCTCTATGGAGACGACCTGAGAATTATAGATCAGGCAGTCTTCAATGAAAATGCCGTCCTCCTCACCGCCATATTCACATTCCAGAAAATCATAGTTTCCATACTCCGCCATGCCCGTGAAGATTTCTCCCCATTTATCCCTTACGCGGACATGCTTTCCATCGTATTTTGACAGATCCATAGTTCACTCCGTTTACGTTTAATGCAGGCTTCTGCCACGCTGCGCTTACGCCACTGGCTCCAAGTAGCTGATTGCCTTTCCGGCTGCGGTCGCATATTCAATCTCAGATCTGGTGCTTGATCCGATATAGCCGCCAACGTTGATTACGAAAATCTCGTCTGCCATGTCTATCTTGCGTTTATGCATGTCATCCAGCATCTCCTTGGTCTTTGTCAGAGTGTCTTCTGACATGCCCTCCCAGACCTCATTGTCCCCGGAGTGGCCAAAAAGACCAACACTGATCACTATGTTGCCTTCCAATGTCAAACGCTTCTGGGCTTCCATAAAGGCATCCTTAAAACGGGTGCTGCCGCAGAGGGTGATGACCTTATACTTTCCGACCATAAATATGCTCCTGCCAATGCTAAACTTACGCTTTTGATTCTGTTATAAAATGCCAAATGTTCGCCGCCTACGCCACCACTTCGGCATTCTGCCTCACCTTATTGATTGCCTCGACAAGCTTCTTCTGCTGTCCGGCGGCGAATAGCCTGACAAAAGATGTTGGCTTGTCGAAGGGGGCACGGAGGAGGATGTTCATGTCTTCCATATAGCCGTTCTGTTCCACATAGGCGATCACCTTTTGGACAAAAGCAATCTGGCGGGCGTTCAGGTTTTCCTCGTTGATGAAGCCGGAGAAGGCTTCCATGGCGGCCTCGTGGTCGAGCTTCGCGATCTTTCGCACCAAAAGGCCGAAGGGGGTATCACCGAATTCCCGCTGGTAGTCTTCCTTGTTCCCGAGCTCCGTGGTGAGGATGCGTTCCAGTTCCCTGTAGTCGCCCTGGGTGAGCGGCTGGTTGCGGACGAGTTTGTGGATGATGAGGGAATTTCGGTGCTCGTTGATATATCGGTCTACCTTGAGCCTGTAATCTTCGAAATCATACCCGGCATCGAGCACCACTCCTTCCTCGTAATGCAGAACCGGATCAGTGAGGTTCGTGTCGATGATGCGCTCCGCTGTCTTAGGGATAAGCCGGATCAGGCTGCGCAGCTTCTTTCGGGCTTCCTCGAATTTTAAGACATCGTTGGAAGCACAGAATTCCGGCGTCTGGATCTCGCGGATCAGGGGAAGGTACTTACTGACGGCGGGCACGGCCCCGATCCCTTCCAGGCCTGCGCCGACACTGCATAGTCCCTTCCTGTACCCTGCGGACACCTTCCCGCTATCCATGGAAAGCAGGATCATGCCGTACATGAAGTTGTCAAAACGTTTGGCTTCCTCATCGTTGTCGTGGATGGCCACCAGCGGCGCGAGGTGCTCCGACAGTTCCTTTGTCATCGTCTCATCGATGACCTCAAACCGTCCCTCCTCGCTGTACTTGTCCACGAACTTTCGTTCCAGTTTTATGTCAATGCGTTCTTTCATGAGGCTCTGGAGTTCTTTGATCTGTGCATAATACGTTGAGATCAACTCGCGCCGCCAGGTCTGGTAGACCTCGTCGACATAAGCGGAATGCTGCAGGCATTTGGAAATCCGGACGCGTTTTATAAAAAGCGATTCGGAGATCTTAGGCACGTACTTTGCCTCAATCCCCTTGGGGTTTTCACGGAAGAAATAGAAATTGTTACAGTAGTCAAAAATGAAAAAACGCCTTTTGTCTGTATATGACCCGTCTATAGAGTCGACGCACTCCATCCCGTCGCACCTGCGCGTCCCGCGCCCGATCATCTGCCAGAACTTTGTCTTGGACCTGACCTGCTTGAAGAATACAAGGTTCCCGATATGAGGGACGTCGATTCCGGTATCCATCATGTCCACGGAGATGACGATATGCGGCGGCTTCTCCTGTTCCAGGCTGTAAGGGGAAGGCGACTCAGGCTGCTTGAAATTGCTGATTACCGCGTCGGAGCCGCTGTCATCGCAAACAACCCTCGAGCAAAAATCCTGCCCCAGGGATGGGTATAGCTTATTGAACCTCTGCAGGATCCGCTCCGCGTGCCTTTTGTTCTGGGCGAAAATGATCGTCTTTGCGATGCGGTCCCCGCCCGCGACCCGCATGCCCTTGGTCATCAGGTCGGTCAGCACGCGGTCAATGGTCTGCTGGTTAAAAATGATCCGATCGACATCGGAAGAAGGGACAAAAGCCGGCGGTGCCTCATCGTCCTCCGCAAAGTCATCTTCATACCGCCTTTTGTCCTCCTCGGACAGATCGTCGTAGGTGATCCCTTCTGTCTCAAAAAGGCTCTTTGTCAGGATGCTATAGTAGGGGACGAGGTGCTTTTCTTCAATCGCTTCCTCGTATGTATAGACGTGCGTCGGCACTCGGCTCTCCATGTCGAAGAACCTGTATGTGTCGTGGTCCACATCTTCGCGCGGCGTGGCAGTCAGGCCCAGGAGCTGCGCGTCAAAATAATCAAAAATGGCCTTATATTTCCGAAATATGCTCCGGTGGCACTCATCGATGATGATCAGGTCGAAGTGGGCGGGAGAAAAGGCCCTTTGCCCATTGTCTTTCTGGATTGAATCGATAGCGTTCAGGATGGTCGGATAGGTGGAAAACACGATCCGTGCTTTGTAATCGTCCCGGTTCTTAAGGAGGTTGCACAGGCTCATATTGGGAAGGTAGTTCTTGAAGTCCTCACAGGCCTGCCCGACCAGCGCCCTGCGGTCAGCAAGGAAGAGGACGTTCGTGATATAATTTCCCCGGCTGAGCACATCTACGCAGCTCGAAGCGGTCCGCGTCTTGCCGGAGCCCGTCGCCATGACGAGCAGGTGCCTGCTGCGGCCGTTCTCGATCTCTGCGCAGACCTTCCGGATGGCAGCCTTCTGGTAAACGCGGTTCGTAATCCGGTCGCTGATGGGGATCTCCGAAAGCGGCTTTCTCTCTTTCCTGCGGTTCATCAGACGCTGCAGCGAATCCCTGGTGAAAAAACCGCCGACCCGGTGCTCCCCGACGAGATCCTGCTCATTGAAGTAAGTCTCGTAGCCATTCGACAAAAAGATCATGGGCTTTCTGCCATACATCCTTTCCAAGCATCTTGAATACTCCGCCGCCTGCAGGCGTCCGTCCTTAGGATCAATGCTCGTACGCTTTGTTTCTATAACAGCAAGCGGCAGGCCATCCTTTCCAAACAGCACGTAATCTGCCTTTCCGGTTTTACCCGGAACTCCCTTGTAATCATGAAGGAGGAACTCCGTCTCAACATCCTTCTCCGCCCCTTCAAAACGCCATCCGAGCTCTTTCAGGTCGATATTGATCAGGCGCTCCCGTGTGACCGCCTCTGTCGGGTCGAAATCCCTGTCCTCGTGCTCCTTCTCCTTTTCCTTCTCCGCTGTAAACTGTTCGGACAGGACGCGGATCTGCTCTTCCAGCTTTCTGATCGTCTCCTCTTTTTCATTCAGGAGGCTCTGCTGCTCCTTTATCCTCTTAATATCAAGCGGTACATGCGCGGAAGGGATTGCTTTCTCGGAAAACGCCTTCTCTTCATAATCCTTTCCATAGCAGTAATCAATCCAGTCGACAAAATTAAAAAGCGCGGCGAGCGAAGCCACGGCATCCTCCGGTTTGACAGCCCGCTCCGTGTGGACCGCCAAGTTCCCCAGCCGGACGATATACTGCAGCGCGCCCCAGACGCGCGGATCCACCGCCCCTATAAACGAATCCTCATGCAGAAGCGACTGGAGGTTGTTGCGATAAGGCTCCTTCAGCGTCCTGTCTGCGGCATAAACCCATTTGACGGAGAGCTCCAGAGCCTTTCGGCAGCCGATCGCACACATCGCAGGTGACGTAGCGAACACCCTCTCCGCCTCGATGCAGGATTTTGAAAACAAAGCATATTCAGGGTGACCTGCAAGAAATCCGAAATTACTCATCTTTCATCTCCGTCAAATGTAAATAATCTATCGGTGTCAAATACTGTTTTGTACACCTGAAGTTCAAGTGCTCTTTGGATTTGTCGACTTGCTCAA
>DEPS01000031.1 GCA_002358875.1 Lachnospiraceae bacterium UBA3386 | reverse complement strand
TATTTTGCACTGGAATCATGAATCAGACTTTCAGGATTTTCCTGATCTCTGCTGCGGCGTTTGTGCTTTGACGGATCAGGCGGTATGCCGGAAGCAGCGGAAGGAACTGCCTGTGCTCGTAAAAGTAGGGATAACTCTCCTTTACGTCCGGCAGCGGAAGAAGGATCCTTCTGAGGATATATCGGGCTTTTCCCTGTTCGATCATTTCCGCTGTGTGACGGTCATAATCCCATATCCTGAAATCTCCGCCTGTCACAAATACCTTTAGCATGCGTTTCTGGGCAGAAGTAAGTTTTTTAAGGCCGTCCCTTGAAAAAACCGTCATCGCCAGGAGCCTGTTCCTTTTTTCAAAATCTTTTATCCCCAGTTTTTTCATTTCGCGGCGCAGATACTTCCAGTCCATCTGCAGCCCGAATTTAGAAAGAAATACATAAACATCCATCAGGGCTTTCAGACCGATCCCGTGCCAGTAGTAGTGTTTATACTCATGCGCCACCAGGAATATGTAGAAATCCTCGTTGGAAAAATGTTTCGAAAAACCTTTACCGGGGAAAAGCTTGTTCTCTATCTTCTGATAATACGAATATATCTGCGGTGGAGCTTCCGTGGTAAACAGCATCCTGTGCATCTCAAAATGGCACACGGGCTCTTTCTGATAATCATCCTGGTGTCCGATACCATAATGAGTCGTTGTGAATCCGTGCCCTTCCATGATTTTTTTTACGTCTGCTGCTCTGGAAGGGTCAAACATGATGTCATTATCCGACATTTCCCTCAGGTCGGACTGTGGATAATACTCCCGGATCACAACGCCTTTCAAAGGCATATACCAGATCCCTGCTTCTTCAAGTGATGCAAGAACCGCCTCCCTTTCCCTGTCCACGGTTCTGTTCCTCACCCAGGTCGTCATTCTCTGTTTCGCAAAACGAGGGGCTTCCACGCCTGACTCCCGGATGGCATATGCTGTGATGGAAACCATTCTCTGTTCGGCTGCAGTATCATACAGCGCTTCCAGGTCCATTTTCTGCACCCTCTTCCGGTCAGGACTTTCTCCGTTAAGAACGCAGGACGCAAGATAAATCAAATCCCTGATCTGCCGGTTCAATATTATGCCCTCCATTTAGAATGAATATCCCTATTTTTGAATAACCTTATTCTCCCAGGCTCCATATCAGCCTTACAATCAAAAATCCCAGGACGGCGCCCAGAGTATTCGCGATGATATCGTCGATATCACTCTGTCCAAGCTGAAAGACATATTGGATCATCTCAATCGTCGTACTGGCCATCAGACCGCCAATCAAGGCAAAGGACCATTTGCGCAGATGCCTTGGATTCATTTCCGGAATTAAATATCCAAAGGGAAGAAACAGAAGAATATTTTCCGCCATATGAATCAGCATCTCCGGTTCCCTGTACCTTATAGCCATCGTAAGATCGTCGAAAGGTTTTTCGGCTACCGTGGTGCCTACATTGGAAAGCCCGATCCTCATAAAGATGGTTGCGTACAGAACCATGCCAAAATAAATAAGGAACATTAAGGTCTTACTTTTGTTCATGGATGTGTCCCAGTGCCGGATACAGAACCGAATGAACAATATCAAAACTGCAAACACACACAGACCAAGGACAGCAAAAATGACCAGCATATCATATCCTGAATAAATATACATGAGTCCTACCAGTCCCCAGACCAGCATGTATAAAAAGCCTGCCACTATGTCGATGAGAAAAAGATTTGAGGCAACATATCTTTGATTACCCACGGAATGGTTTACAGCCTGAATCAGTGCCACAAGTCCGGCCATCATAATGATGACCGTCAGAAACATCGACATTATGCCTTCAGCATTCATGATATAAGTATTCCCCCGTCCTCTACATGGAGCTTGTTGTCACAGATCTCCAGTGCAGCTTTTCTATGTGTTACGATAAGGCAGGTCATTTTTCTGCCGGTGTCTTTTTTCATTTCTCCCAGATTGCGCAAAAGCTGCGCTTCTGTCTCTTCATCCAGGGCACTGGTGGACTCATCCAGAAGGAGGATTGGCGCCCCGCTGAGGATGGCCCTTGCGATTGCGACACGCTGTGCCTGACCTTCTGAAAGCCCAACGCCCCTCTCTCCAATCACAGTATCCAGCCCTTCATCGAGCTCCATGACAAGATTTCCTATACAGGCTGTCTCCGCGGCATGAAAAATCTCTTTTTCTGTCGCCCTGTCGGTAAACATGGTGAGATTTTCTCTGAGAGTCCCCGAAAACAGAGTGTTTCCCTGGGGTACATAAGCGAACAGGCTCCTTGTCCTTGCGGAAGCGGGTTCGCTGTATGCGCCTTCTGTGCCTTCAAAACAAAACTCAACCTGTCCTTCTGAAGGACTGTATATTCCCAGGAGCAGCTGGAAGAGCGTACTTTTACCGCTTCCTGAAATACCCGTCACGGCAGTGAATTCTCCGCGCTGAATACTGAGATTGACGTCCTTTAATACCGGCTCATGCTCCCGCCCGTAGGAAAAGATAAGATTATTAAACCTGATCTCTTTCAGCTCTGAATAATGGTCTCTTGCGGAGAAATCTCCCGCATCTTCTTCCTCAGGGAGATCCGTGAGTTCTTTTACTCGCTCGGCCGAACTGATCGTACTGTAGGCCTGCGAGGCTATGCTGGCGCTCTGCGCGATCGGAACATGAATATGGCCCACAAGCTGTATGATCGCCGCGAGCGACCCGTAGGACAGCGTCCCCCGGTAGATACCCCTGCAGCCCCATAGCATACAGAAGAGCCAGGAAAACTGAAACAGCAGCCCGAGACCGTTTTTCATGTAGACAGAAAAATATCCCTTCCTTAGTAACGCAGCCGTAAAAGCCTTCTGCCTCTCTCCGGCTTTTCTTTTTGCGCGTTCCTCAGATCCGCTGGCCTTGACAAGACGCAGATTTTCCAGGGTCTCCTGGACAACCGCATGGAGCTTCCCGTCCGCATCCCGCATCTTTTTGTGAAGGCGCTTGGTGGGCCTTCGATACAGAAGGATAAGGATCAGGCTGACTACTCCGCCGGCTGACAGAACGATCACAAACCGCCAGTCCATGGAGAGCAGAATGACAGCTCCGCCCACCAGGCTTACAGTCATGGATACGACAGCAGGAGGAATTTCCATAATACCGGAACGTACGATACCGACATCAGAAAAAAATCTGTTGACGAGATCGCCGCTGTGATATTTTCCCAGGCCCGCGTACTGTTTTTTAAGTATTCTCCCGAATACATTGTGGCGAAGGCTGCTCAGCAGTACGGCTTCCGTCTTTTTCTCAAGAAGACCGGAAAAAAAATCCACCAGAAGATTTACAACCACGATCAGGGCAAGCATACAGGCCTGCAGCCGTATGACTTCTGTTTTATGTCCGACGGCTCCGTCGATCAGTTCCCTGGTAGCGATCGTCGTGGCAAGGGAACAGCCGGATGAAAGCAGGTTCAACAGGCAGATCAGCAGGATCAGGAGCCTGGAACCTGACGACCAACGCCAGATCTGAGCCAGGGCGGGACTTTTCACTACCCGCCTGATTTTTTCTTTCATAATATAATTTTAATAATTTTATTGTTTATAATCACTGTAAAAGGTACAGTGGAATCTTTTGCCTTCAGTCCGGGTCCTTCTGTCCGTGTATACCCGGCAGGGTTCTGCCGGGTATTCTTCGGACAGGCAGCCTGCGTCAGGAAAGGAAGCAAAAATACGTCCTTCCGGGGCGCAATGCGCTGCGTCGGAATGCCGTACAGGAAGGGTTTTGGCCCCCTCCGGCTCAGGACATTCCCCGCTCACGGTGCATCAGTTACCGTAGCTGACAAGTCTCTCAGTGCAATTTGACCCTTTTTTTCTGGTCCAGAACTCATCACACTCTTCGTCAGATGTCGCAGTGACCTGCTGGCGATAGTCAAAGGTGACCTTCTCCGCGAACGGAGCCTTGTATTCCTTCTTCAATGGCATATCCTCCTTTCTTTTTTATTTATGTATCATGATCGGAACGAATCCGAACTTGAACATCTTTTCTTACAGCAGCTCCATGTTCAGTGTCTGTTGAACATTTTTCGTGGACCAGCTTTCTGTGCCGGCGCCGACACAGGATTTAGTCGATCCTGGCGATTCCTTCCATGGCCAGACGCCTGATCCTTTCACAATAGACGGGATTGCAGTGCTCAGCTGAGCCGTCTTTTTCATGGGCGGCAGGACAGACGACGCAGGACGGCGCATAGGCGCATCCTCCGCACTCTGCCGGAATCATATAATCCAGGGCCTGCCGGTGTATTGACTCCCATGAGTTTTTGAAGGTGTCCTTAAAGGGATCCGCGCTGATGGATACGAGATTGGTACAGGCAAACATCCTGCCCTGCCAGTTGATCTCGAACATTCCCCTCCCGGCCGCGCAGCGAAGGCCTTTTCGGGGTTCGCCCGTCGAATTGGGCAGGGGAAGATCACACTCCTTCATGGGGACGATCTCCTCCTTATTAAAAATACGCTTCATCCGGTACATTTTTATATACGTCTCCAGTGAAGCGTCAAGAGACTGACCGGACCGGCCGGTATTCTCCCTTGGCTCAAAGATGCAGGCGTTGATGGTGTATCTAAGTCCGGTGCTCTGGGCAAGAAGGCTCAGCCCCTCCGCATCCGACTCCATAAAGCGGCTGGGAGTCAGCGCAATTTTGAGGGGAAGCCCGGCCTCATCCGCCAGCCTGAGATGATCCATGACAAGCTTAAAAGCTCTGCGCCCGGTGACACGTTCATAGGCTTCTTCACTGCTTCCGTACAGGGTGAGCTGAATCTGGGCAGGGGGATGTTTTTGAAAAAAGCGCACCCGATCCGCATCAAGGAGAATACCGTTCGTATAGACTGTGACCTCCACCCCCATCTCCTGAAGGAAAAGATATACCTCGTCAAAGCCTGGATAGGTCATGCATTCTCCGCCGGTCAAAGTGGCTTCCCGCATGCCGGCTTCTTTCGCCTGATGCATCAGATCCTTCCATTGTTCGACAGAGAGAAGTGTATTTCCCTGCAGCTGGGATCCTGACAGATGTACGTAGCACATCCTGCAGTCAAGATTGCACAGGGGCGTCAGCTCGAAGCTTCCGGCATAAGGGACTCCCATTTCTCTGGCTTTAAGGCCGAGAAAACGGCTGATCCTTGCGTGGTACAGATCCGGTGAGACCCCTTCCTGTTTGAGCTGCTGCAAAAGCTCGATCACGCTTTCCGGCCCCCTGTCGGTTCCGGTCATTCCAGAATCCCCATCTCACTGAAGGTTTTCAGGATTTTGTCGAGATCCTCCGCGGCTCTATCCTTTTCCACCTCATATTCTGCAAGAACAAGCTCAAGAAGCTCATCACGGGTCACAGGAGCTTTCATTTTATCCAGAAGGAAAGCAGATACGTCGTTGAGTACCACGCTCCCGCCAAATTCGACGATGTTATTTCCTGTAGGAATCAGCATAAAATCTCCGCCAAGCTCAGTAAGTTCGAAACCATCTTTCAGTTTCATCTCTTTTGTTTCCTCCTTTTTATTACTTGTAATGATACCCTTCTCTCCATCTTCGGATTTGAAGTTGGAAGCGTCAATATCTACAGGCGCAACCCTGGGACCAGGCACACAATCCTGACGCTGCAGCGCCTGAACCAGGAGTGCTTCTATCCTGGCTGCCGCTTCAGGAGTCCAGTCGCAAAAGAGACGCATGACAGGCAGATTTTCTGTCATCATCTCAAGACCCCTGAATGCCTGTGCTGCAAGAGCAGTATCCCACATAGGGATGAAAAGCTGCCCGGCAAGGAATCTGCAGGCCTGCATATTTGTCAAAGTACTTAACAGTGAAGAGTGAGACCTGCGTACCTCCAGAACTGCCCTGACAGGAACTTTCTTATTTACGAAGACCTGCTCTTTTCCGTCCCACGGTACACCATAGACGACCTTGTCTTTAGGATCAACTGCCGGTCTGTCACCGGAAATCCAGCGGGCTCCAAGATGATTTACGAAGTTACCCGCCCTGGTAGATTTTCCGGTCCCGGATGGCGCAGAGAAAGCGATTGCCCCCTCTCCTGTTTCAACACAGGCCGCGTGCAGAATCATAACGCCTGACCGGATCAGCCTGCATTCCAGCATGGCCTCGAGTAGAGGCGGAAGAATGAGCAGCTCTTTTTCCATTGAGTCCTTTTCACAGTAGAAGTCTCCTCTGGAATAGTCAGTTGAAACCTCAAGGAAACATCTGCCAAGTGTGTCTTCAAACAGCCATCCTGTCCGTTCACCTTCTTTTCCTGTTACTTCCCAGACATTCATCTGAATGTGCTCGGCAATTTTTCTTGCTTGATTAAGATCCGGCCTTTTTCTTCCAAAAAAGAGTCGGACAATATCTTCTTCATGTCCGGGAGGCAGACTTTCAATTTCAAAGGGGCTGTATGAAGGAGGCACTTTGTCTGCTATAAGATACAGCGGCCCGATACCAAATATTCCCATTACTTCCTTTCCCGGGAAAAATATCCCGTGACAAGCAACCCGTGAATTCACAGTCTCTGATCAACATAAATCATAACACGCCGGGCTTTTTAGCCGGCAAATCAAACGGATCCGGATCTTCGTTGTCCGGATTGTCTTCTGGTTTTTTTTTCAACCAGTCGGGGTTCGTATCTCCACTATCTGTTTCTCTCAGGTCCTTAACTGTCCTGTCAGTTCCTGCTTCCTCGCTTCTCTCTTTTTGACCCGAAGTTCCGATATCATTTATTTCAATATGATCTCCGCTGTTTTTAATCACGGTATTCTGGTTTTCACTCTTCAGATTTCCATTAAATTGTTCTTTGGAATCCTGCTCCCTGCTTTTATCGTAGGAATTTTCCCGGCTTCTTTCTTTTTGTTCTCTGATTGCCTTTAGTTCTTTTTCCTTCTCCTGCTGCTCTCTCTCCCATTCCTCCCACTCAATCGCCTGGGAACTCTTCTGTTTCTTCTTTCCGCTTTTTACGGATGATGTATAACGTCCATAGCTGCCGTAACTGCCCCGTTCTTTCCTCAGGTTTTTAACGCCGTTGACAACACAGCCCATGATGCGGATCCCGGACTTGTCAAGACGGACGATCGCATCGCGGATGACCTCGAGACCGGTTCCGTCAAAGCGGATGACCAGAAGAGCCAGATCTGCCAGGCCGTTTAAGCCCATCGTATCTGCGACCTTTCCTACCGGCGCGGTGTCAAGCAGGACAACATCATATTCCGGCTTCAGATTCTGGATCATCGCATGCATTGCGTCGTCAAACGGCATTGTAAGACGTTCCAGAACAGCCGGCAGGATGTCCAGGTTGCCTGTAAGGCTTGTGATTGCGTCCTCTTTTTCGCTTTCACCGCGGTAGAGGGCATTGACAGAGTGAGCATATTCAACATTGCTTAGAAACAATCCGCCCAGTCTTGGATTTCGAACGTCACAGTCAATCAGGAGAACCTTCATACCGAGTTCTGCGAGAAACGACGCAAGGTAGGCAGTGACAGTTGTCTTACCCTCATTCTGAGCCGCTGAAGTTACATATATGCATGGATGTTTCATTTTCTGTATGCGGCTCTTGAGGATATAGGCAAGCGACATATAGTTATCCAGAACATCCGTATTGAGATCGTCATCCGGATTGGCCATAAGGATATTTCTCTTTTTACGGAAATACCGGCTTTTATCAGGGATTTCACCAAGAACTTCGATGTGAAAGTCATTCTCTACATCCGAAGTATTGAGCAGTGTCGGCCGCAGAAGAAGATCCAGAATGGAAAAACCTATACCGGCCATCATACCCAATACCATCATGTAACCCCACAGGGCGGCGTTAATATTGCCGCCAATGAGGTAACGGGATCTGGGAGGGTTGATGACAGAGACGCTGCCGATCTTCAGTGTGTCAATCAGGATTCCCGGCGCGACAGCATTAAGAGCCTCAAGAATCTCGATACCCTCCTGGGCTGTCCGCCAGTAAAGCGTAACCTCGATAATCTGTGTCTCTTTATACTGCGACATAGAGAGGTTGTTACTGATATCCTTTGGGCCGATGCCGAGAATATCCAGCCTCTCCACGACCGCGTTGAGCATCCTGTCGCTTTGCAGCACATATATTACGGAATCCACCATATCTTCAGCCAGATGGAAGTCTGAGGAGTCAGGGAATTCGGAATCGGAAACAAACTTACCGCTCTTATTCTGAGTGATGATATTGATTGAAGTCTTGATTGCATACTGTTTGGACATCTCGCCCCTTGCGTAGGAAATGAAGGACAGGATAATACCAAACGCCATTCCGACCACTGTGCATATGATGATCAGTACAGTGTGTCTTCGCATACCGTAAAGAATATCGGAAAAACGAAGCTGCTTTTTCTTTTCTAGATCCGTACGAAACGTAGTACTGCCCTCTTGCAGGCTGTCCACCTTTCTAAACCGGCTGCTGTTATCCATTTGCAGACATTCCTCCATTTTTTCCATTATCTGCTGCACAGACTGGATAATTACAAGCCGCCCTCCTGTCTTTTCTGTCTCTTCTTCTCACCGACACGGAGAACAGCAAAAACAATCGAAACAATCAGGCCGATTACCAGCAGTACTGCAACGAGGACTGCGCCTGTATCTGCAAGAGTCCATTTATCAAAAGAGAATTCCTGAATATCCGTCAGATCTTCTACATTGACAATCTGGGCGTTTCCTTCATTACCGGCAACTATGACCCTGTATCTTCCCGGTTTCAACCCGGTCAGGATGCTTTCAGTAGCCGTCGTTTCCCATTTTTTCACGACCTTTCCGTTACTGTCAAGCACTGCTATGTTGATATCTGAGACAGGTCCCCTGAAAATCTTATCTCTGACAGTAAAAGAGGCACGCACGACCCTGTTTTTAAGCTGGATGTTTCCTGTGACGTTATCCTCGATCAGACCCCTTGCGCTGACAGTAAATTCATGGTCCTTTGTGTCAGCAATATAGGGCTCCACAGTTGAGACCTGATGTATCTGGTATGTAATACCTTTTTTGAGGTCTGTCAGAACAGCCCTCCCGTTATCATCAGTCCTTAATGTACTTACGAGCTCCCCGTTTCCTCCGGTCACCTCAAAGACAGCACCCGCAATAGGAATATTTTCGTAAAGCGCGTCTGTAACCGTCATCCGCATGGTCGTCTTCTGTGCTTTGAGGTCTACTACCGGCGGCGTCGCTGTATTGGACTTGCTGTCTACCTCTGCCGGTGTATCGGTCAGGATCGCCCCGTAAAATTCAGGCACCTCTTCCTGTCTGAGCAGGTATTTTCCAATATATAGCTCCTTGCTCTCTCCGTACCCGTTGTCTCCTACTACAATCGTATCGGCTATCTCTCCCTGCTTTAACCGGGTCGTACCGTCTTTCGTGACGATATCGTTGGCGGCAATGACATGGAAGGACGCCCCGCGAAGGCCGTTTCCTGTTCCCGAGTCGCTCAGCTGGACGCGGATCACGTTCCTGGAAGGATAGACTTCCACCTGAAGAGTATAGGGCTCCTCCCAGTCATAAGACTTATCAATAAGAAACGATTTATTATCCGCTACATCATATCCTTCAATTGAAGAAAGTCCATGAAGATAATAGGATCCCAGCTTGATCTTTTCAGGAAGGTAGAATACTCCGTTTTTGTCTGTCTCATATTTTTTATATGCCGTTTTGACAGGATAATAGGTGTTAAGGATCTGTAGAGCCTCGCTTCCGTTATAAAGCTCAAATTCAACACCGGCTTTTTTGATCGTTCGACGCGTCTCACCGTCTACCACCTGTACAAGAACGGCAGCTCTGTCGCTCCCTTCACCTTCTCCGGCTCCGGGATCAGGGTCGTCGAACTCGCCCTTGCCTCCTCCTCCGGTTGTATTGTCCTCCTGATCTCCCTCTTCGTCGTACTCCTCTTCTTCCTCTTCCTCCTCGTCTCCCAGCTCATCGTCTTCTCTTTTTTCAAAATCACCTGCGTTGTCGTAATCGTCAAAATCCGTCACATTGTCGCCCTGTACAGTATCAATATAATCCTCTGACGTTGTGCGGAGCAGCAGAAGGATCAGGAGCATAACAATCAAAAGGACATACAGAAGCAGTCCCACGACGCCGTCAGCCATGGATTCCCAATAGCTGATTCCCTCCCCTCCCCCGGAGGATTTTTTATTTACGGATCGTTTCATAAT
>DEPS01000110.1 GCA_002358875.1 Lachnospiraceae bacterium UBA3386 | reverse complement strand
GGCGCTGACGGCAATCTGGTCATCAACCCGGAGCAGGCCGTTACCATCCGGCGCATCTACCAGCTCTTCCTTCAGGGAATGACCTACAACAGCATCGCACAGGAGCTCACCAAAGACGGAGTACTCACGCCGGGCGGCAAGACCAAATGGAGCATCTCCACGGTCAGAAGCATCCTTTCAAACGAGAAATACAAGGGTGACGCCCTGCTGCAGAAATCCTACACGGTCGACTTCCTGACCAAGAAGACAAAAATCAACGAGGGCGAGATTCCGCAGTACTACGTCGAAGGCAACCACGAAGCCATCATCGACCCGGACGTGTTCGAAATGGTGCAGCGTGAGATCGAGCGGCGCGGCAAGGGAAAGAAATACCACAGCGGAGTCCACGCCTTCTCCAGCAAGATCAAATGCGGCGAGTGCGGCTGCTGGTACGGCTCAAAGGTCTGGCACTCGCCGGAAAAATGCAAGCGGACCGTCTGGCAGTGCAACCAGAAATACAAAAACGAGGTCCGCTGCACCACGCCTTATCTCGACGAGGCCTCGGTGAAGGAGCGCTTAACGGTGGCAGTCAACCAGCTGCTGGCCGGACGGGATGCCGCCATCGCCGCATACGAGCAGGGCATGGCACTGACCCTCGACACCACCGAGCTTGAGGCCCAGCAGCAGGAGCTCCTTTCGGAGATGGAAGTGCTCAACGGCATGATCCAGCAGATGATCCGGCAGAACGCCACAGTCGCGCAGGACCAGAACGAGTATAACCAGCGCTTCGATGCCCTCAGCCAGAAGTTCAAGGAGGCNNCTGGCGGTGCAACCACAAGTACGACGGCGACAAGACCTGCCGCACACCGCACCTGACGGACGAGGAGATTCAGGCCGCCTTCCTTAAGGCAGTAAACAAGCTGCTGGAGACGAAGGGTGAGGTTATCGCAAACGGCTACGCCATGATCCCCGTCCTCTTTGACACCACAGCGCTTGAGGCTGAGCACGATGAGCTCCTGCAGGAAACGCAGGTGGTTTCCGACATGGTGCAGCAGTGCATTTACGAAAACGCCCACGTTGCTCTGGATCAGGCCGAATACCAGAAACGGTACGACGCCCTGACGCAGCGCTTCGACAAGGCCAAGGCTCGCCTTGAGGAAGTCACCGAGGAGATCAGCCAGAAGCAGACCCAGCGAGCCAACTACGAAGCCTTCCTAAAGGCCTTTGAAAAGCTGCCGGATCAGCTGCCTGAATTCACGCTGGAAACTTGGCACGGGCTGGTGGACTACGTCACGGTCTATGCCGAGGACGACATCCGGTTTACCTTCAAGAACGGGCAGGAAGTAAAAGCCTGACACCCGGACATAAATCAAGCTCCCGATCATCGGATTTTCACCGGTGGCCGGGAGCTATTTTGATTTCGTGAAACTGGAATTTGTCAAGCCTATTTAAACCCACTCAAAATTCTCTTTTCCAGCTCCAATCTCAAAATGATATTTCACAAGGCCAAGATTAGCTCCGGCAAAGATACCTCCTTCGCAGGTTATAGCAACTCTATTTCCATCACCAATGATATTAAACGGCTGTCTGTTGAGTGCCGTCGGTGCAAGAAGTGCTGCCGTGATCCCATCCTTAAACCATTTAGGAGTTTCTCCAATGTAAGAGCTCACTTCTTCAGGCTTTTTAGATTTATGCGGAATGCCTTGTGTAGCACCATATCCGATAGCAACAACACCTATCACCTTATCATCAGGTGAAACCTGCGATTGAATACCACGATTGAATGTGCCACCGACCCACCATGTATTTAAGCCAAGTGTCTGTGCAAAGAGCATAATATCCGCACTGGCATACCCAAGTTTTTCACTGAGATCATCTGCTTCTTTGCCGGCAAGAATAATATAATTCCTAACGCCCTTAGCAAGAATCAACCTTACGACCGTCGAGAAAGCTGACTTATCTTCGGTTATCAGCTTCATTTCAATCCCATGATCGTTGTTAAGCTTCCTGATTCTATCATTAAGTGTCTCAACTATGTCTGCGGGAATCGGTTTATCCAAATATTTTCGGACCATGTGACGTTCGTGCATTGCCACTTTCATCGTCATTGCCATATATGATCATCTCCTTACGCGTTCTGCCAACTCAGACAGTATTTTTTCAAATGCCGCAAACTCTTCCTTTGATATATCAGCCCCACAGAAATCTATCCATTTCTTTTGAACAGTTTCAATAGTTGTTTTATACTTTTCTGCTTTTGGAGTCAGATAGATACGCTTCGCACGTCTGTCATTTTCATCTACCTTTCGCAACAATATGCCCTTGCTCTCGAGTGTCTGTATGGTACGTGCTGTTGCAGCTTTGTCAATACAGAATTCACGTGCAAGGTCATCCTGTGTCACTCCATCTTGATCATAAAGTGACCCAATGTACATTAATTCAGTAGCAGTAAGCTCAGAATCCGCAAGCTCCCTGTTCAGAAAAACTGTGAATTGCCTATAGATTATACTTAGGTTTTTTCCTATTGTGTTCATTCTAATGATATCTCCTGCTTTCAATTCTGTGACATGCTCCCGCCGCTTTGGCAAATTCATCTCACCGCCTGCAGAGGCAGGAGTTTTCTTTGCGGATTTTTGATAAATTTGCAGCTATCCAATCAGCGATGAATTCCGCGCCTGCCTGATATCCACCCATTTGTGCATGGTGCTGGGCGGTTGACTCCCTATCGAAGCATTTATACTCCTTGCGGCAGTTCGTAAGTGCTTTGTAAAAGATCTCCGCAGAGCCCTTGTTGATTTCCGCTGTACCATCCAGTACAAGCATATCACATTCGATTCTGTCCGCTATATCCCGGTTATCATACTTTCTTAGTTCTTCGATAACATGTTCCCTGCTTACACCGTGTTTCCATGCGTAGTCGTCCATGAGGCTATATACCATCTTAGGTCTGAGTGGAGACGGCAGCTTCATGACTTTGGTAAATATATCTGCAAAATGTGTTCCCCAATCAATATTACCGGTATCGGTCACACAGAGTTTGATCCTCTTTTCAAAAGCACATGCTCTTGGACTCAGGAATGCTCCGAAGCTGAAGCCCATTATTCCTATTCTTTCAGGATCTATTTCACTGAAATTATCCAATGCATAGTCGATTACCGGAGTTATAACATTTTCAAAATCCGGTCTGAATGGGATTCTCTGAACTCTCAGAACAGCACCCTGCCCCGGGCCATCAAAGCAAAGACAATGTATCCCTCTGTTTAAAAGTTCATCATACATCCATCTTGTATCCTCCGCCCAGGTATCACGTCCTGGAACAAGGATCATTAGTGGCGCCCTTTCACCTGCTGCAGGAGATCTGTAAAAATGGCCCGGCAGTTCGGTTCCCTCATAAGGAATGTTGATTGCAGTACCCGGGTAATCCGAGAGTTTCAGAAATTTCTCATAGCAGTCCGCAGCCTTTTTCGAGTATTGTACTACTCTTGGATCCCCGGCATTGTTATAGCATATGAGTGCTGTTCTCCAATATGTTGCTGCACGCATATACAATGATGCCGCAGAAACCATGCATCTATCATTCTCTTTTAAAACGGCTTCTGCTTCTATCCTCGACGCAAGGCGACTCCACACCCTTATCCATCCTTCTTCGCTGGTATCTGAAAGCTGACAATAGGCCTCCATAACTTCTCCAATATCCGTCATCCTGTATGGCGCAACACCCAGAAGATGCTTGGCCAGGGCATCCATCATAACGTGGTTGCTGAAATGCACTTCATCCCAGTGCGAACCTGGTCTGATCATTGACTTTATTCGCGGCATTCTTCGAACCTCCTCTTTTAAATAGTTGACGCTTCAACTATATCATCGATTAGTTGATGTGTCAACTATTTATCATAACAATATGAGACCCGATGCCGAGGTTTACTCAAACACAATGTTTTCCCTCTGTAACAGATTCATTAGAGAAACCCTCAGCGGAAACGCCGAGGGCTATAAGGTATTCTGTATTCAGTTAGACAAATCCCGATTGTCAGCCCAGAAGCGCTTTTATTGTTTGCTCATAATCAGAATCGATTAGCACGACCTGTTCCCCGGCATTCTGAAATCCGTCGACGGTACTTCTGTTGTCTTCTATAAGACCATCTATCGTACAGTCTGCATCAATCATCCTGGCTTCGATTTCCGACTCATATCCAATGATCTCATCGAAATGGTTCTCGATATATTTTTCGCTCATAGCGAGACAGACAAATTGAATCGACTGTAGATATCGCTCATCAAAATCCCGTCTCCAATGAAATGGAATATAGCAGCCTTCAATGATGAGGTTCTGTTTATTCTCGATAGCCGTCCTCACGATCTCCCGTATGATCGGC
>DEPS01000090.1 GCA_002358875.1 Lachnospiraceae bacterium UBA3386 | reverse complement strand
AAGACCATGCAGCTCACCAACAAGACGATGGGCAACACCGCCGAGGAAGCCGAGCTGCTGAACAAGGCCATGAAGGACGCGGCGGCAAACTCCACCTTCGGCATGAAGGATGCCGCCACCGCAACCCTGAACTTTGCCCGTGCCGGCCTTGACGCGGAACAGGCAGCGGCGGCCCTTGCGCCTGCCATGAACCTTGCCGCTGGCGAGGGCGGCAACCTGGATACGGTTTCCGGCGGTCTTGTAGCTACCATCAACGGCTTTCACGGCAGCTTCGAGGAGGCTGGCCACTACGCGGATGTGTTTGCGGCGGCCTGTAATAATTCCGCCCTTGACGTGGACAGCCTTTCCAGCGCCATGTCGGTGGCCGCGCCAATTTTCTCGGCGGCCGGTTATACCGTCAATGACGCTGCCCTGTATATGGGTGTCATGGCGAACAACGGCATCGAGGCGGACAAGGCGGCAAACTCCCTGAAAACAGGCCTTGCCCGGCTGGTTTCCCCGGCCAAGGAAGGCTATGAAGCCATGAAGCAGCTTGGGATCGAAGTCACCAATGCGGATGGCTCCATGAAGGATTCTGTTACGATCCAGAAGGAACTGCACGACGCCTTTTCCAAGCTGTCTGAGTCGGAACAGATCGCCGCCGCATCCGCCATCTTCGGCAAGAACCAGATGGCTCCGTGGCTGGCACTGATCAACACCGCACCGGAGGATGTGGGCGCACTGGACGAGTCTCTCCGCACCTGCGCCGGGACTACGGACGAGATGGCGCAGGCCATGATGAGCGGCTTCGGCGGCTCCCTGGAAAAGCTGAAAAGCTCCATCGACGTCCTGGTCACCTCCATCGGCGAGGCGCTGGCTCCGACCATCCAGAAGGTGGCTGAATTCATCCAGGGGCTGGTGGACAAGTTCAATTCCCTGACCCCTGCCCAGCAGGAAACCATCGTGCAGATCGGACTTGTAGTCGCGGCCATCGGCCCCCTGCTGATTGTCGTGGGTAAGGTCATATCCTCCATCGGGACGATCATGACATGGGCCCCGAAAATCGTCTCAGGGGTACAGAGCGTGATTGGAATCGGCAGCAAGCTGATGGGCGGGCTGCAGGCGCTCTGGGGTGTGATTATCGCAAATCCCATCACGCTGATCGTAGCGGCTATCGCCGCGGCGGTCGCAGCCTTCATCTATTTCTGGAACACGTCGGAGGAGTTCCGTCAGTTCTGGATCAACCTTTGGGAAGCGATCAAAACGGCCGTTTCCACAGTCGTAGAGGCAATCGGCACCTTTTTCACCCAGACCGTGCCTGCCGCCTTTACATCCTTTGTTGAGTTCTTCCAGGGGCTTTGGGAAGGGATCAAAACATTCTTTTCCGGCATCTGGGAGGGCATGAAGGAAATTGTATCCACGGCATGGGAAACCATCAAAAATGTGGTGCAGGTGGCCATCATGGCCATTGGCGAGTTTTTCTCCACGGCGCTGACCATCATCACACTGCCCTTCCAGTTTATCTGGGAGAACTGCAAGGAAATCATCACCACGGCGTGGGAGGCTATCAAGGGTGTCATTTCCACTGCGCTGGAAGCCATCAAGACAGGCATCTCCACTGCGTGGGAAATGGTGAAGACCACAACCTCCACTGTTTTTGAAGCAGTAAAAACCGTGCTGACGACCGTATGGAACGGAATCAAATCCGCTCTTGACCCGATCATTACGGGAATCAAGACGGCTGTGACTACGGCATGGGAGGCTATCAAAACCGCCACCTTGACCGTGTTCAATGCTGTGAAAACAACGGCGACCACGGTGTGGAACGGCATAAAGACCGCCATAGATACAGTCGTGAACGGGGTAAAGACCGCCGTCTCCACAGCCTGGAATGCGGTGCAGACTACGACCACGACCGTTTTCAATGCTGTAAAGACGGCTGCGTCCACGGCGTGGAATGCGATAAAGACGACTATCACAACCGTGGTCAATTCGATAAAGTCCGGGATTTCTTCCGGGCTGAACGCGATCCAGTCCACGGTTTCGAGCATCCTGAACGGGATAAAGAACACCTTCACAAATGTGTTCAATAACGTCTGGTCCTTTGTCCAGGGCGTGGTGAACAAGCTGAAAAGCATCTTCAACTTCAGCTGGAGCCTGCCGCATATCAAGCTGCCGCATTTCTCCATTTCGGGCTCCTTCAGCCTGAACCCGCCGTCCATCCCGCATATCAGTGTGGAATGGTACAAGAAGGCGATGAACAACGGCATGATCCTGAACAGCCCGACGATCTTCGGGAAGTCCGGGAACCATCTGCTGGGCGGCGGCGAAGCGGGGCCGGAGGCTGTTGTCGGCGTGTCCTCGCTGATGGACATGATCCAGAGCGCGGTTGACAGCAATATGCAGATGATGGATGCGGGGAGTATCACCATCCCCGTCTATATCGGAGGGAACATTATTGATGAACTGATCGTTACGGCACAGCAGCGGAGGGCGCTGCGGTCAGGAGGCAGGGCATGACATTTCAGACCTATCTTATAATCAACGGCACCGCTCTCCCTGTGCAGAAGGATAATTACTCCGTTGACTACAGCGATGTCATTGCGGACAGCGGCGGGGTGACGGAGGCGGGCACGACCATCCGGGATGTGATCCGGGAGGGCGTGCCTTCCATTTCCGTTTCCATCCCCGTGTCGCTGGCATGGCTGAAAAAGCTGAGAAGGATGAAGCGGGAGCCTTTCCTGAACGTGGAATGGATGGACCCGCAGACCGGGGAACTGAGTTCCGGCATCATGTACATGGACGGCTTCAAGGTTTCTCTGGAACACGACACGAGCGCCGGCGGCCTGTGGACGGTTTCCTTCTCCCTGGAGGACTTGGACGATGTATGAGGTATCGGAAAAATACAGGGACGCCATCCGCGGGCGCAGCCGGAAGTTTGACTGGCGCGGAACCATCACCACGCCCACGGGCAGGGTCTACCATTTCACCAACAAGGACATCGTGAAAGGCAGCGGGTCGCTCACCCGCTCCTGCGCCGGCAGCACGTCTTTGGAAATGGGATCGGTCTACGCTGCGGAATTGGACATTTCTCTTTTCCTGAACGTGGACCGCTACAGTATGTATGACGCGGTAATCGACCTCTTCTTTGTTTTCCGCCACAGGGAGACGCGAAAGTGGAACGACCTGCGGAGCGTTACCTGGGATTCCATACGGTCGACGGCATGGAATGTGAACTACGAGCCGGAAGAAATCCCGATGGGCAGGTTCGTCGTATCGGAGGCGACCAGGACGCTGACCGTCCTCCAGCTGAAAGCCTACGACTTCATGCTCAAATTCGAGAAAAACATGGTCACCAGCGGGAATACCCGGACGCCTTACGGCTGGCTGCTGTTTGCCTGCAATGCCTGCGGCGTCACCCTCGGCGTTTCGGAGGAAGCGGTGGCGGCCATGCCCAACGGGACAAGGAACCTGTCCTGGACGAACACGGACGATGTAAAAACCTACCGCGACCTGATAGCGCAGGTGGCTACCGTCCTCTGCGGCGTCTGCCAGATAGACCGCATGGGGAGACTGGTGGTCATCCCGTTTACGAACACGCCCGTGATGAATATCCCGGCATCGTGGCGCTATTCCTCGAAGATCGCGGACTACATCACGAAATACACAGGGCTTTACGCAACCTACCGGGCTGGCGGCGTCACCGAGTATTACAAGGTGGAGCCGGACGATGGGCTGATCTACAACATCGGCACAAACCCGCTTTTGCAGATTGCGTCCACGACCGAGCGGGGCCAGATACTGCAGGCGATCATCAACAACCTGGCGGCAACGACCTACACGCCTTTCGAGGCGGAGATTCCAGGCGACCCGGCGATTGACCCGATGGATGTTCTGAGCCTTTCCGGGGGACAGGCGCGGAACGAGGTGGCCTGTATCACGGAGATCGTCTACCGCATCAACGGAAAAAGCAGCATCAAGTGCGTCGGCGAGAACCCAAGGCTCAACCAGGCAAAGAGCCGGTACACGAAAGATATTGAAGGGCTGCTTGCCCAGCAGGATGGCATCGAGGGAACATCCACCTTCTGGATGTCGGACGCTTACAGCCCATCGGATATGGCAATCGAGGAAGCGGAAACCGTCGTATGCGCCACGCAGTTTGAAATCCAGACGGACAAGTCCCGCGGCGAGATTATCTGGACGGGCGCGTACACGCTCAATGAAGCCAGCGTCGTGACGGCGAATGTTTACCTGGACGATAAGCTGATCTACAGCTGCCGAGACTGGCGGCTTTCCGGGAACGTGACACTGACGGTATCCACGCCTTTTGAAATCCAGCGCGGGGACGAGGGCGTCCATGAGGTGAAGATCACCCTTGCCTGCCGGATATCGGAGGAATCCGACCTGACCATCATGGCCAGACAGCTTGCCGCCCTGGAAAACCGGGTGCGCCAGATCGAGGAGGGCTTTGGGAACGAGATCACTGTGGAGACCTTTGTCCATGGGGAACTTGCAGCCATAATCGGCGACATCAGCGCACAGGCAGCCGCCGCAACCGGCACAACGGAGAACTGCGAGATTACCGATCCCATCAGGCTGGAACTGACCGCCTTGCTCGGAGGCATTGCGGAAAACGCGGAAGGAGAAACCGAATGATGAAAGGCCATGTGAAGATAGAACTTCTCGACCACAGGACGGGAAGGCGCAAGATAACCGAGCGTGACAATATGCTCACCAATGCGCTGGCTTACCGCGCTGGGATCGATTCAAATGATACCCTTGGGTTGTATGCCAGCGAATACAGCATCATGCCGCTGGGCACGAAGGGGCTGGGCGGGCTGCTTCTTTTTGACGGCCCGCTCGCCGAGGATGCCGGGAACGTCCATTTCCCGATGAACGTACACCTGACAGGCTGCGCCGGGAGGGGCAATGGCAACCCCGCCAGCAGCCTGCAGGGAACCATCGACAGCACGGCATCCGGGTATCAGAACGGCACTTATACAACAGTGTGGAACTTCCTGCCCAGTCAGGGCAACGGCGTGATTGCATCGCTGGCACTCACCCATGCCAAGGCTGGCGAGAACCCGTTCCATATGTTCCGGGCAAACGCCTGGAACCGCATCTCGACCGGCTACCGCCATTTCGTGGCGATGGACCCGGATACGGACACGGCATATTTCACCTATAACTACCAGGCGACCAGCACCATCTATTTCTACAAGCGGAGACTGTCGAAGCACCTGCTCCGGGTGAATTCTCCCTACATGGGGGATGAGGAGACGGCGCTCATCCATGACCTGTCCTCAGAGATTATCACGGACAGGAGCTATTGGGATGTGACGCCGGACTATGACGGGTACATCTACCTCTGCGCTACGCAGGGCAACCAGACCGGGAACGCCAAGGTGTATCTCAGAAGGCTGAAAGCCTCCGCCGACCATTTCACGCTGGAGGAGGATACGGAGTTCCGGCAGACGCTGACGCTCCCGGAGGTCTACTTGTATCCGTCCAGCCAGAGCAAGAACACGAATACCCTCTCCCTGTGCGTTTCGGGCGGCTACCTCTACGCGCTGAGTTATGACCGAAAATCAGTGTACAGGATTTCGCTCGTGGACACCTCGCAGGTACGCCAGTTCACACCGGGAATCGACCGTTTCCAGACGATGGACTGCGGTATTTACCCTCACCGGGGAGGCGGCATCTGGACAGAGTTCCTGTTCCAGTATGTCACCACGTCAGGTTCGCTGGAGAACAGGCGGACAAGAGGCGTTATGTACGAAGATGGCGAGGTGAGGTGCGACACTGCTTCCTATTCGACCGGTTCCTGGTCTATGAGTTCTTTCTGCGGTTATGTGACGGATGACCTTCGGATGTACTCAATAAACTACGTCTACTCCGATGCCTGCCAGAACTACATCGGAACGATCTGCAACCTGGAGGACCCGGTCACGAAGACGGACTCGCAGTCGCTGAAGATCACCTATTCCATTACTGACGCATAAGGAGGACGGGCTATGGCTTTACGATTGGCAGCAAGGCAGGCACGCCTTGTTGTTTTCGGATATAACGCCGTCACCAGCAAGATTGAATGGGTGCGCAGCCCGGACAGCCCGCAGTACGCGGGATCGCCGCTCTCCCTTCATGGCGGGCAGGTGATGGCTTATTACAAGGACGGAACAGCCTCGGACATCACCGAGGTGTGTGTCTATGACCCGGCAGAAGGGACGCTGCTGGAATACGGCGGCGAACTGAACATCACAGCCGGGTACACCGACCATGCCGGGAACGGCTTCACGGCCGACACGAAGATCGATGTGGCGGATGTGGAGGAACTGCTCTTTACCGGGCTTGCGAATCCCACGCAGAAGGAAGGCGCGGGGCTTGACCTCTCCGGGGCCGTCCTTTCCGCACGGTACTCGGACGGTACGTCCAGGGCGGTCGACGCTTCCTCCGTGACATTCAGCCCCGCCGCCGGGGAGATGATCGGCCATATGGACACGGTCTCCATCCAGGCGGTATGGAGAAACCCGGCAACGGGATCTGAATACTATGCGGAATACGCGCTGACGGTCGATAAGGTTGACGGGATCTACTTCCTGCATTCTCCCAACAAGACGCACTATGCCGAGGGAGAGCCGCTGGACATCACCGGGGCGACCGTTGCCCTGAAATACAAACTGTCCGGGGATACGGAGATGGTCACGCCGTCCTGCACCTTCTACCCGCGGAACGGGGAGATCATGTCGCCTTACGGCACTTCGCTCCATGCCTACTACCAGACGCCTGTCGGCGACCAGTACGAGTGCGAGACGCTTTTGAACGTCCAGGCCATGACAGTTCCGATTGAGGTGATCGGCCAGATCATCGGTGAAGACCTGGGGCTTTCATTCAATGACGACCTGCCTTCGGATTTCTGGGACAACTTCTATCCGCAGGATGTTCCTTATATCCCGGCGGACGGCGACTACTACGTTACGACAGACACCTACAGCAGCGTGGTGGATTATCTGAGCGGAAAGGGCGCGTTTGCCGACTATCAGCAGTACGGGAATATTCCCTACATGATTCTTCCGGCTGGAAGGTATGTGTCTGCGGACGGCCAGTATTCCATCGAGGCGAGGGCGGACATTTATATCATCGCGGCGATGGAGAAACGGAACGGAAGGCCAGAAACCCTGCCCAGCCCCAGCTGCGTAGATTATCCTTACACGAACCTGTACGCCTACAACCAGATACAGGTGCTGACATTCACGCTCAATGCCTCGGATTACATCAAGTGCAATCCGGGTCTGAAAGGCGGGTACAATTCTGCCACCTCAGGCATCTGTCGGAAGATGGCGGGTCTCGGACTTCCCGATGTGGATGATGACACCATGTATACGAACTACGTCACTTTCCCAAGCGACAGCATTGTGAACATTCCCGGCATCCTTGCGCTGCCCTGGTGCTGGTATGACAACCTGCCGCACGACCTCGCCACGCTGAAAAACATAGTCCAGCACGGCTCGGCTGCCAGCGGCTGCGAGGGCATCACGCACACGGGGAAAGTTCCATACCTGACATACTCCAAGGGTTCCCTTTATGAGGAAGTCAAGGAGCAGTTCCCGGAGCTTTTCGGCAGCAACGTGACCTACGGCGGCACGGAATATGTCAAAGCCCAGGATTAAGAGGAGGTGGTGAAATTGGCGACCAGGACGAGATACTACAATCTGATAAAACCAGACGGGACCGACCTTGTGGATGTTGAGGACCTGAACGGGAACTTCGACATCATTGACGGGAAACTGAAACAGCAGGAGGACGCGCTGGGTGGAAAGCAGAACACGCTCACCTTTGATGACGCGCCCCGGTCCGGCAGCAGCAACCCCGTAAAATCCGGCGGTATCCTTTCTGCCCTTCAGAGAAAGCAGGACACACTGACCTTCGACGTGGAGCCAACCGTTGGGAGCAACAACCCGGTGAAGTCCAAGGGAATCCATGCTGCCCTGCAAGGGAAGCAGGAAAAGCTGACATTCGATGCAACGCCGACTGCCGGGAGCAATAACCCGGTAAGGTCAAAAGGCATCCATGCTGCCCTCCAGGGCAAGCAGGATACACTGACTTTTGATGAAACTCCGGTATCGGGCAGCAGAAAACCTGTCAGGAGCGGCGGCATCTATACTGCGCTTCATGGGAAGCAGGACACACTTTCCTTCGATGAATCCCCGCAGCCGGGGAGCAGGAAGCCTGTAAGAAGCGGCGGCATTTA
>DEPS01000009.1:53079-54386 GCA_002358875.1 Lachnospiraceae bacterium UBA3386 | reverse complement strand
GGCCGCCCCGCCGGTTGCGATAAGGACGGCAGGGGCTTTAATGGCATAGGCTGTCTGTCCGTCGATGGAGAGGCCGACAGCGCCGCAGACGCGGCGCATTCCAACATCTGAAGAGACTGATGCAGTTTTCTTTTCCGTTTTCGTTTCCGGTTCAGAGGCTCCACTGAGTCCAATGGGGGAGGCTGTCTCTTCTGCAGAGGCGGCTTCCTTTTCTGCAAAGGACTGATCTCCGGTCCGGAGGGAAGCAGTTTCTTCCGCATAGGTGGATTGCATTTCCGAAAAGACGGATTCATTTCCCTCAGAATGCTGCCTTCCGGTCCGGAACGAAGCTTTTTCCGTCGTCAGCAGATCCGTGAGGTTCACGTGGTTCAGAACCCGGATGTTGGGGTACTTTCCGACCTCTTTTGCGAGGACAGGCTTGATGTTTTCTCCGTTGATCTTGATGTTCTGTTTCCCGCGGGCGGCGTAGCGGCCCTTTTCGTCCTTTAAAATGACAAGGCCCATTTTCTCAAGGTCCTGCGCCGCTTCATTGAAGCCCTCCGCCATAGTCCGCACGAGATCCTCCCGGAGGATCTTTTCGGCGTCCCAGCGGACGAAGTCCACGTAATCCCGGGCCGTCAGTCCCTCGTGGATATATGCATTCAGGGCGTTGACGCCTGCCGCGAGACAACCGGAACGGAGGATATTCGCTTTTTCGACGATCAGGATCTGTTTTTCCGGCGACCGGCGGGCTGCCGTAATGGCTGCATAGCAGCCGGCTGTCCCGCCTCCGACGATCAGAAGATCGGCTGTCAGAAATTTCTTTTTCATGAGGATTTCCTTTTATCAGCAGACTGTTCAGCTTCTCCTTACAAAAATATTCGACCTGTAAGGATGAAAGCACCAAAGCACTCAAACCGCACAGGCAGAAAATATTACAGGGGATAGCTTTTTTAAATAAATACACTCTCGTCTCTGAGCGACTGATTGCGCTCCAGGCGGACCTCATCGCCGTCGATCACGAACAGGCGGTGGATGAACACTTCCACGGTCTCACCGATCTTTATCTCCGAATCATTGAAGCTGCGCAGGACGGAGAGGAGGTTGTCGTGCAGGCGCACGCGAAGCTCCAGGCTGCTGCCGCGGAAGATGATGTCCTCGACGACGCCTTTCTCGGCCGATTTTTCAAACTGTACGCTCTCGCCCTTTTTGTATACGCTGATAAATTCGGGGCGGAGGATCGCGGTCGTATTGTCGCCTGAGTGGTCGAAGAACCTGAATTTTCCGTAATTGGACACGGGGATGGAGTTTCCTATGAACTGTACCAC
>DEPS01000009.1:52908-53030 GCA_002358875.1 Lachnospiraceae bacterium UBA3386 | reverse complement strand
GGGGTCGCGGGGTGGGCGTAGAGCTCCCTGGGGGAGCCGGCCTGCTCGACCCGGCCCTGGTTGGTCACGATGATGTCGTCGGCCACCTCGATTGCTTCGTCCTGATCGTGGGTGACGAAGAT
>DEPS01000009.1:48982-52792 GCA_002358875.1 Lachnospiraceae bacterium UBA3386 | reverse complement strand
ATCAGGAATACCTTGGGTTCGCGAACGATGGCGCGGCCCAGAGCGACGCGCTGGCGCTGGCCGCCGGAGAGCTGGCTGGGGTAGCGTTTTTCAAGACCCTCGCAGTTGATGAGCTTCATAAGCTCCGCCACCCGCTCCTTTATCTGATTTTCCGGAGCCTTTTTGACACGCAGGCCGAATGCGATATTGTCATACACTGTCATGTAGCGGAAGAGGGCGTAGCTTTGAAAAACAAAGCCTATTCCGCGGTCGCTTCCGGGGATGTCGTTGACAACTTTTCCGTCGATCAGGATCTGTCCGGAATCCGGGTGCTCAAGGCCTGCGATCATCCTGAGGATGGTCGTCTTGCCGCTTCCGGAAGGACCCAGGAGCGCGACAAGGCGCCCCTTTGGAATGCTGATGTTGATGTCTTTGGATGCCTGAAAGCTTCCATAGTGTTTATTGATATTCCTGAGCTCCACGTAGCTCTCACTGTTCTGATTCTGACTCATTTCGTTATACCTTTTTCTACCGTATGTAGATCCTGTTCACTTATGGATATCCAGTTCCTTCTGTCCCCTGTGTTCCAAAAGGATGCGCAGGATCAGTACGATGATTGCCATGATCACCAGGATCGAGGAGGCCGCAAACGCGCCTGTGAAATCGTAGCCCTGGTAGAGAAGCTCGATGTAGAGGGGCAGGGTGTTTGTCTTGCCGCGCAGATGCCCCGACAGAACCGAGACTGCACCGAATTCTCCCATTGCGCGGGCTGTGCACAGGACGATGCCGTACAGGAGGGCCCATTTGATATGGGGAAAAGTGACTTTACGGAAGATGGTGAAAGTACCCGCTCCCATAAGAGCCGCGGCTTCCTCCTCATCGGTGCCCTGGGCAGTCAGCACCGGGATCAGTTCTCTTGAAATAAACGGGAAGGTGACGAAGATCGTCGCCAGGACTATACCGGGCACGGCAAAGATGATCTGTATGCCCCACTTGTCCAGGATCGGGTAAAGAAAGCTCTGCCGTCCGAAGCTCAGGACATAGATGAGACCGGCGATGATCGGGGATACCGTGACAGGAAGATCGATGAAGGTGGAAATGATCTTTTTTCCCTTGAAAGCATATTTGGTCAGGCACCAGGCGGCCGCGATTCCAAAGACCGTGTTGATGAGAACGGCCCAGATCGTCGCCTGGACCGTCAGGACAGCTGCTTTCAGGGCGTACTCATCTGTGATGGAAGCCAGATATACGCCGACCCCTTTTGACAGGGCCGTGAAGATGATATAGACCAGCGGAAGCACAAGGAAGACCGCGAGAAAGGCCGTGACGACCGCAATCAGGATCCACTTGAGTGCACCGCTGTTTTTACGAAGTTCCATGAGATTTCCTCCTTTTATTACGCCAGACCGCTGACGCGCCGGGAGATGACGTTCTTACGCCAGGCCGCTGACGCGCCGGGAGACGACACTCTTACGCCAGGCCGCTGACGCGCCGGGAGTCGGTGCTCTTACGCCAGGCCGCTGACGCGCCGGGAGTCGGTGCTCTTATGCCAGACCGCTGACGCGCCGGGAGACGACACTCTGCAGGATGGCGTTGACCGACAGGATCACGAAGGCGATGGCCAGCATGACCAGGGCGATGGATGTCGCCGCAGCGTAATCGAATTCCTGCAGCTGGGACATAATGAGGAGCGGGGCGATCTCTGTTTCATAGGGAGTATTGCCCGCGATAAACACAACGCTTCCGTATTCGCCGATGCTTCGCGCAAAGGCAAGCGTAAAACCTGAGATGAGCGAGGGCAGAATCTCCGGGAAAATGACCTTCAGGAATGTCGTCCGGCGGTCTGCCCCCAGGATCATGGCGGCCTCCTCATACTGGATGTCAAATTTTTCCAGAACGGGCTGTACTGAGCGGACTACAAAGGGAATTCCGATAAAGATCAGCGCGATCGTGATGCCCAGACGGGTATAGGCGATCCGGATGCCGAATGTGCGGAAAAAGAACTTTCCCACCAGGCCGTTTGTAGTTGTCAGGTGAGTGAGCGTGATGCCCGCTACAGCAGTAGGAAGGGCGAAGGGAAGCTCGATGATCCCGTCGATGATCTTTTTTCCCGGAAAATCATACCGCACCAGGACCCAGGCCATGATAAGCCCCATCACGGCATTGATCAGGGCGGCTGCCAGCGCGGTCGAGATGCTGACCCAGTAGCCGGACAGGATTCTGGGCCGGGTGATCGTGTAGATGAATTCAGAAAAGGAGAGCTTCGCTGTGAACACGACCAGTGAGCACAGCGGCAGCAGTACTACCAGGCTCAGGACCGTGATCGTCACACCGAAGCTCAGGCCGAATCCGGGTATGATGCTTCTGGAGCTGTTTGTTTTCATTGCTGTTTCCTCGCAGGCAGCTGTTCAGAACCTCCCCGGTTCTGTACAGCTGCCTTTAAATCATTCCCTGCAAAGCAGTATTCGCAAATCACTGTTTACAGATCGGTATTCGAAAATCTCAATATTTACAAATCGCTTTCTATAGATCAGTATTCGCAAATTTCAATATTTGTAAATCACTGTCTGCAGACCAGTCTTTGTAAATCATTTTTCGTAGATCTGATCGAAATAGGCGCCGTCCGCAAAGTGTTTTGCGCGGGCCTGGGCCCATCCGCCGAAATAGCTGATATTGGTCAGGGTGACGTTGTCATTGATCCATTTTCCGTCGGCAGGGACTTCGCTGATGGTGTTTGTATCACCGGATGCGACGAATTTGTCGTAGATTTCCTTTGTGCTGGGACGGTAGAAGTTTTCCACCTCAATGGTCTGCGCTTCATCGGAATAGAGATAATTCAGATATTCAGTCGCTGCATCGGTGGTGCCGTGTTTTTTTGCGACCTCATCGACCACGGCGACCGTGGGCTGGCAGAGGATGGAAACGGAAGGAACCACGATCTCATATTCGCCAGGATATTCCTTGAGGGACAAAAACGCCTCGTTCTCCCAGGCGAGCAGGACATCGCCCTGTCCGTTTTCTACAAAGGAAGTTGTCGCTCCGCGGGCGCCGGAGTCGAGGACGACGACGTTGCTGTAAAGCTTTTCAATAGAGGCGAGCACTTCTTCCTCACTCTGACCCTGCTGCTCGAAATAATACCAGGCAGCGAGGTAATTCCACATTGCGCCGCCGGAGGTCTTGGGGTTAGGTGTGATGACGCCGACACCTTCACGGATCAGGTCATTCCAGTCGGCGATGTTTTTGGGATTGCCCTTTCGTACCAGGAAAACAATGGTTGAAGTGTAGGGGGAACTGTCAAGAGGGAACTCACTCACGAACCCGTCGTCAATCAGTCCTGAATCCGCGACGACCTGTACATCGCCCTCAAGAGCAAGTGTCACGACGTCGGCCTCAAGTCCGTTGGAGACCTCCAGAGCCTGCTTGCCGGAGCCGCCGTGCGACTGTGTGACTTTGACGTCCTGGCCGGTGAGCTCTTTATAGTGGGGCTCAAAGATTGCATTGTAGGCGGCATAAAGCTCGCGCGTCGGGTCATAGGAGACATTGGTCAGCTCGATTGTTCCGCCCGAGCCGCTTCCGGAGGAAGCTTTATTGCTGTTGTCCGCAGAAGCGCCCGAGCCGCCGCATCCTGCGAGCGCTCCGGCCGCAACGGCTGCTGCCAGCGCGAGAGGAGCAAGCCTCTTCACCTGCCCCCGGATACCCTTTCCGGAATCTTTTCCGCCCGGGGCGGTTTTATTTTCGATGTTTCCAAATATATTTCCACGGATTTTCATAACTTATCCCTTTCTGATGCTTTTTATTTCTTCGTTTTTTTCTGTTTCATTCGGAGCTTTT
>DEPS01000009.1:30114-48917 GCA_002358875.1 Lachnospiraceae bacterium UBA3386 | reverse complement strand
GGCTCTTTCTGTTTCATTCGGAGTCTTTCTGATTCTTTGTGTTCCTCCTGCTCCGGCGTTTTTCCTTAATGTTTTTCTTTGTATTTGCTTTTGTCTGTCCTTCGTTCAGATAATGAACAGGGACATCCTGCAAATGGGCATTAAAATAGCGGGCTTACTGAACCCGCCTCTCATGTCCAGCAGATAACGCTTTTGAAGCCTCCGGAAACAGACTTCCGGGGCTTTCATTTTCTACATGAACATTCGACAGGCGATCGTTTTTCCCTGACAACACATATACGGGCAGAAGCTGCGGATAAATACTTTTTTCATACAAACGTCCTTCTTTCTGTTATCTGTAATGATTTCACTAAAAACCGCGGGTATATATTTGCCTATGTATCCGCTTGGTTTTTGGTTGAAAAAAATGTATCATACCTGCTTTTAAAATACAATTCCCGTGGTCATACCGATTTTCTATAACTGATTATAAAAAAAGCGTACACCCAAAAAGTGTACGCTGAGACCGGACCAGGGGAGCGGAACGAGGAACCGTCCCCTGTTTCACTGATAACTTTTCCCGAGTCTGTCCTTTAGTGCAGAGATTTCTTCCGCGCTCAGTCCAATCTTCTGCAGATAGGTCTCTGCGCAGGCCTGCAGATCCGTGCCTTCCTCCCGAATGGAACTGATTCCTAATATAGAGGCCAGGATGGAGTCGATATTACTTGCAGCAATCTGCTCATATTTCTCGGTTCCGGGTTCCAGTCCGTAGAAGTTGTAGTAGGAGAGCATATAATCTGTCACAATTTCATCAGCATCTGCTCCCATCAGACATTCCAGAATGGCTGAAACATAACCGGTTCTGTCTTTTCCTTCCGTGCAATGGATCAGATAAGGCCCGTCGTGGGAAATGATAAAGCGGCAGGCTTCAGCCAGACTATCCTGGAAATTCCTGGACTGTGTATCCACCGACATATCAAGGGCGATGATGTCGCAGTCTTTATAATTTGTAAGGATGTAATCCGCAAAACTCTTCATCGTGGCTTCATTGTCCGAAGTATTTATCACCGTTCTGATCTGTGCAGTAAGGAGGGCATCATCTGCTTTTTTGTTCCGGTTCAGATATGGATTCACCGGAGAGGAAGACCGGTATAAAGTCCCTTTTCCCATACCTGTTGTTTCTATGACCCGGAAATTGGCATACTCTTCATCACTCAGGTTGGGGTAATCTTCACGATTGTTTGAACGTGTAGTTCCAAGCTGACGAGAGAAGTATTCGTCTGCATATCCCTGCTTCTGTACCATGGAGATGTATACCGGTACAGATTCGTCAAGCCCGTTGAGATAGGTCCACTCATAACCGGGATCCTGATCGATAATATGACTTTCGGCAATCCCCAGAGATTTCGCCATATTGCCTGCATTAATTACCAGAATGACATATTCCGTTTTGCCTGTTTCGGTGGCGTCTGTTTTAAAACAGCATAGGGGATTACCGGAATTTACGTCGGAATAAGCTGTCCCTATAGGCATCTCCATTTTTGAGTCCCCGATTTTGACAGTAATAATATCTGCCGGCTCGTATCCCAGCTTTTTCATGGAATCCGGTCCGATCGTCAGGGTTATATTCCCGTATTTGTTGATATTATCTATACCGGCTTCAACGTCCGGTACTGTCAGTTCTTCTCCTGATGCAGCTGAGGCTTCTGAGGTTTAAAGCTGATTGCACTGATTCACTGTTATCTGAATCGCTTTTCTGCGCTGTTGAACAGGCCGTAAGAATAATGCAGCAAATCAGAGACACCATAAATAATTTGTTTTTCACGTTTTGTTAAACCTCCTCCCTAAATGAACTTTTTTGGCTGCCGGCACAGCCGGTTCCAGCAGAGCTGTACATCCCTCAAGCACATCCCTCCAGGTTGTCTCAAAATCACCTGTGAACCAGGGATCCGCGACCTCCTGCCCGGTCCTTCCGGCATAGTCCAGAAGGAGCCGGATCTTTCCATACGGGTCTTCGCCGCAGATCCGGCGCATATTCCAGATATTCGCTCTGTCCATCCCGATCAGCAGATCCCATTTGTCATAGTCCGCGCGTGTCATCTGGCGCGCCCGCTTTCCCTTACATGAGATCCCGTGCTCGCGCAGCTTATCCCGGGCGGGCGGATACACAGGGTTTCCCCGTCCGCCCCAGACCTCCTCGGAGCTGGTCGCCGCAGATTCTATGTAAAACATTTCAGACAACCCCGCTTTTTCGACGAGATCCTTCATTATAAACTCAGCCATGGGGCTGCGGCAGATGTTTCCGTGGCAGACAAACAGTATTTCTATCATCACTTCACAAATTCCTTTATAAGTCCTCAAACCCGCATAAATGCTGGCTCTCCGTAAAACTGACTCTGCTTTTTCTTTGTCATCAGACTGAGGATCAATAGTTTGAAGCATTGAACACAACTCTTTTGGATGTCCAATAATTGGTCAGGTATTCAACTTCAACAACCTCTGCATCCTTGGGAACTTCAAAGGTCACCGTTCCTTTTGCTTTTCTCCCGGAAGAAAGTGTTGCGCTTATTGTATCATCTCTGAAGTAGGCCTGGTCGCAGCTTATTCCGTCTGCGAAGCAGTCAAATGAGAAATATGACAGGGAAACATCCGAATCAGATACATTCTCGAATTCAAATTCACAGGTGACATAAGTGTACCCATCCCTGGGTGTGATAAACATATTATCTGAAGAATCTTCCTGACATGAAAGATATGTAATATTTAGTGTTTTCCCTTCAAGAGTATCACCAACCTGCTGTGCTCCATCTGTTGCTGTCGTGTTCTTTTCCAGCACATAACCGGAGTCATTATTGCCTTCGAAAACAAATTTTATCTTTTTATCTGTGAAGAAATTAGTGCTGTATTCCACCTCGATATCCTGCGCATCAACAGGCACCTCGAAATATATATTTCCTTCTGTAGATCTTCCTGCTGACAGGGTGGCCGAGAGATCTTCTTCCCCTCCATAATAGGCATCTACGGCATATCCGTCGGCGTAGCAGTCAAAGCTATAGAAAGAAATGCTGCTGTCTTTCTTATCAGATGTATTGATAAAAGCGAATTTCATGAATATGTATTTCTTCCCTTCTTGGGGCTGCATATATTCATTATCTTCGTTATAATCTCCGGAAGCAGCGTACACAATATCCATATTGCCGTCATGGAGAATATCTCCAACATGGTACACTGTCTGTGTATCACCCTTGGCTGCAGCAGCTGTTTCCGTCTCTGTTTCAGCTGCTTCATCAGAAGCGTTCTCAACGGCAGGCGGCTGTTGAGATTCTCCGCCGGCACTTTTTTCTTCCCTGCCGGATTCGGTATTCTGCTCTGCAGTATCTTTTTTACTTCCGGATCCCGAAAACATTGATCCGACTATACTCAGAAGAAAAAGAGCTCCAACTACGATCAGAATTGTCTTCAGGCAGCTCCCTTTTTTCTTAGGGCGCTCCCTTTTCATGTCATTTGCAGGCATCACATTATTGTACTGATTGTTTGGCTGATTTGGAGTACTATTCCTGGGAAACATCTGCTGCGGGTGCGCCTGCACCTGTCCATCGTTCTGAAAATGAGCTTCCTCAGAAAGCCCGTTATTTGTTTCTTCCAAAAGACTCGAGCCACAGTTTGGGCAGTATTTCACATTACCATTGACTACGTTATTACAATAAGGACAATTCACGTCTAACCTCCTTGAAATAATGTGACTACGAAAATGTCTGACATAATCAAGTATTTTTTACCCACGCAGCTTCTTGAATTGGCCCGCAGTAATAATAAAGCCGATTCCAGCAAGCAAAGATCCTAATGCGCCTACAATACAGGCTAATCCAATATCGCCAAACATCATCATTCCTAACATAATCCCTGCCACACCAAGAATCACCAATAGAATACCAATAACCTTCATTATCTCCACCTCCAGTTTGAACAGAAAGATATTTCGGGCACGCTGTGTGCCTTATACTATTATATCAATGCACCGTCCTTCCTGTTCCCACCGCAACGGTGGCAATATGCTCTATTTGCATTTTGATGCGTAAATGATGCAATTAACTTTACTGCAGGTAAGAAAACAAACATGTTTTATAAGCCTCAAACGAGCTGCGCAAGTGCATACTTGATTAGTATCATTCTGCCTGTCTTCACGCCTGTCACGTTTGCTCTGATGACAGCAGTCTTTCCGACTGCAAGAATCACTTTGGGTGACCTGACCGTTACCTTCCTGGCATTTGCCGCCTTTTTGTTGCAGCCGCCTGCTATGGCGTGCAGGGTGGGGCCGATCTTTCCGATATAGGTTTTTTCTCCCTTGACCAGTTTCCAGGCCCTGACGTATGCCTTGTAGGAACCTCCTTTCTTCAGTTTGACAACCTCCCTTGTACCGATTGCGGGGAAGTCCTGACGTATGCCTTGTAGTAACCTCCTTTCTTCAGGCCGGTGACAGTATAGCTGCGGGGGGCGCTGCCTTTCACAGTCGCGATCAGCGGGGCCTCCCCCTTACTGCATTTTTTGAAAAAGATGTCGTAGCCGTCTGCACCTTTCGCCTTTGTTCAGGTCAGAGTGAGGGATGTGCTGTCGGATGACTTCATCACAGGCAGTAATGTATAGTCAGGATCAGCCGGTTTCGCCTTGATCGTCAGCTTTGCGCCGGTATATTTAATGGTATAGTTGCTGCCCGCGCCTTTTTGACGGCGGACACCACGGGATAGCCGGTAAAGTCGATGTGGTTTTTGTCTCCCACATATTTCACGTTTATGGTCGTACTGCCCACGTCCGTGCCGGTGGGAATGGCGTCAGACCAGGTCCTGCCGCCGTCCGTGCTGTATTGGAGCTTCGTATAGCCGTCCGGCAGGGCATCAGGCGCTTTCACCAGGGTCTGGGCTTTGCCTGTCCAGGTGGGATTGGCGGCCGTGGGCTTCTGCGCGGCGGTAAGGTCGGACTTGTTCATGGACGCCCTGCTGACCGTCACCTTTGCGGAACCCGTGTATGTCACGTTGTTTGCAGCCGTCACCTGGTAATACACGGTCAGGGTCCCGGCATCGGTCTGCTTCGACCACTGCCGACTGAGCGTAGAAACTGAAAAAAAGGATCGTACAATGTAGATAATGAACTTGTTGACCAGGCGAAGAATGATACCTGTGCTAAAACTATTAAGGGAGGGGCTGACCCTATGTGGTCATCCCCTCCCTTTGTCAGCAGTTGATCTATAGCCGAAACAAAAGCGGTTTATTTGAAGATACGAATTGCGTTCTTGTCAGAGGCGCTCGAAAGAGGCTGTGACAAAAGCTCTCTTTTATCCCCATACAAGACTGCACTTTCTGCTAAGAACAGCACCGGTTCCCTCTTTCAGCAGACAGGAAGTGGTACATCAACTCCCAATGCGGTCTGCATCAGAGCTGTCCCCGCGCTCTGTTTTGAGAATGCGCAGGATTTCATCCGGGTCGGAAAGACTGTTTTGGGAAGCAATCTGAAGAATCTGATTGACCAGGGCGGTTTCCTCCATCAGATCATCCGATATTCTTTCAGCCGACTGCCCTCTCAATGACTTTTTCAGAATCAGATTAATCAGGTTAAGAAGCACTCCTTCTTCTCTGCCTTCAGCTCTTCCTTCCACCCGACCTTTATTCCTCTCAACAGTGAGTGTCATTTCCCAGTTCATGAATTCCCTCCTCGTGGAACTGTCCCTCTTGGCGATTTCCACGCTTTTCTGGACCCTGCCGGCGAATGTATCAACGTCTTTCTGTGGCTTTGTTCCCATGACAAGCCGGAGGAATTCACCGAGTTCGTCGGAAATGATTTCCTCCGGCATATCTGCCGGCTTGTTTTTATTTATCCCCTTTTTCTTTTCCGGAACGGATGCTGAGGCATTTAGGATGATCTTTGACGTTCCATCCTCAAGCTCCAGTTCCCTGTCCTCCACACAGATATTGCGGAAGGTATAGCGGTATTTGTTTCTGCTGAAAGGATCAAATGTGGTGATGAAAAGTACGACCGCATCGCTGAGCTTATTGTAGTCCTCGCCGGTTTTCAGGATCGTCGTGTCCAGCGTGCTGGAATAGAATCTGATACGGCGGGGGATGTTTTTTTCATCCCTGAGCTGCATTTCGACATTGAAGACGCGGCCCCTGATGTCGAGTACGCGGATATCAAGGCGCACTCCTCTGGAATCGTAGGAGGGTTTGAGAGCTACTTCCTTTGCCGGTTCGACAAGCTCGGTGATTTCGAATTCCGGAAGGGAGAGCTGTAAAAGCTCGAGAAGAAGACTGCGGTTCTCGGACATCACTTTCCCGAAGATAAAAGCGTTCCCGATACCTGCCTTTTCCCATCTCTCCTCGATGGTTTCCAATTCGGGATTTTCTGTTTTTTGATTATCCGGTTCAGGATTTTCCACTTCGTTATTTTTCTGTTCAGGTTTTTCTGAACCGCTGTTTTCGGACACCAAAACCAGCTTGTGAGGTACAGATATCTTTTTGGCATCCGCACCTGCACAGCTTCTGCGCGTACTACTGTCGTCAATATGCTTGTCTGCCTGTTTTGTCATTTTTCTCCTCCTTATCCATGTGTCATCATGTTTTTGGAGGGCTCCGGCGCGTTCTATGTCCCATGATGTTAAAACATATACTGGATCGCTCAAGCTTTAGGACGGGTTTTCTTAAACGAAATCGTCCCGCCGGAGCCCCGTGAAACGGGTTGCTCCGGCGGACAACGACTATAGTATTTCGCCGGTATGACCAAGCAGAGTGGCGCCCTTTTGAACGCTGATTCTACTTTTGCGGTATTTTTTATTTTAACACTGCCGTATGTTCAGAACAAGGGGCTATTGCATAGGTGGAACAGGGGAGGCGGTTTTTTGAACCAGGGAACCGTCCCCTATGTTTACAAGCTGTTTTTTGGACCGGGGAACCGTCCCCCCCCCTTCCGGTTGTTCATAAGAAAAAAACTGCACATCACCTCATTTTCAGGTGGCAATTTAACGTCACGAGGGGGAAAAATCAAAAAATTTTTGTCACTTTTCCCTATTTTCGAAAATCCCCCTGTTAGTATAAAATCCACTGCGAAAAGGGGAAAAACCTTTTCGGAAAAAGGAAACCTTCAACGGGAAAAAGAAACCTTCAACGGGAAAAAGGAAACATTGACAAAAAGAAAAGAAAAAGGAAAATTTTCAGGAAAACACAAAGGAAAAGAAAATTAAGAAAGGAAAAGGAATAAAGAATGTTTGATGTTATGAAATTTGCAGCTGACAATCACGTCGAAGTGGATGTCCGCCCCGGCACTGCCCCTGTCGTGTGGGAGCTTTTCGTCAGGGACCGCAGTAAGGAGCTGGTGAAGTTTGCACAGATCCTCAGCCGCGACCTTGAGCGCCAGCACAATGTCGACCGGTATATCGAGCAGCGCTTCAATGCGATGATGGAGGAGATCCGCGAGGAGAGGAAAGAGCACAGGAAAAAAGTGGTTGACGCTCCGGAAAACTGACAAAGGAAGCGTTATAGAACTGAAAGCAGGAGAAGAGTGCCTGACGATTCGGAACACTGACTGAGAGGAAGTGTTATGGAACTGACACAGCTTACGGAAAAATATGACGGCGCTGTTGCAGCGCTGGTCCGGAAGAATCTGAAGGCCTTCCATCTGGATATTCCGGGTACGGCCTATTTTGATGAGGCGCTGGACCATATGAGCCGGTTTTATGCCTGTCCGGGAAGGGCTTATTATGTCCTGATCGAGGGCGGGCAGGTTATCGGCAGTGTCGGGCTGGCGGAATTTGACGGGTTTGAGAGCTGCTGTGAGCTCCAGAAGCTGTATCTGGACGATATGGTAAAGGGGCGCCGCCTCGGATACAGGCTGCTTGCTTTTATTGAAGAGCGGGCAAAGGAAATGGGGTATAAGAAAATGTATCTGGAGACCCACACGAACCTCAAAGCCGCGATCCATCTCTATGAGAAGACCGGATATAAACAGATCGAAAGGCCGCAGAGCGTTGTACACAGCACGATGGACAGATTTTTTCTGAAGGAACTGTGAGTTCTGTAAAGCAAAAACGCCGTAAAAACACTGTAATTATAAATGTACGTGAAATAACGAGGTACAGAAAACAGCTTCTGTGCCTCGTCTTTTTTAGTGATCCGGACAGCGGCATCATGCACTCCGCTTAGCAGGAGCAGGTTTCCGCTTTATGGTCCGCGCCTTCGCAGTCGCACCTGGCATAGATACCGACAGTTTCACGAAAGGCAGATACACCTTCCGTCGAAATCGAGTAGTGCATCCATTTGCCCTCTTTTCGTCCGTTTACCAGACCGCTCTCACAGAGAATCTTCATGTGATGAGAAAGGGTGGGCTGCGTGATATTCAGCTCCTCCAGAAGAACGCAGCCGCATTTTTCTCCGTGCTGCAGGGCGAGCATGACAGCAAGCCGGTTTTCGTCTGCAAGCGCCTTGATTCTGCGGACATCTTCTTTGAGACCCATGAAATTTACCTCCCACGAAACAAAATGCCCCCGGGTGAATTTGTTCAGGGCATTTGCACAGATAATAAAGGATATACAAGCCCATTATATGTGAAAGACAGCAGGAATACAAGGCGCTAACGGCTCCGTACAATTCTTTTAAAGTGCCCAATGGATGGAAAACGGCGGGGCAATGTGATAAGATTACCATAGATTTTTTTATTCCCTGAGAGGACGGACGGTTTTGAAACGATGTTTTTATAAATGACACCCCGGGAAGGCGGAGAAAACAATGAAAAAACACGGCATAATGAGGGACTGCATAAAGAAACGATTCATTGCTTTTCTGTTTTGTATTTTTCTGTTAAGTGCTTTTTTGGCAGTACCCTTTCTTGCAGCGGATACTGCATACGCGGAGGAGCCTCAGAAGGTCCTGCGTGTCGGCTGGTATGAGTCTCCCTTCAATTCCATGGATGAGAGCGGGAGGCGGTCGGGCTATGCCTATGAGTATCAGATGAAGATCGCCGCCTATTCCGGCTGGGATTATTCTTATGTGAGCGGGAGCTGGCCTGACCTTCTGCAGATGCTGGAGGACGGAAAGATCGATCTGATGAGCGACGTTTCCTATACCGAGGAGCGCGCGAAGAACATGCTGTTCTCGGATCTTCCCATGGGAACAGAGGAATACTACATTTTTATTACGCCGGGCAACAAGACGATCACGTCCGACGACTATTCCTCCCTGAACGGGAAAAGGATCGGCGTCAACAAGGGCAGCATCCAGTCGGAGCTTTTTTCGAGGTGGGCGGATCAGCACGGGGTGAAGGCGGAACTGGTTGAGCTGACGACCACAGAGGTCGAATCTCTGGAGATTCTCGAGGCGGGGCAGCTGGATGCCTATATTACCCTGAATGCCTATGGGGATCCGGAGCGCCTGGTGCCGGTGTGCAATATCGGATCGTCCGACTTTTATTTTGCCGTCAATAAGAACCGGCCTGATCTGCTCAATGAGCTGAACGCCGCCATGGGCCGGATAAGGGATGAAACCCCTATTATAACCAGCGGATGTTTGAAAAATATGTCCGGAGGTTCGGGGCAAACGCTTTTCTGACGCCTGAGGAAGCCGCCTGGCTGTCCGAACACGGGACCATCCGGGTGGGATATCAGGATAATTATATGGCTTTTTGCGCCAAAGACCCCAAAACGGGGGAGCTGACAGGGGCGCTCAGGGACTATCTGGACTGTGCCTCGGAATGCCTGTCCAATGCCCGCATAAACTTTGAGGCGGCTGAATTTCCGACCTCCGCGGACGCCATGAAGGCACTGAAAAAGGGGGAGGTGGACTGCGTCTTTCCCGCCAATCTGGGCAGCTATGACGGCAAAAAGTTTGAGGTGGTCATGACGCCGGCGCTGATGCGCACGGACATGTACGCTGTAATACGTTCGGCAAACAAGGACTTCTTTGCCAAGAGGGAGCATGTGATCGTAGCCGTAAACGAGGGCAATCCAAATTATAACGCCTTTCTGCAGGACAACTATCCCGACTGGAGAGTGGTCTATTATCCCGATACGGCCGAGTGCCTGAAGGTGGTGTCCGAGGGCAGGGCGGACTGTGTTCTGATCAGCAGCTACCGTTACAACAATATTTCCAGGCTATGCGACAAATATGACCTGACGACCTTTACCACCGGGATCGGAATGGACTACTGTTTTGCTGTGGGCTACGGGCAGACCACGCTGTATTCCATCATGGCCAAAGTCATCGGCCTGATCCCGGATTCCACCGTCAACGCCGCGCTTTCCCGCTATGTCATCGAAGATTCCAGGCTCACCCTGTTTGATATTATAGAAGATCATCTGGCACTGGTGATCTTTGCCATTCTGGCCGTGGTGCTGGTGATCCTTCTGCTGATGCTGCGCAGCATGCGGGCGGAGAACAGGGCAAGGAAGCTGATCCGGGCGACGGAGACCGACGACCTGACCGGACTTTACAACCGCAGCTACTTTTTCCAGTATGCCGACAGAATGCAGAAAGAGCATCAGGATAAGCCGTATGACGCTTTTGTGGTCAATATCGAGCAGTTTCACTTTGTCAATGAGCTGGGCGGGCGGGAATCCGGCGACCGAATCCTATGCGCGCTTGCTGATGAGATCCGGGCTGCAGCGGAAGAAAACGGCGGGATCGCGGGACGTTTCGGAGCGGACCGCTTTGGCATCTACTGCCGGCACGGGGAAGATTTCCAGGCTGTATTTGACCGTCTGCAGGCCAGGCTGGACAGCTTTGTGCCGGGCGCCGGCGTCCGGCTGCGCATGGGCGTGATGCCCTGGCAGGACAGGCTTGAGGCAGCGCAGCAGTTTGAAATGGCGGGGACCGCCTGCGGCATGGCGCGCGGGCATTTTAAGGAGCATCTGGTCATTTATGACGAAAATGTGGGCAGGATCGAGCAGCAGAACCAGCGCCTGCTCAATGACCTGCGCCGCGCTCTGGACAGCTATGAGTTTCAGGTTTATTATCAGCCCAAATATGATATACAGGCTGATTCTCCGGCGCTTGTGGGCGCGGAGGCACTGGTCCGCTGGCAGCACCCGGAGCTGGGAATGCTCCTGCCCGATGCCTTTGTACCCCTGTTTGAACGCAGCGGGAAGCTTGGGGATGTCGACAAATATGTGTGGGCCGAAGCCGCAAGAAAGATCGCCCGCTGGCGGGTGGAATTCGGCCTGACGATCCCGATCTCTGTCAATCTTTCCAGGACGGATCTGCTTGATCCGGAGCTGGAAAGGACGCTTGACGATATCCTTTCGGGAAACGGGCTCTCGCATGATGCGCTCAGGCTGGAGGTCACGGGATCCGCGTACTGTAAAAATGATGACCGGATGATCCGGGCGGTGAAGAGTCTGCGCGAGAGGGGATACGTGGTGGAAAGGGATGATTTCGGCACGGGATGCTCCTCGCTGAACATGCTGTCTGCCATGCCGGTCGACGGGCTGAAAATGGAAAGGAACTTTATCCGTAATATTGGAGAGAACAAGGGGGATATTCAGCTGGCAGCACTGATCATAGGCGCTGCGAAAAAACTGAATATTCCGGTCACTGCCGTAGGCGTGGAGACCGAGTCTCAGCTGAAGATATTGAAGGACCTGGGCTGTGAGCTGGTTCAGGGATTTGTATTTTCACGTCCCCTTCCGCCTGCTGATTTTGAATCGGATGTTATTTCAAAAGCAATATAATTTTGATAGGAGGAGTATGCTTTGAAAGCAAAATCTATCATTGCTGTGATCCTGGCGGGAGTCATCATGGCAGGCTGCCGGGGGGGAGGTCCTTTTGGCGGTAATGGCTCTGAAAACGGGGACGGGGCTGTCGCAATGTCAGAGCAGCCGCTTTCGCAGAGCGGGGATCTGTCTGCGCAGGGCGTTTCGGGAGAGGAAGAGGCCGGAAACGGGACGCAGGAGGATGCCGCCGACGCGTCTGCAGGAACCGGTTCTGATGCGGAGCGTAGAAATGTTATTATGGATATCTTTGGATGGGCTGAGGACGGAGGCGTCCGCTTCGAGGTGGACTCCAGCCTTCCTGACGGGGAGATCGTTTCCATGACGCTCACCAGAGGTGATTTTAACACGGCGGATTGTTATCAGGCGGGAGAGCGGATCAAAGTTTCGGACTGGAAGGCCGTGAGTAACGCTTTTTCGAATCAGGGTCAGCCCCTGTCCGGTAATTATGACCTGGCATTGACCATACAGATGTCGGAGGAGCAGGATCTGATCATTCGTTCCACGAACGGGGAGAAGAGTCCGTCATCCATCATTATCCGGGCGGCTGATGTCGCGAAGCAGCTCCGGGAAGCCCGGGAAGCAGAGCTGAAAAAACAGGCTGAGCTGGAAGCAGCCGGGCAGGAAGCCGCACTTTTGCAGGGAGAAATCGAAGGCGGAGGGATCGATGCAGCCGGTGCTGCAGGAAACATTCCGGGCACTGAAAATGCCGGGAATGCCGCTTACGGGAGCACTCAGGAGACGGGCAAAGTGCCCGTGACGGCCCTGTTTTCTGTTTCTGTCGGGAACGGAGTGACGGTTAAGTTTGCTAAAGAATATAAATACACCATCTTCAGGACTGAAGCCGCTGAAGATGCGGCAGGGGATATAGTGGAGGAAAACGCGCAGGAGGAAGCTGATTCGGCGGAGGCAGATGCAGAAGAGTATACGGAAGAGGAAAACGACGCCGATTATGAGGAAGAGGCTCAGGACGGAACAGAGAATGATTATATCGATGATGCTTACGAAGAGAACTACCAGGAGGAGATGCAGGACCAGGTAGTCGATGAGATTGTTCAATAGGATGCAATGAGAAGATCCGATGCAATATAAAATACACCTCATCCGCCCCTTCGGGGGCACCTTCCCATCAGGAGGAAGGCGGCGCAGAGCGCCGGATGAGGTGTTTTATTTGTCGGGAATATCGTGTAACAGGGACTTTTTTCTAATGCTTTTTCGTTTTCCTGCGGTCAGCGACAGGTTCTTCATCCAGCGTGATCATGTCGTGCAGGTTGATGTACTGATTCATGGATTCCCGGGGCCTTCTGACGTAATGTTCGAGAATAGGGAGAAGGATCAGGGCAGTGATGCCGGCGGTGAAGCCGCCGTTGTAAAGCATGAGGCCGCCGTGGAGGGCGGAGGTGGAGGTGCAGAGCGCCGCGCAGAGCATGCCTGCGGCGATCCCGGCGATATTGCCGTAGCGCCCGACTATGGGACAGAGGCCTGTGGAAAAGGCAACGGAATTGATGTAGCCCTGGGTCGAAATGGTCCAGGAGGCGCCTCCGCCGATCAGGCGGTTAAACAGCATGGTCAGCAGAAAGAGCAGGGGATAGCCTATGAACATTGGCCAGACGTTGCGGACATGCTGGCCCATGGCGGTGAAGGTGAGCGCCGCCAGGATGACGCCGCAGGTAGGGCCTGTAAAGCCGACGCCGTCTGTCAGAAGGATCGCGAGGTTGATATAAAGCAGAAAGATAGTGCCGTAGAAGCCGATGTTGATCAGGCAGAGGGGCATGCCGTATTTCTGGGCGAAATTGCTCTGGTAGCCGGTGTCGGCGAAAAGGTGGCTGATCCCCAGGTAGCTTTTCCCGTTCAGGAACCAGCCGGCCGCCAGGCAGGCGATGAAAACAAGCAGGAAAAAGACGTTGGAAAAGAGCCGGTAGGACCTTCCGAAGCTGTCATAGACCGGGTTGTCGATAGAAAGGACAGTCGGCGCTTCGAATCCCATCGTGCGGTACATAAAGCTGTATAGGAGAAACGCGAACATGCCGTAGGCGAGGCCGCCGTTGTAGAGATTGTAGCCCTTGTGCCAGGCTTTGACGCCGGGAAGGACAGCAGGGGCGACAAAGGCGATAATGAGGGTGAAGGTGAAGGCCAGAAGGACCCCGCGGGCAGTGAGGGTGGCTCTGCCCTGGACAAAAGACGCTCCCTGAGTGTAGCGGAAGAGCAGCTCGCTGATGAAGGGAGAGAAGCAGGTCGAGAACATGCAGACATGCAGGTTCTGGTTCAGGTCCAGGCGCTTTAGCTTTATGTAAAGGATGGGCGCGAGAAAACACGGCCACATATTCAGAAAATTGAGGCCGTAGAAACAGTGGGAGATCACCAGGAAGAAGCCGGAGAGGGTGTTGACATGCGAAGGACCCGGCAGGAAGAACATGATCAGGGCCATGACCAGGCCGCAGAGTCCGGCGTTCAGAAAGGTCGCCGGCATGCTTCCCAGGCCGAAGTAGTCGGTGATCGCGGGGCCGGGCGAGATCAGGATACGCAGAAAATCCTTAAAGATCGTGCCCATCGTCCCGGTATAGAAGGCACCTGCTGCCGCGGCACCAAGGAGCGCAGCGGAAAAGCCGAAGGTGATCCCGTCGATGATATAACTGTTGCGCTGTACTGTGACGGGCGGTCTTTTTGGAGATCTGCGAAGTATCTTTCTTTCTTTTTCGGACTTCATGGATTACATACCTTTCGTTGTTGGTGCATAATTTTCGCGAAAAGCTGTGATTCCGGAAAAGGAGAGTCAGGAGCTGTACCAAAATAACATAGTCAGATTGCGTGACAGGTCCTTAATCCTGGTCAGATATGCAGATCGATATATTTCCCGTCCAGGACATCCTTTAAATACTGGCCGTACTGATTTTTTTTGAAGATCTCGTAGGTCCTGAGCAGGTCCTCGCGGGAGACCCAGCCATTGAGATAGGCGATCTCCTCAAGGCAGGCGATCTTCCTGTGCTGGTGCTGTTCCATGGTCTTGACGAAATTCGTGGCGTCCACGAGGCTCTCGTGGGTCCCTGTATCGAGCCAGGTGAAGCCCTGTCCAAGGAGCTCGACGTGCAGATCTCCGTTTTCGAGGTAGATCCGGTTGAGGTCGGTTATCTCGTATTCGCCCCGGGCGGAGGGCTTGAGATTCTTCGCGTATTCCACGACCCGGTTATCGTAAAAGTACAGGCCGGTCACGCAGTAGTTGCTCTTGGGGTGTTCGGGCTTTTCTTCAATAGAGATGGCGCGTCCGTCTTTGTCGAATTCCACGATTCCGAACCGCTCGGGATCGTCCACGTAGTAGCCGAAAATGGTGGCGCCGCCTTCCTCCTGTGATTTGCGCGCGGCTTCACGGAGCCTTTTTTTGAGCCCGTGTCCGGAGAAGATGTTGTCCCCCAGGATCATGGCTGCGGGATCGTCCCCGATGAATTCTTCGCCGATTATGAAGGCCTGTGCCAGGCCGTCCGGTGAAGGCTGGGATTTATAGGAAAGGCGGATGCCGTACTGATGGCCGTTTCCGAGAAGAACTTCAAAACGGGGGAGATCCTGCGGGGTGGAGATGATCAGAATGTCCCGGATCCCTGCATTCATCAGAACGGAGATAGGGTAATAGATCATCGGCTTGTCATAGATCGGAAGAAGCTGTTTGGACGTGACCATGGTCAGTGGATAGAGTCTGGTGCCGGAGCCGCCGGCGAGAACGATTCCCTTCATAAAAACCTCCTGTGATAAAAGAAAAACCCCGGAGCCGCATTTTTATGCGGCTCCGGGATCTGCCCCTGCCAAGAGTCGAAGCGACGGGATTCGAACCCACGACCTCTGCGTCCCGAACGCAGCGCTCTACCAAGCTGAGCCACGCTTCGATTTTCTAATAGATGTAAAAACATTCCTGTTAGCAAAATAATTTTACATGAGTCCATGGTCATTGTCAAGAGAATTTTTTTTGCCGGTGAATTGGTTTTTTGGACGAATTGATTTATAATGGCACGAAAAGAGTTATTGGAAGGTGACCTGGATGAACCTGATAAATGTTGTTTCTCTGCGGGACGATCCCGGGCTTGAAGTGTATACGAAGTTTTCTGAAGTGCAGCTTAAACGTTTTTATGAGCCGGACGGGGGGCTTTTTATCGCGGAGAGTCCGAAGGTGGCCCTGCGTGCTCTGGATGCCGGCTGCGTGCCGGTCTCCATACTTGTCGAGGACAGGCACGTGGAGGGAGAGGCGGCAGAGGTGCTGTCCCGATGTACAGAGCTTTGCGGTGATATTCCCGTATACGTGGGGAGGTATGAACAGCTGACCGGGCTGACCGGTTATGCCCTGACAAGAGGGATTCTCTGCGCGATGAGAAGGCCGCCTCTGCGCGATGCCATGGAGCTTTTGAGGGGCGGCCGGCCCGGGCTGCAGGGAGAAGATGTCGGGCTGCAGAAAGAAGACATAGAGCTGCAGGGAGAAGAAATCGGGCTGCAGGGAGAAGAAATCGGGCAGCCGCGGATAAAGACGCCGCAGCATCCAGGATGCGGGGCAAAAAACACTGTGCCGCCGACAGGCAGATATAAAAGCCCTGTAAGACGTATTGCCGTGCTTGAAAATGTCATGAACCCGGCCAACGTCGGGGCGATCTTCAGAAACGCGGCGGCACTGGGAATGGACGCAGTCCTGCTGACAGACGGCTGCAGCGACCCCCTGTACCGGAGGACTCTCAGGGTCAGTATGGGAACGGCGCTCCAGATCCCCTGGGTCTGGGTCGGTGAGAGTCTCTCTGACTGGCAGGACAGGGGAATACAGATGCTGAAGAGAGAGGGATTTCGGACGATCGCCATGGCGCTGAATGAGGATGCCGTCGAAATGAATGCACTGCGGATCGGGAGGGAAGAAAAAGCCGCCGTGATCCTGGGCGCGGAGGGGGACGGGCTTTCCCCTGAGACGATCCGGCAGGCGGACGATGTCGTGATGATCCCCATGCAGCGCGGGGTGGACTCCCTCAATGTCGCCGCCGCCAGCGCAATTGCTTTTTATTGCTTTGGCGGTCAGCAGCAGGGGCAGTGCTTTTGAGATATTAAGTTAATGCTGAACAGCCGGCACACTGTTAAAGGAGGTGCGAGAATGTCGTTTATTGATGTGATCTACAAAATTCTGTCGGAAGGGTATGCGCCGTCAGAGTACGGGGAAATGGGGATTATTGTGGCGGTCCTGGCTGCTATGGTGCTGAGTCTGTACATTTTTTTCTGCTACCGCGTCGCTGGGCGCAGGACCATGTATTCGATGAGCTATAATCTTTCGCTTCTGGGGGCGGGACCTGTGACGGCTGCACTGATCCTTTTGATGCATCAGAACGCGATCGCTTCGATCGGGGTGGTCGGCGCGCTTTCCATCGTTCGCCTGCGCGGAGCGGTCAAGGAGCCGATGGATCTGGCGTTCATCCTCTGGTCGGTCGCCTGCGGGATCTTCATCGCCTCCGGAATGTGGCGTGTGGGGATCATCGTCTCCATAATTATGACTGCGATGGTGATCTTCCTGGATATCCTTCCTTTCGGAAAAGCGCCTCTGATACTCTCTGTTTACGGAAGGCAGGGGGAAAAAGCCGATCTGGAAAAGATCTGTTCGGAGACGATCGCCCGCTTTTGTAGTCAAAAGAAAAGGATATCTTCAGGAAAAGTGGACGGTAAACAGAATCTGGTCCTGAAGGTCCGCACGAAGCGGCGTCAGCAGCTTACCACCGAGCTGTCCATGCTTCCCGGCGTGGGAAGCGTCACGATCCTTGAGCAGAACGGAGAAGTAAGCTTTTGAGTATCTGCTCAGGACCGCAGGGACCTGAACAGATACGCTTTAGCCGGAAAAGGGAGTTTTTTACGGGAAAAAGACAGGATACCTGACGGGAACTCATTTGCTTGGGCCCAGCTCCTGTAACTTGACCGATGATTTCTTTTTGGAAGATTCCTTTTTTGATTTTTTGTTTTCTGTCTTTACAGCGGGTTCTTCGTAATAATATTCTTCTTCATAATAATCTTCTTCCGCCTGCTCCGCTGCCTCTTCTGCAGCAGCTGTAGCTTCTTCTGCGGCAAGCTCCTTTTTCGCTTCTTCGTCGGCCTCCTCGAGGCGGAAGTAGTATAGGGAGAGCTTGGTAATGGTCTGTCCGTCCGGGCCGGTTTCCGCGAGGAGACACTCTGCGAGGGATTTCTCGTCAGCCTCAGCTAGGACAGGAATGTGTTCATGTACAGCCAGGCCGTTGGAGAAGCGGTAGCAGAGGCTGCTGGTCCCGTCGCTGTAGCTGGTCATGGAGTAGATGGAGTCGTCGGTACCGAAGACGGCGGTCAGGTCGGAGAGCGTGTTCCCTGTGCCCGTGCCGAACACGGTCTGGAGGGAAACGCCGCTGTCGAGGGAGGCGGAGACACCGCAGACCATGCAGGCGGAGGGAACCATTGGTCTGTCCGTGGAATTTGCGAGGCAGAGGCGGATCCTTTTTTCCGGTGCATCCTCTGAAGCGGTCTGTGTGCCTTCATCGGAAGAGGCGGCACTGCCGTCGTAAACGGCATCAAAAAACTCAAAGGAATAGGGCGCGATCAGAGTATTCCCGGTTCTTTCTTCATCGCTCCGGGAATCGAGAATCTTCCAGCCTGCCCCGGCGATCTCCGATGCGGCGCAGGGAAGCTGCATGGAGTTTCCTTCCAGAGAGAATCCGTAATAATAATCCACGGTTCTGACGCTGTACAGGTCGCTTCCGATTCCACCGAGATAAGTGGTTTTTGCGTGGGGTTCCTCCTCCGGCTTCTCATTGGAAGGCTGGCTGCCGGCTGCCTCTTCGGCTCCGCCGCCATGCTGGGGTGCTCCCTGTTCAGAGGCTGTGTCCGCGGTACTGGCGGTTTCTTCGGTTTCTTCGTCATCATCGGGCCTGTACATGGTTCCGGTGCCGGAACAGGCGGTGAGAAAGAGTGCACACAGAAGCACTGTGAAAATGGATAAGATGGAAAACTTCAGTTTCATATAGAATCTCCTGTAAAATCTTATGAATTAATCCTCGGGATGCCGCACTGATGTGCGGCATGGGGTATAAGTTTAAAAAATCGCGCTGAT
>DEPS01000009.1:25406-30028 GCA_002358875.1 Lachnospiraceae bacterium UBA3386 | reverse complement strand
GCCTTCGCGAAAACGCCTCGGGAGCCTTCGCGCTTGCGCGCTGCGGCATGGGGTATAAGGTTAAAAAGATAAGACATTATAACATGTTCTGAGGGATAATCAAAAAAATTATCAGTTTTATACAGAAAGGAAGCGGTTCATTTGGAAACGGTTCAGGAAAATGATATTCAGAATGCAGGCAGTAACGAACAGCTGATGGCGGAGCGCACTAAAAAAGCGATCGCTAAAATCATAGCGGAGGAGCTGCAGGTCAGGCTGTGGCAGGTGGAGGCGGCGGTCTCGCTGATCGACGAGGGAAATACGATTCCCTTTATCGCCCGATACAGGAAGGAGGCGACCGGGACGCTGGACGACGAGCAGCTGCGGACGCTGGACGAGAGGCTTTCGTATCTGCGGAACCTCGAAGAAAAGAAGATGAAGGTGCTGGAAGCCATCGAGGCGCAGGGAAAGCTGACCAGGGAGCTCCGCGCCCAGATCGAGGCCGCAAAGACACAGGTGGCGGTCGATGATCTCTACCGCCCTTTCCGTCAGAAGAGAAAGACCAGGGCGAGCGCTGCCAGGGAAAAGGGTCTGCAGGGCCTTGCGGACTGGATCCTGGAGCAGACGGCGGATCACCCGGCTCTGGAGGAGGCGCAGAAGTACGTTTCAGAGGAGAAGGAGGTGGCCGACGCGCAGGCGGCTCTTCAGGGCGCAAAGGATATTATCGCCGAGATGATATCCGACAATGCGGACCACCGGACCTGGATCCGCGAATGTACCGCGAAAGACGGGTTTATCGTGACCGCCGGCAGGGCCCCTGCGGCAAAGAGCGACGCAGAGTCCGCTAAGGAGGACCGGAGCGGCGTCTATGAGATGTATTTTGAATATGAAGAGCAGGCGGGCCGCATTCCCGGACACCGGATCCTGGCCATCAACCGGGGGGAGAAGGAAGGATATCTGACGGTGAAGGTCGATGCCCCCGTGGAGAGGATCCTGAATTATCTGCAGAGGAAGGTGATCATAAAGCGCAGGGGGACGGTGAATCCCTTTACCTCTCCTGTTCTTGAGGAGGTGTGCGCGGACAGCTACAGCCGTCTGATCGCTCCCGCGATCGAGAGGGAGATACGGAACATGCTGACAGAGAAGGCCCAGGACGGGGCCATCACTGTCTTTAAGCAGAATCTGGGCCAGCTCCTTATGCAGCAGCCTGTCGCGGGAAGGGTGGTCCTTGGCTGGGATCCGGCCTTTCGGACCGGCTGCAAGCTGGCGGTCGTCGACCCGACGGGCAAGGTCCTGGACACGGCGGTCATCTACCCCACAGCGCCCCAGAACAAGGTGAAGGAGGCGGAGGCTGTGCTGGAAAAGCTCATCGCCAGGTACGGCATCACCCTCTTTTCTGTGGGCAACGGGACGGCCTCACGGGAGTCGGAGCAGGTCATCACGGATTTTTTCCGCAGGATGAAAAAACCCCTGCAGTACGTGATCGTAAGCGAGGCGGGAGCCTCCGTTTACAGCGCCAGCAAGCTGGCGACAGAGGAGTTCCCGAAATTTGACGTGGGACAAAGGAGCGCGGCGTCCATCGCCCGAAGGCTCCAGGATCCTCTGGCGGAGCTGGTAAAGATCGACCCCAAAGCGATCGGAGTGGGCCAGTACCAGCACGACATGAATCAGAAAAAACTCGATGCAGCACTTGCGGGTGTGGTGGAAAAATGCGTCAACTCGGTCGGTGTGGATCTTAACACTGCCTCCGCGCCGCTCCTGTCACATATCGCGGGCATCAGCGCTTCCATAGCGAAAAATATCGTTGCCTTCAGGGAGGCAAACGGGGAGTTTACGCAGAGGAGCCAGCTCTTGAAGGTAAAGGGACTGGGACCTAAGGCCTACGAGCAGTGCGCGGGCTTCCTTCGGATCCGGGGCGGGGAAAACCCGCTCGACAACACGGCGGTCCATCCGGAGAGCTACGAGGCCGTGTACACCCTCGCCCGGCTTCTCCAGGTTCCCATGGAGACATCCGCATTAAGGAAGATGCGCGCCATGGTGCCCGACACGGCTGCGGCGGCAAAGCGCCTTGATCTTGGAGAGATCACCCTGCGCGACATTTTAGCGGAGCTGGAAAAGCCCGGCCGGGATCCCCGCCAGGATATGCCCGCCCCGGTCCTTAGGAGCGACGTCCTCTCCATGGAGGATCTGACGCCGGGAATGAAGCTCAAAGGGACTGTGCGCAATATCGTTGATTTCGGCGCCTTTGTGGACATCGGAGTCCACCAGGACGGGCTGGTCCATATTTCAAAGATCAGCAGGCGGTTTATCAAGCATCCCCTGGAGGCTGTCAGTGTGGGGGATGTCGTGGAAGTCACTGTTCTGAATGTCGACCTCAAAAAGAAGCGCATCTCGCTCTCGATGGTGGAGGGCAGCGGGGATGGTCCCGGAGGTGCTTATGGGAGGAAATAAGAGCAGGCTGCTCAGGCTCTACCGTTATCTCTACCTCAACACGGATGATAAGCATTTCACCACCAAGCAGGAGATCATGGATGCCGTTCGTGAAGAAGGGGAAATCTACAGCCGCCAGACGGTACGGGACGATATCGATACCCTGTCGAAGGAAGGATATGATATTGAAACGGTCGTGAGCTCGGGAAATTATTATTATTTCCGGGACCGGGAGTTTACCCTGGACGAGCTGAAGCTGATTAGCGACGCAGTCGCTTCTTACCGCTTTATCGGAAAGAAACAGAAAGAGGCCCTGACCGGCAAGCTGAAAAAATTCTGCAGCAGATTTCAGGCAGGGACGATCAGGCGCCATCTGGTCAGCGTTGAATCGCCGCAGAGCGGTGATGCCCGGGTTTATGAAATCGTCAATACGATCAACGACGCAGTCAATCAGGGCAGGAGGATCAGCTTCCGGTACAAAGAAGAAACTGTCATATGCACGCCGCTGGATCTTATCTGGGACGGAAGGGATTTTTACCTTGCAGCCGTCTTAAAGGGAGGCGGCGGGCCGGAGATTTTTGAAGTGCGGTGCATCTTTAGCCTGTTCATCCTGGAGGAAGGAGCAGACGAGAGGCCAGCGGGCTTTAATGCGGAAAAATTTGCCCTGGAAATGTTGGAAAAACAGGCTCCTGGAGCCGGGCGGGGCTGTTAAACCGCGGCGGGAAGGGGCTGCCCGGGTTTTGCCCGGACGGGCCTGCGGCGGGAAGGGCCTTCCCGGATTTTGACGTGGAACAGGCCTGCGGCGGGGAGGACGGAATATGAATCGTACGGTGCTTATGATCACGGTGTTTCTGCCGCTGATTCCTATGATGGCGGTGACGCTTCGTTCGGGGGCCTTCGGCAGGGGATCGGTCGGCATGCTGTTCAGACTCTTTTTTCTGGGGGTTCTGGCGGCAGTCCCGGCTTTTCTGATGGAAGCGGGGGGCATGCTGGCAGTCTCTGTGGTGCTGCGTTTTTTTTCCACAGTGGAGAATTTCGCGGCGGTCCGGGCTCTTTTGCGCTATGTCCTTGCGACGGCGCTGATTGAAGAGGCCTGGAAGCACTTTGTGCTCAGAAGTTCGACCTGGGATAAAATGATCATGGAGACTGTCGCGGACGGAATTGCCGCTTCCTCCGTTGTGGGAATCGGTTTTTCGGCAGTCATCTATACGGCCTGGCAGGTCAGTGATCTGACGATCCCAGCCGATATGGAGGTCCTGAGGGCGGCAATGCCGGAGTTCCTTCACGCGGGGGCGGTGGCGTCCTTTTTGTTCGCTCTTTTATTTATTCCGTCCCATTTTGGCTATTCCGGACTGATGGGAGCCCTCTACGGCTTTGCAAAGGGATCGGAGCAGAAAGAACATGCTGCCCGGGCCCGGTTCATGCTGTTCGTCAGCTGTCTCATCCCGGTCATAGTCCACGGGGCGTTTTCCGCGTCGCTTGGTTACGGGATAGGAGAAAAAAAGATTCTCTGGACAGGCCTGGGTTTTATAGGAGAGGGGCTCTGTGCTCTTCTCATCGGGATGGCGATGCGCGCCGCCCGGGACGATATGCTTGCTGACCTTTACGGGGAAAGGGAAGAAAGAAGGGATGTCGATTTTGCCGATTCCGAGGAGTTTGCGGATTTTGCCGAGGCCGCGGGCGGAGAAAGCGATGCAGTCAGTCCGCGGGAAGAGCTGCCTGCGACAGAGGCGGCGGACAGAAAAAGTCTGCCCTTTTCCGGGGATGCCGGCCCGCAGGAGCAGGCGCCTTCTGCAGCTGCCGGGGAGGACGACAGTCCAAAGACCCCGGTGAGCGGGAGCTTTGAGGCTTTGGACCATATCTGACAAAACCGCCGCGCGGCAGGAGATTTTTTGCCGCACGGCGGTTTTTTATGCGATGTTCTATATGCAGGGCTTTATAGGTAAAAAGCGTTAGAGATCACAGGCCGGCGATGCGGAAAAGCGCGCTCTCGGTGACCGCGAAGGGGGCCAGAGCGAGTTTTGCGGGGCTGGCGAGGGTGGAGCGGACGGCCTGTTCAAGGACATGAGCGGGGACTTCGTCCCGGCCGCAGGTGGCCTGGTAGTAGTTTTCAAGGGAGTCGATATCCGCAAAGCCGGCGGTCTGAAGGAGGTAGGAGACATCCCGGGAATCGGCTTCGCGAAGATAGCCTGCCAGGAAATAGCCGCAGGCCC
>DEPS01000009.1:21653-25376 GCA_002358875.1 Lachnospiraceae bacterium UBA3386 | reverse complement strand
CAGGCCCTGCCGTGGGGCATGCCTGTTTCGACGGTCACGGGATAACTCATGCCGTGAGGCAGGGTGGTGGCGGTATGGGCTATGGCCATGCCGGCCATCATGGAGGCAAGCAGCATGTCATTGTAATTTTCCATGCTCAGCGGAGCGCCGGAGAGGATGGCCTTTTTGCTCCTGGCCCAGACGCGCAGGCCGGCGTCCACACACATGCGGGACAGATCGGTGGCTTTGGTGTTGAGCCAGCTCTCATACATGTGGCAGAGGGCATCGATCGAGGTATCACAGATCACGCTGCGGGGAGCGGAGGTGAGATATTTTCCGTCCAGAAGGGCGAGCGCGGGAAAGATCTTATGGGGGATCGATCCCTTTGAGTGGAGACTGCGCCGCGTCAGAACGGAAACAGCGGTCACCTCCGAACCTGTGCCGCAGGTCGTGGGAATGCATACGACGGGCAGGGCATCCGAGGGGGCATTGCTGTCATAGAGATAGTCCGCACCCTGGTCAGCGTGGCGGATCATCAGGGCGATGGCCTTGGCTGCATCCATGGGGGAGCCGCCGCCGATTCCGATCACGAAATCCGCTCCGGCAGCAAGGCCGGCGTCGCGTCCCTTCATGATCGTTTCCACGGAGGGGTTTTCCTCCACTTCATTGAAAATGGACCATTCGGTGCCGCACATGGAGAGAGCTTCCTCAACATCATCGATGGAACCGTTTTTAAAGGCGCTCTTTTTTCCGGTCACGATCAGTGCTTTTTTTCCGAAAGCGGCAAGATCTTTTGCGTGCGCGCGGACACAGTTGTTTTCACAGTAAATTTTTACGGGAATGTAAAAATACATATAGACCTCCTGTTGACAAATTCACACTACTTTGATTATAGATTATAAGCATATCATGTTTTTTTTCAATCCTTGTGGTTTGTTGTTTTTCGTGTTAAAGTCTTCATCAGACTGTTCACAGGGCGTTGAATTCGAGGTGCTTTTGCGTGCTTTTCAAAGGAGCGCGGGATCGGATGGAAGAGAAAGGAAGAAAAATGCAGGAGCAGAAAATAAAGAGCAATATAGAAAGCAAAAAAGCAGATGATCCGGCGGTCACGCAAAATCTCCAGGCAGAAGAAGAGATTACAGAGCAGGATCGTGAAAGAGCGAGGTTTCTGGGGGAAGAGGTCGGATTTTCAAAGGATGTGAATCTGAAGATCGTTGATGTCGGAAAAGGACGCTGTGTCGGAAAGGTGACGATCGAAAAACGGCATCTGAATCCATTAAATACAGTTCACGGCGGTGTCTTTTTTACACTGGCCGATACGATCTGCGGCCTTGCCGCGGCATCAAGCGGTTACGGCGGTCCGACTGTCCAGGGCGATATGGATTATCTTCGTCCGGTCCGGGGAAAGGAGATCCGTTGTACAGCGAATGTCGTGAAAACGGGAAGGACGCTCACCTGGGTCGAAGGGGTCATCACTGACGACACAGAGACGGAAGTGGCCCGGACCAAGTTTATTTATTACCGCCTCAAAGAGACGGAGCATTTCGGCTTCCGCAGCAGGGAATAATTCCGGTCTGCACGGCTGCAGGAGCAAAAGAGTTCCTACCGTACTGTCAGAATGCTTTGCGGAGAAGAATGATCCGGAAATGGGAAATGCTTTTGCATGGGAATCTGCACAAAGGGCGAATATTATACATAAAAACACGTATATTTAAGTAACCTATACATTTTCTTTATAGATTTCCGCTTGGGCTTGAAAAAATATACATGTTTTTTATACATCTATTTACAATTGTCCATGTTCAAGCTGCATATGATTTAATATAATCTCAATTGATGTTTACTATCTGAGCCAGGGAAGCCCGGGGCGGGGGATGACCCGGCCTGTCCGGGCGCGGAGGTATTTGAATGGCTGCAGGAGATGCAAACGCAAAACTTGAAGGAGCTTTTTTACAGCTGATTGAAGAAAAGCATTTTTCCAAGATTACAGTGAATGACATTGTTGAGAAGGCGGGCGTCCATCGAAATACATTTTACTATCATTATCAGAGTATTCCTGCCATGCTGGGCGTGATATGCCAGAGAATGGTTGAGAAAATGTTTATTATCTACAGGGATGTACAGTCTCCTTCAGACTGTATTCTTCCTCTTGTGAGATATTCCAAACAGCATAGAATGGCGATTCTGCATGTCTATGACTCCGAGGCCAGGCCTGTACTGATGGATTATGTCAACAGGATCGGCCGTTTTTCAATCGAGAGGTATATTGACAATGTTACGGAGAAAACCGGCATAAGCAGGCGCGACAGGGAGATTATGACCCGTTTTTATAAGGCGGGGCTGGTCGGCGTGTGGACGGAATGGGTCGAAGAAGGGCTTGAAAATGATTCTTCGGAAGACTTCATCCGGATCGGGAATATCCTCGGAAAGATGACGATGGGAGCTTTTGCAGAAAACAGTAATCTGTGATATATTGGAGCTTGGGAACGAGCGGGAAGGCCAGTCCTCCCCGCTCGTTGTTTTTACATGTTAAAAGCCTGTTGAAGCTTAATGTCCGGGATTCTGTTGAAGCGGACGGTTATTAAACAGAAAAGTTTATAAAACAGCATCAGAAGCAGGACAAGCAGAAGCAGGACATAAGGAAGAAGGGAAAACTGTGAAAAAGAAATATATTCTGCCGGTCATGACTGCGCTGTGCGCAGTCTGTATTTTTTTGTTTGGAAAGGCTTCGTCGGTTTCTGTCACCAGGGATCAGGAGGGTTTTCACGATGCTACCGGTATAGGCAGAACGAATGGGGACGGGGCGCAGGAAGGGGCGTCCGGCCGGGAAGCCGCCGACGTCTTGCAAAAGGCATCCGGAAGAGGTGAAACGGGCGGCGCGGGAGCTTCGGAGGAGGCGGCCTTTGGGATGTCAGGAGACGCAGTAGGAGGAGCTGCTTCGGGAGACAGGGAAAAGAGCAGGGACCGGGCTGATGCGGCGCGGCATGGCGGAGATATCCTGGTAACGCTGGGGTTTGCAGGCGACGTGAATTTGTCGGAGGGCTGGGAGACGACGGAAAAAATGGACGGGCAGAAAAACGGCATCCTTGACTGCTTCTCCGAAAAAACAGTCGAAAGGATGCGCGGTTTTGATCTTTTTATGCTCAACAACGAGTTTACCTACAGCACAAGAGGTAAAAAATCCCAAAAGACCTATACCTTCCGTGCGGATCCTGACAGGGTCGAAAACCTGAAAAAACTGGGCGTCGACATAGTGCTGACTGCCAACAACCACATAAATGATTACGGGACGGACGCTTTTCTGGATACGCTCGATACCCTTGACCGGGCAGGGATCCGCCGCGTCGGGGCGGGAAAGGATCTGAAGGAAGCGGCGTCCCCCGTCTATATCGAGCTGTACGGAAGAAAGATCGCCTATGTGGCGGCCTCCTGCGCAGAAGAGCATGAGGATACGATCTGGACGACGCCGGCGGAAAAGGACTCACCCGGGATCCTGGGCTGTTACGACCCGGAAGCTTTCTGTGAGAGTGTCAGGGAGGCCGCGGAGCAGGCGGATTTTGTGATCGCCAGCGTACACTGGGGATATGAATATCTGGATTATTATACTGCCGAGCAGAAGGAGATGGCGAAAAGCCTGATCGGGGCAGGGGCGGATGCCGTGATCGGCACCCACCCCCATGTTCTGCAGGGGGTGGAGTACCTTGACGGCGCCCCGGTTTTTTACAGCCTGGGGAATTTCTGGTT
>DEPS01000009.1:20478-21559 GCA_002358875.1 Lachnospiraceae bacterium UBA3386 | reverse complement strand
GGAGACAAAATTTATTCCCTGTACTCAGTCCGGCCTTTATACCAAAGAGGCGGAAAGCGACTGGGAGAGGGATCAGATCCTGCAGCACATGAGGGATATTTCCTTTGGGTCTGAGATTATGGATGACGGGACCGTATTACCGTGAAAAGTGTTAACGAAGCCGGGGTCAAAAGGTTGTTTTGCTTTTGATCCCGGCATTATATTAATGTCTGTGGTACAGTTTCTTGCTCTCGTAGCGGGCCTCGCAGGTCTGGTTGACGCCGAGCTTTTTGAAGACGCCTTCGTCGATCTGGGAAAGAATGACGGAGGAGTGGGCGTCGAGTCCGGCCAGAAGGGGCAGGGCATCGAGGGCTTTTTTTGCATATTCGTCATCCACAGCCGCGATGGCGAGGATGATAAGGATCTCATTGAGGTGCAGAAGCGGGTTTTTCTCCCCGAGGTGGTCAACCATGAGGTTCTGGCTGGCCTCGATCATGACGGGGGAGAGGAGCTTTACCTGCTCCGGTATTTTTCCCAGGTATTTGAGGGCGTTCAGGAGCAGGGCGCTGGATGCGCCAAGGAGAGAGGTCGTGCGTCCGGTCAGGATGGTGCCGTCGGGCATCTGCATGGCGGCGGCAGGACCGCCTGTCTCCTCGTGGCGCACATTGGCCGCCATGATGACCGGACGGTCGCTGACAGAGATATTGGCCTTTTTCATGAGGAGTTCGATCTTGAAAACTGGCTCGTTGGAGGCGTTACCCTTGCGGCGCTCGCACAGGGCCTGGCAGTAGCGGCGGATGATCTCCTGTCTGGCCGCGGTTTTGCAGACTTCGTCGTCGCAGATGCAGAAGCCGACCATGTTGACCCCCATGTCCGTGGGGGATTTATAGGGCGATTCGCCCTGGATCTTTTCAAAGATCGCGTTCAGGACGGGGAAGACCTCGACGTCGCGGTTGTAGTTGACGGCGGTCTTTTCGTAGGCCTCGTAGTGGAAGGGGTCGATCATGTTGATGTCGTCCAGGTCGGCGGTTGCCGCCTCATAGGCGAGGTTTACGGGATGGCCCAGGGGCAGGTTCCAGACAGGGAAGGTCTCGAACTTGGC
>DEPS01000009.1:18501-20370 GCA_002358875.1 Lachnospiraceae bacterium UBA3386 | reverse complement strand
CTGCCGGGGCCGGGAGCGGTGACTACGACCAGGGGGCGGGAGGTCTCGATGTAATCGTTGTGTCCAAAACCCTCATCGCTGACGATCAGCGGTATGTTGGAGGGATAGCCGTCGATCGGGTAGTGGCGGTACACCTTCAGGCCCAGTGTTTTGAGTTTTTTCTCATAGGCTATGGCGGACGGCTGTGCGGCAAAGCGAGTCAGGACGACGCTTCCCACGAGAAGCCCGTTGGAAGTAAAGGCGTCCACAAGACGCAGCAGATCCATGTCGTAGGTGATCCCCAGGTCGCCGCGCACCTTGTTTTTTTCAATGTCGTCGGCGTTGATGACGATGACGATCTCCGCCTGTTCGCGCAGGGCCTTTAGCATGGTGATCTTGGAGTCGGGGGCAAAGCCCGGAAGGACCCTCGATGCATGATAATCGTCAAAGAGCTTGCCGCCGAATTCAAGATAAAGCTTGCCGCCGAACTTCGCGATCCGTTCACGGATGCGGCTGGATTGAGTCTGTAAATATTTTTCATTGTCAAATCCAATCTGCATGCTTTTCCTCCTCTTGGCAAAATTGAACTAATACGGGTGAAGATTCTCTCCACCGATGACGTGATGGAAAAACTACGCATTGCGGAGCATCTCCAGGCGTTTTTTTTCTGCAGCCGTTCAGGTTGAAACAGCTGACAAATTAAAAAAGTATTTTAAACGAAAAGAAGCGTCTGAGTCAAGGTGCTGTCAGAAAGGTCACGAAATTCCGCAAAAAGAAATCTATTTATACATTTTGGCTTGAATGAATGATGTATTTTTTTGAATTCATTCATATCTTTTTTATATATATGATTGCGCGGAACCGTGAAATATGATACTTTTCCTGTGAGCATTATTCGATGGAAAATGCATCATGAAAACTGCAGAAGAAACGTCTCCTTTTAAGAGCGCCCTCTTTTGGCTGCGCCGGTCGGTTTTTTGTTGTTTTTGCAGAAGGAAAAACTGCGGGCGGGGTCCTGTTTTGTACAGAAGAAGTTTGCGGGCGGGGAGGCATCCGGCGGTTTCGGCAGAAGGCAGTGCCCATATGCGACTTTGAAGGGAGCGTGTAATGGGATGATCGGTCCGGAAGGCGGCGCGGTGCGAAAACGGTTCTGGCTGTAGACAGGTTTTTCTGCGTTTTTTGCGGAAACGATTTATCTTCTGATGAGGGACGTTCGTCCCGCTTTTTCCCTGGATGCTTGGACAATTTTTATTTCACATTTTTTTCGTTTCTTTTACGGGAACGTTTCTGTTGCTGTTCGCGGACGCCGGAGTCGGGAAGTTTTAGGCCTTTCTTCAGGCCAAAAAACCGGACTTTTATGTACGCGCGGACCTTGGAGCTTTCCACTGGTTCCGCCGGGGGATGGCTGTCACGGGAACGTTTTCTGCGCGGGAGCGGAAACAGAAAAGGAGTATTTTTTATGAAAAGGAGATTTCTGGCACTTGTGCTGGGGGCGGCGATGACGGCCTCACTGATTGCAGGCTGCGGCAAGTCCTCCGGCACTTCCGGAGGGGGCAACGATCATGCCCAGAACAATGAGATCGTGATCGGCATTCCGCAGGATCTTGATCAGAGCCTGGATCCGCACTATACGGTCGCGGCAGGTACAAAGGAGGTCATGTTTAATGTGTTCGAGGGGCTTGTGAAGTATGACTCTACGGGCAATACGGTTCCGGCCGTGGCATCAGATGTCGCTGTCTCGGACGACGGACTTACTTATACCTTTACCCTTCGCGAGGGCATAAAGTTCCATAACGGAGAGGCTGTGGATCTGGATGATGTGATCTATTCGATCACCCGCTGCAAGGAGGACGAGCAGGTCAACGCGCAGACCAGGACGGGTCTTGCCTG
>DEPS01000009.1:14762-18345 GCA_002358875.1 Lachnospiraceae bacterium UBA3386 | reverse complement strand
GGACACCGCTCCGGTCGGCACAGGCCCCTACCGTTTCGTTTCCCGCACGGCCCTCGAATCTGTCGTGCTTGAGAAATTTGCTGACTACTGGGGAACTCCTGCAGGCCTTGACAAGGTTACCTATAAGATCAATGAGAAGGCGGATGCCCTGATCAACGGACTTAACAGCGGCGCCTACGATCTGGTCTCCCATCTGACGACAGTGCAGACTGCCGAGCTTAACGATGCGGACTTTAATATTGAGGCGGGCCCCATGAATCTGGTACAGGCCCTGTATCTGAACAATGCCAAGGCCCCCTTCGACGATGTGCGCGTGCGCCAGGCCCTGTGCTATGCTGTGGACAGGCAGGGAGTTCTGGACATGGCATTCGATGGTAAGGGCTTCCTGATCGGCTCAAATGTCTTCCCTTCCTTTACCAAGTATTTTGACGAGAGCCTTGTCAATTATTACACCAAAGACACACAGAAGGCGAAAGAGCTTCTGGCAGAGGCGGGCTATCCGGACGGCTTCTCCATGACGATCACGGTCCCTGCCAACTATCAGCCCCATGTGGATACCGCAGAGGTCATGGCGGAGCAGCTCAAGGAGATTGGGATTGAAGCGACTTTAAAGCCTGTCGAATGGCAGACCTGGCTGGACGAGACCTATACCGGGCGCGATTTTGAGGCGACTGTGATCGGTCTGACGGCGGATCCCCTGACCGCAAGGAGTCTGCTCGAGCGCTTTACTTCCGATGCCGGCAACAATTTCATTAATTACAATAATGCTGAATATGACGAGCTGTTCGCGAAGGCTGTCGCCTGCTATGACGATGCCGAGCAGGTGAAGATCTACAAGGAGATGGAGAAGAACCTGACAGAGAACGCGGCCAGTGTGTATGTACAGGATATGGCAGACCTGGTCGCCGTCCGCAAGGGCCTGACCGGACTGACCTTCTACCCCCTGTATGTTCTGGATGTGTCCACTCTCAAGTGGGAGTGACTTAAACCGGCGTAATCGATTCAACTGAACAGGAAGATTTTTTACAGTTCACGCTCTTTCGGGGCGTGAACTGTAGTATTTTTGTTTGATATAAAGATGTCCCTTCGATATTTGTGACGGGAGGGGAAAGGAGCTCAGGCTTGAAATATGTGGTGCAGCGCGTGACAGCGCTCCTTCTGACCATGCTGATGGTCTCGTTTCTGGCATTTTCTGCCTTTCAGATGATTTCGGGAGACCCCGCACAGGCGATCCTGGGAACCAGTGCCACACCGGAGAGTCTGGAGCTGATGAGGCATCAGCTGGGGCTGGACCAGCCTTTTCTTGTCCGCTATGTGAGGTGGCTGGGAGGATTTGTCTCGGGAGACCTGGGGATCTCCTACAGCTACCGCCAGGCGGTGGCATCACTGATTCTGCCCAAGCTTAAGGTCACGGTCTGCATGGTCATGCTCAGTTTTCTGATCATTATCATTTTTTCTATTCCGCTGGGCATGTTCGCGGCGCAGCTCTCGGGCAGCCGCTATGACTGGATCCACACGGTTTTTAACCAGCTCTGTATGGCCGTCCCTGCATTTTTCCTGAGCATCCTGGTCTCCTATCTGTTCGGGATCGTGCTCAAATGGTTTACGCCGGGCGATTTTCCCGACATGAATAAGGAATTCGGCGGGGCTATGTATCACCTGTTTTTTGCCGCTGTCTGCATAGCGATCCCCAGAATCGCCATGAGCGTGCGCATGATGCGCAGCACGATCGTGGGAGAAATGGAAAAAGACTATGTCCGCACGGCAATCTCCAGAGGAAATGACCGCACTTCGGTGCTGCGCAACCACGTGTTCCGGAATGCTCTTGTCCCGACGGTCACTTTCCTGGGACAGACCATGGCGGAAATCGTAGGCGGCGGGATCGTCGTGGAGCAGGTTTTCGGGATCCCGGGCATGGGGAGGCTCCTCGTTGCCTCGATCTCCAACAGGGATTATCCTGTCGTGGAGGCGCTGGTGGTCATCCTCGCCTTCTGGGTCATACTGTCAGGGACGGTGGCAGACCTGATCAATCAGGGAATCGACCCGCGCCTGAGGCTGGGAGGGCACTGATGAAAAAGGTGATAAAGCAAAAAATGGAACTGAGCCGGAACGGTTACCTGATCGCAGGCTGTCTGATCGCGGGCATCATCCTCGTCTGGATCATCATAGGCTGTTTTTATACGCCCTATGATCCTACAAAGATGACCAGCGCCAGGCTTCAGGGTCCCTCCATAAAGCACCTGTTCGGTACGGACAAATTCGGAAGGGATATTTTCAGCCGCGTCATGCAGGGATCCGGCACGACGCTTCTGATCTCTGCGGCGACGATCCTGATCGGCGCGGGCGCGGGGACGCTGGTAGGTGCTGTGACGGGGTATTTCGGCGGCATCGCTGACGAGATCCTCATGCGGCTTAACGACGCGCTGACCGCTTTCCCGAGCATCCTGCTGGCCCTGGTGATCATCAGTATTCTGGGCCCCGGAAAATACAATGTCATCATTGCCCTGGGGATCGTGTTCATACCCAGCTACGCCAGGGTCATGCGCATGGCTTTTGCCTCCCAGAGGGAGATAAACTATATCATCAGCGCGCGTCTGATGGGGGCGTCCAGCGCCCGGATCCTGTTCGTCCACATGCTTCCCAATACCTTCCGGACCCTCCTTCCGGCACTGACCATCGGTTTCAACAATGCCGTGCTTGCGGAGGCAAGCATGAGCTTTTTGGGAATCGGCGTGACGGCTCCGGATGTCTCCATGGGATATATGCTTTCGGAGGCACAGGGGATGTTCCGCTCCGCGCCCTGGTACGCGATCTGCGTGGGCTGCGTCATCGCCCTTCTGGTCTTTGGCGTGAGCCTGATCGGGGAGGGGCTTCAGCATATGGAAAAGGAGAAAGGCCTCGCCTGATGCCGGAGCAGATGAACAATTGAAGCGCAAAAAACATAGTAGCATGTGATAAACTGCGGCGCAAAAACGCTGCAGCATTTGAGAAATTACACCGCAGGAAACCACCGCAGCCTATAAGAAACTGCGGCGCAAAAAACACTGTGATAAAAATGGAAGGAGGCAGCCGGATGCTGGAAATCAAGGATCTCCATGTCAAGTTCCACAACAGAGACCGTGAGGCGGTCGCGGGAGTCTCCCTGAAGATCGAGGACGGAGAGATCCTGGGCCTGGTCGGGGAATCCGGATCGGGAAAGTCCGTCACCGCCATGAGCGTCGCGGGGCTTCTTCCCAGGAAAAAGTGCAGCTTTTCCGGGGACGTCCTGGTCGACGGAAAGGACATGCTCCACGCTGACAGAAAGCTCCTGAGAAAGATGCAGGGAAAAAAGATCGGGGTGGTCTTTCAGGAACCCATGAGCGCCATGGATCCTCTCATGAAGATCGGAGCCCAGGTCGAGGAGACGCTCAGGATCCATACCAGAGTGAGCGCGCAGCAGAGGAAGGCGTGGGCCCTGGAGGCCCTTTCAGCCGTGGAGCTGCCTGATCCGGAAGCCGTCTATGAAAAATACCCCCACGAGCTTTCGGGGGGCATGCTTCAGAGGGCTATGATCGCCGCGGCTTCGGTCTCGAAACCCAGCCTT
>DEPS01000009.1:1996-14634 GCA_002358875.1 Lachnospiraceae bacterium UBA3386 | reverse complement strand
TCCCATAACCTGAACGTGGTAAGAAAGCTCTGCAGGAGAGTCGCCGTCATGCAGAGGGGTGTCGTCGTAGAGGAGGGGTCCACAGAGGAAATCTTTTTCAACCCGCAGCACCCCTATACGAAGCATCTGATCGAGTGTATTCCGAGTCGTTCAAGGCTGATGGCGAGAAGCCGTGCGGATGACATTGATTGACGGCGCAAAAGCATTCGGGGCAGCTGTAAGCTGAAGGCGGGAAGCTGCATGGGCGCCCCGATTAAGGTCGGGAAGGCGGATGAGACAGTCGCAGCTGAAGCCGGCGAAAGCACAGGACGGAAGTGTTCGTAAGAAAAAAACATGCGCTAAGTACATGGGCGCGGGAGGAAGAGCGGGTTATGGAAGAAAAAAAGAGCCTTGTCGTAAAGGTGGATCATATCAGCGGCGGATACCGGACGGACGGGCTTTTCTGGAAGCGCAGCGCCTATCAGGAGGTGCTGCACGATGTGGATTTTGATATCCGGGAGGGTGAGATCATGGGACTTGTCGGCGAGAGCGGGACGGGAAAATCCACTCTTGCCAGGATGCTTCTGGGGATGGTGAAGCCTGAAAAAGGGCAGATCATCCACTACACAAAGCGCCCACAGATCGTGTTCCAGGACCCCTACAGCTCATTGAATCCTGCCTACACTGTGGGCTGGTCTCTGGAAGAGCCCCTGCGGATCTACGGAAAATACGACGAAGCGGAGAGAAAAAGGCGCGTGAGAGATATGCTCGACCGGGTGGAGCTTCCGGCTGAGTGCCTTCAGGCAAAGCCTTCAGAGCTGTCAGGCGGGCAGAGGCAGCGCGTCAGTATCGCCGCCGCCCTCATCCGCAGACCCCGGTTTATCATCGCGGATGAGCCTGTCTCCGCCCTTGACGTGACGATCCAGGCCCAGATCCTGCAGCTGCTCAAGGATCTTCAGAAGGAGCTGAACCTGAGCTACCTCTTTATTTCCCACGATCTGAACGTGGTCTATCAGCTCTGCGACCGCGTACTTGTCATGAAAAAGGGAAGGATCGTGGAGCAGGGAGACGTGGAGACGGTCTATGATCACCCGAAGGAGGAGTATACGAAGCAGCTGCTGGCGGCGGCTCAGTAAGAGGCCAGCATTTTTTTCTTAAGGTCTTCCAGAAGGACCGGGGTGTAGTCCAGGCGCTCCACGCAGACGCAGGCGCTGCGGCTGCTGACGGAGGTATAGGCCGGTGTGCCGTGGACGTGGCCGAAGATGTTGGCATAGGGCATGCTCCTGCAGGTATAAAGCGGCTCGTGAGAGAGAATGAAAAACCCGCGGTAGATGACAGGCAGATCATAACACTCCTCGAAGCCCGCTTCCCGCCACTGGGCAGGCGACAGGTATCTGTCGTGATTTCCCATGATGAGGCGCTTTCTTCCGTTGAGCTGTTCCAGGAGCTGCCGGCACCGCCTTAGGCCGCAGCTGCAGAAATCGCCCAGATGCCAGACCAGATCCTCTTTGCCCACGACGCTGTTCCATCGACGGATCATTTCCCGGTCCATCTCTTCTGTGCTCTCAAAAGGACGCTCCTCATAGAGCCGAATATCCTCATCTCCGAAATGATGGTCAGAAGCCAGGAAAACTCTGATTTCCGTGCCCGGCTTTGCTTCGGAGACAGCTGATCTGTCTGTTTTTGATCCGGTGTTCATTTTTTTGCTTTCTCTTTTTTTATTGATTTTTTTATTGATTATCGATAGTTTATTTGTATCTTAAAACCGGTCTTTGAAATATTCAAGCGCTTTATGTCTGCGCGGTTAAAAGCCTTTGCGGTCCAGGATCCGCAAAGGCTTAATATCTGCTTCTTTCCCCGGCACATTTGTGGTACTATTATAAACAGGCATTTTAGCTCCATTGGTCACGGGAGGTTATACGTATATGACAGACCACATTCAATTTTGCGGATATTGCGGGAGCGAACTGAAGGATGGAATACCGGTCTGCCCGCGCTGCGGCAGGGACAACAGCCTTCCGATGCTCGGCAAAAGGAAAGCGGACAGCGACAGAGGCCGGCGGAATAATTATATGGATAAGACACTGAAAACAGATCCGGATCATTTTGAAAGAGAGCAGGCCGTTTCAGATCCGGATTATTATGATGATTATCAGGAAGATATGATAAGCATAGATCCGGATGATCCCGACACAGATATATACCCTGATGACGATGAGGAGTACCGGGAGGATCCGGAGACCGGCAGATATGAGGATGAAGACCGGGCCCGGCCCAGGAAAAGGCGGGCAAAGGGTTCCGCCGGCGCAGGTTCACGCAAGAAGAAGGGGAAAAAGAAGAAAAAGAGAGGAAGCCTTCTTCCCATGCTTGCCTTGGCGGTGATCCCGGTCGTTCTTTTATGTATCCTGATCCCGCAGATCGCGAAACGGCTTCCCGATCCGTCTCTTCAAGGCGGTTTTCCTTTCCTTAAAGCAGAGGAAGGCGAAAAAGAAAAGAAGGAAAATGCCAAAGGCGGGAAGGAAAAGGACGGCAGGCCCGGCAATGAAAATGACAGCGGGGGCAAAGAAGCGGGGGCGGATGAAAAACCCGGGGAGGCCGGAGCACCTGCTCAAGGCGGCGCTGCCGGGCAGGAGTCCTTTACCTGGGAGAACGCCAACGTTGAGAAGGCTGTCCGAGAAGCCGCCGAAAAGCCTGACGGGGTCATCACAAAGGCGGATCTGGACGGGATCACCTATCTTGATCTGTCCAATGCGGGGATGACGGATTTTTCCGTCCTTTCCCGTTTTCCTGCTCTGGTAAGTGTGGATCTTACGGGAAACAATATCTCTGATATCACACCTGTTACGGCCTTTACTCAGCTGCAGGGCCTGTGTCTGGACGATAATAAGATCACAGACATCACGCCTGTAAAGAAAATGACTTCACTGAAGCGGCTCTATCTTCAGAACAACGGGATCTCGGATATCAGCCCCCTGGAGGCCCTGACCGGTCTGACTCAGCTTTATCTGGAGGATAATCAGATCACGGATATTACACCTCTGGAAAAACTGACGGAGCTCGGGATCCTTCACCTGGGAGGAAATCAGCTGAAGGATATCTCTGTCCTTAGTAAGCTTACCAACCTGGGAGTGCTCACCCTGTACGGCAGCGGACTGTCCGATCTCTCTCCTCTTGCCGGACTGACAAAGCTTACGCAGCTCAATCTGTGGGGAAATGAGATCAGTGACATCAGCATCCTTGCAAAAATGAAAAACCTCACCCTGCTCATGCTCGGCAGAAACCATATCGGGGACATCTCTTCCCTCAAGGAGCTCAAATCGCTTGAGAGCCTGTATCTTTCGGACAATGCAATCGGTAACATCTCTCCTCTTGCCGGGCTCACAGACCTGCGCGACCTGGAGCTGCAGAACAATGAGATCAAAGACCTGTCGCCCCTGAAGTCGCTGACGGCCCTGAAGTATCTGGATATTCGCGGAAACCCCGCGGAGGACTATGGGCCGGTTCAGGCGCTGAACGTTGAGACCCTTTATATGGATGAGCAATAGGGCTGGGCCATGTAACAGGTCAAACACGGAACTGTGGAACATAGAAAATCGGAACAGATTTCAATAACAGCTTTTTGTGGTATTAATTAATGATTAAAACGATATTATCACAGGTAAAGGAATTTAAACTGTTGTCGATCCTCACTCCGGTCTGCATGATCGGAGAGGTGATCTGTGAGATGATCATCCCGGTCCTGATGGGGCGGATCGTTGACAGGGGCGTGATGGCCGGAAATGTCGACTACATTATCCGCACAGGGGTCATGATGATCGTCGTGGCTCTTCTGGGACTTGTGTCCGGTGTGCTGGGCGGTTTTTTTGCGGCGCGCGCGTCGGCGGGGCTTTCCAGGAACCTGCGCAAGGCCATGCATGACAACATACAGACCTTTTCCTTTTCCAACATCGATCATTTTTCGACCTCCAGTCTGGTGACAAGACTGACGACGGACGTCACCAACATCCAGAATGCCTATATGATGATCCTGAGGATGGCCATGCGCGCGCCCTCAAGCATGGTGGTGGCCATGGTCATGTCCTTTATCATCAGCCCGCGCCTGGCCAGCATTTACCTGGTGGCGGTATGCGTGCTGGCAGTGTTTATGGTCTTTATGATGAGCACGACCTCCGTCTATTTCAAGAGGGTCTTCGAGCGCTATGACCTGATGAATGAGAGCGTACAGGAGAATGTATCCGCGATCCGCGTGGTCAAGGCCTATGTGCGCGAGGACTATGAAAACAGCAAATTCCGCAGGGCTGCCGAAAATATCTACGAGATGTTCATAAAGGCCGAGCTGCGGGTCGTCAGCATCTCTCCCTTCATGATGGCCATCGTCTACTGCTGTATCCTGCTGATCAGCTGGTTCGGAGCCAATATGATCGTCAGCGATACACTGACGACGGGCAGTCTGATGAGTCTTCTGACCTACTGCATGAATATCCTGATGAGCCTGATGATGCTCTCCATGGTATTCATCATGGTGACGATGTCCGAGGCCAGCGCCCGCCGCATTGCGGAGGTCATCAATGAGAAGAGCAGCCTCACAAATCCGGAGAACCCGATCATGGAGGTGCCGGACGGAAGCATCCGTTTCGAGGACGTCGATTTCTCCTACCGCCCCGGCAGCGCCGAGCCTGTCTTAAAGGGGATCTCTCTGGACATCCGCTCCGGCGAGAGCATTGGGATCATCGGCGGCACGGGCAGCGCGAAATCGAGCCTGGTCAATCTGATCAGCCGCCTCTATGACGTCACAAAGGGCCGTGTCCTTGTCGGCGGGCACGATGTCAGGGAATATGACATGGACGTTCTGCGCGGACAGGTCTCTGTTGTCCTTCAAAAGAATGTGCTGTTTTCCGGGACCATTTACGAGAACCTGCGCTGGGGAGACGAGAATGCTTCGGATGAGGAGTGCCGCCGCGTCTGCCGCCTCGCCTGTGCGGACGAATTCATAGAAAAGATGCCGGAGGGCTATAACACCTATATCGAACAGGGCGGAACGAACGTCTCCGGCGGTCAGAAGCAGAGGCTTTGTATCGCCCGGGCTCTTCTGAAAAAGCCGAAGATCCTGATCCTGGACGACAGTACAAGTGCTGTGGACACTGCCACTGACGCGAAGATCCGCCGCGCCTTTGCCGAGGAGATCCCCGACACCACGCGCCTGATCATCGCGCAGCGCATTTCCAGCGTGCAGGGATGCGACAGGATCATAGTCATGGACGACGGCCGAGTCAACGGATTCGGCACCCACCAAGAGCTTCTTTCGGGCAACCGGATCTACAGGGAGGTCTACGAATCCCAGACCGGAGCCGGGGCGGACGCGGACTTTGATGAGAGTTAGGAGGAGTCAGGGGAAAAAACATAAGGAGAGGGAAGACATGAATCTTTCAGCTCCTGTTTCCTGACAAAATAGAGAGGGAAGACGTATGGCACAGGAAAATGTCAGGGAGGTCGGCAACGGCCCCAGGGGTATGCGGGGGCGGCCGCGTCCCAGGGTTGAAAATCCGGGAAAGCTTTTGAAGCGGATCTTCGGATATGTGTTTAAATATTACGGGCTGAGGCTGGTGATGGTGGCGGTCTGTATCGTTGTGTCCGTTCTGGCAAACGTGCAGGGAACCATGTTCACCCGCACGCTGATCGACAACTATATCATGCCCATGGTGGACCAGGTGAAGGCGGGACAGGTGAATCCTGATTTTTCCCCTCTCCTTGGCGCCATGGGGCGCGTCGCCTTTTTCTATGCGACAGGTATCGCGGCAGCCTATTTCCAGGCCCGCACGATGGCATTTGTGACCCAGGGGACAATGAAGAGGCTCCGCATCGAGCTTTTCGAGCACATGGAGAGCCTGCCGGTCAAATATTTTGACACTCACGCGCACGGTGATATCATGTCGGTCTACACGAATGATATCGACACGCTGCGCCAGATGATCAGCCAGAGCCTTCCGCAGCTTCTGAACAGCCTGATCACGGTCGTCAGCATCTTTGCCATGATGCTGGTGCTGAGCATACCGCTGACCCTGGTGTCGGTACTGATGATCGGCGTGATGCTGGTGGTCTCGGGAAGGGTGACAGCCCGGTCCGGGCAGAACTTCATCGCCCAGCAGAAAAACCTCGGGCGCCTGAACGGCTTTATCGAAGAGACGATGACAGGCGAAAAGGTCGTCAAGGTTTTCTGCCATGAAAAACAGGCGATTCAGGAATTTGACAGGCTCAATGAGGAGCTCTACCGCAGTGCGGCCAGGGCCAACGCTTTTGCCAATATTATCGCCCCTGTCAACGCCCAGCTTGGCAATACCAATTATGTCATCTGTGCGATCGTCGGCGGTATCCTTGCCATCAATGCCTATGCAGGGTTCACAGTGGGCGCTCTGGCGAGCTTTCTGACATTCAACCGCAGCATCTCCATGCCCATCAACCAGGTCAGCATGCAGTTCAACAGTATCATCATGGCCCTGGCCGGGGCGGAGCGCATTTTCGCCCTTCTGGACGCCGAGCCGGAGATGGACGAGGGCTATGTCATGCTTGTCAACTGCAGGTACGATAAGGACGGGGAGATCGTCGAAACAAAGGAGCAGACCGGCAAATGGGCCTGGAAGCACTACCACAAGGCCTCTGACTCAACGACTTATCAGGCCCTTGAGGGGGATATCACCTTTAACGGGGTAGACTTCGGCTACCGGGATGACAAGATCGTCCTTCATGATATCTGGATCCACGCAAAGCCCGGCATGAAGATCGCCCTTGTCGGCTCCACGGGCGCCGGAAAGACGACGATCACCAACCTGATCAACCGCTTCTACGATATTCAGGACGGCAAGATCCGTTTTGACAATATCAATGTCAATAAGATCAAAAAGGGCGATCTGCGCCGTTCGCTGGGCATCGTCCTGCAGGATACCCACCTGTTTTCAGGGACGGTCCGCGAAAACATCCGCTTCGGGAAGCTGGATGCCACGGACGAAGAGGTCGTGGGAGCCGCCAGGCTCGCCAATGCGGACAGTTTCATCCGCCGCCTGCCCCAGGGCTATGACACCATGCTCACGGGAGACGGGGCCAACCTGTCCCAGGGTCAGCGCCAGCTCCTTGCCATCGCGCGCGCGGCCGTTGCCAACCCGCCGGCTCTCATTCTGGACGAGGCGACGAGCTCCATCGATACCCGCACGGAGAAGATCGTGCAGGCGGGCATGGATCAGCTGATGAAGGGAAGGACGACCTTCGTTATCGCCCACAGGCTTTCAACGATACGGAACAGTGACCTTATCATCGTTCTTGAACAGGGACGGATCGTCGAACAGGGAACGCATGAGGAGCTTCTTGCCCTTCGCCAGCGCTATTATCAGCTGTATACGGGCAAAAAGCCGGAGCTCGCGGGGTGATCATATGGAAACCGGCCGGATAAGGAGGGAGGAACTTTTTCCCTTTGTGCACTATGAATACGGCGAGGCATATTACGGAAGCTGCCGCGGCATGCGCTACCGGATCGCCCGGGAACCTCTGCAGAACGTCCATTACACGCCGCCGGACAAGCGGGGGGAGGCATCTCTTCGGGCGGTCTGCTGGCCTGAGCCATACGGATATGCCGCTGCGGATGAGGCCGTAAAGACGGCGAAGGATTTTCCTTTTACGGAGGAAGGGCTGCAGCAGGCAGCTGAATGGCTTGATGGAATGGTAAGGGAGTATTGTGAACGTTAAGGCTGCAGGCTGCTGTTCACGTCCGGGCAGAGTGTGAACGGCAAGGGGGTATTCCCACAGGGAAGTGCGGTTTTTTATTCCAGATCATATGGGGGTATTCATGGAAAAAGTAAACAGCGCGGATGCACAGGACCCTGTTTCATCCGGAGAAGAGCATAAGACAGGCCGTAATACAGATTCTGTTTCACAGGGAGCGGAACAAAAGGAAAACGGGAATACGGTTTTGAACGAGGGCGCGCAGGCCCAGGTGAAGGAAGAGGAGGAGGCAGATACTGCCTCCCCGGAAAACGGCCAGGCCGCCGCATCGAAACGGAGAGGGCGTGTATATGGATATTTCAAGATTTCTGCTATCCTGGGGGTTGTCCTGTGGGTGACGGATTTCCTTATCCTGTTTTTTGACTGGTATTCCTTCCTGGCGCTTTCTGTTGTCTGCCTGACGTATACACTTGTCATGGCTATTGCCTTTTTGGGCAGCCGCAAGATATATCTGAAGGAAATGGCAGGCTATGCGGAAGAAATGCACAGCCTGGAGGACACGCTCCTGCGTGAGCTGGATATGCCCTATGCCTTTATGGACGAGGAAGGGCATATTCTCTGGATGAATCCTGCTTTTGAGGAGGCGGTCCACACAAGCAGAGGCAGCGTGCGTTCTGTTCCCAGCCTGATTCCGTCGCTGACCCGCTCCGATTTTCCCAAGGATGAAAAACCGGTCAAGGTATCCCTGGAACTGATGGGGAACAGCTATGTGGCCCAGATGCACCGGATACAGACCAGTTACCTTCAGGGCAGCGCGCTGATGTTCGGCGACAGCACTTCGGGACATATTATCGCTCTGCGGCTGGTTGACAACACAGCTGTCCAGCTGGCGGTCAGGGAGGTGGATGACCAGAGCCTTGTCGTGGGGCTTTTCTACATCGACAATTACGATGAGGTCATCGATACGATCGAAGAAGTCCGCAAGGCGCTGCTGACGGCTCTGATCGACAGGAAGGTCAACCAGTATATCAGTTCTGTAGATGGTATATGCAGTAAGACAGAGAAAGACAAATATCTGGTCATTCTCCGTAAAAAATCTCTTCAGCAGCTGCAGGAGGCTCATTTTGACATCCTGGAGGATGTCAAAAAAGTGAACGCAGGAAACGAGATGGCTGTCACCCTCAGCCTCGGCTTCGGCCTGGACGGTCTTGTTTACGCTCAGAACTATGAGTTCGCCCGAAATGCCGTCGATCTGGCGCTGGGCAGAGGAGGGGACCAGGCGGTCGTGAAGACGCCTGACAATGTGGTGTATTACGGCGGAAAGACACGGCAGGTGGAGAAGAATACCCGTGTGAAGGCGCGCGTAAAGGCACAGGCTCTCAAAGAGATCATCAGAGTCCGCGACGATGTCTTCATTATGGGTCACAAGTGGGGCGACCCCGATTCCTTCGGCGCTGCAGTCGGTATATACAGGATCGCCAGGACGCTGGGGAAAAAGGCATATATTGTCATCAATGACCGCTCCATTTCCATCCTCCAGATCCTCCGCCTGTTTGAGGACAATCCGGAATATGATACGGATTTCATCGTGACGAGCTCCCAGGCTCTGGAGCTTGTCACAGAGAATGCCTGCGTCGTTGTTGTGGATGTCAACAGTCCGGGAAGGACAGAGTGTCCGGAACTGCTGACCAGGTGCAAGTCCATAGTCGTTCTGGACCATCACCGGGCGGGCAAGGATGTGATCGAAGGGGCCACTCTCTCCTATGTGGAGGCCTACGCCTCGTCAGCGTGTGAGATGGTCGCGGAGATCGTCCAGTATACGGGCGAGAATATCAGGCTGCGCCAGGAGGAGGCCGACGCCATGTACGGCGGCATCGTCGTCGACACGGACGGCTTCGTCAACAAGGCGGGCGTCCGTACCTTTGAGGCGGCTGCATTCCTGCGCCGGAGCGGAGCGGACGTTGTCAGGGTCCGCAAGCTCTTCCGCGAGGAAGCAATAGAATACAAGGCGAGGGCTGATGCCGTGTCCCAGGCGGAGATCTACAGGGGCTCCTACGCGATCTCGGTCTGTAACGGGGAAGGGCTTCGGAGCCCGACAGTCGTCGGCGCACAGGCGGCAAACGAGCTTCTCAATATCGACGGCGTCAAGGCGAGCTTTGTTATGACAAAATACGAAGGAAAGGTCTTTATCAGCGCCAGATCCATTGACGAGGTGAATGTACAGATCATCATGGAGCACATGGGCGGCGGAGGACATATCAATATGGCCGGAAGCCAGATGGACGACGCCACCGTGGAGGAAGCGGCAGAAGAGGTGAAGAAAGTCATCGACCAGATGATTGAGGACGGCGAAATAGATGAGTAAAAGTTCTCAGCGCAAAGCGCTTCGATAAAGGAGGTAAATATGAAAGTAATTTTACTGCAGGATGTTAAGTCACTTGGAAAAGAAGGCGATATCGTCAATGTCAGCGACGGGTATGCGAGAAACTTTGTGATCCCCAAAAAGCTGGGTGTCGAGGCCAATGAAAAGAATAAAAACGATCTCAGGCTGAAGAAACAGAGAGAGGCCAGAGAGGCGGCAGAGAAGCTTGCGGAGGCTCAGGAGCTGGCAAAAAAACTGGAGACGGTCACGGTCGTCGTCACCATGAGAGCCGGCGAGGGAGGACGTGTCTTTGGATCTGTCAGCGCCAAGGAGATCGCCCAGGAGGCCAAGAAGCAGTTTGATCTGGACCTTGATAAAAAGAAGATCCAGCTCGCGGAGCCTGTAAAGTCCTTTGGCAGCTTTGAGGTTCCGATCAGGCTTCATCCGCAGGTAATGGGAAAGTTCATGCTCAAGGTCACGGAGGCATAACCGGATGGCAGCAGAAGATGTGGTCAGCAGGGTGATGCCCCACAGCCTGGAGGCGGAGCGGTCCGTACTGGGCTCAATGCTGATCGATCCGGATGCAGTGGAGACAGCCGCCGAGATCGTAAAGGAAGAGGATTTTTACGCCAGGCAGAACGGGATCCTGTTCCAGACCATGGTGGAAATGTCACAGAAGGGGACTGCGATCGATCCTGTGACGCTGCAGGCAAAGCTTAAGGAAAAGAATCTTCCTCCGGAGCTCTACTCGGATGAGATCATCCGCGATCTGATCGCGACAGTACCGACTTCCGCGAATATCAAATCCTATGCGAATATCGTTGCGGAGAAATCTCTGCTTCGGACCATGATACGGGCAAATGAGGAAATTGCGGGGACCTGTTACGCCCAGAATGAGGAGATGGAAAAGATCCTCGACAGGGCGGAAAAGCGGATCTTTGAGATATCTCAGAAGCGCAGCGCCTCGAACTTCGTGCCGATCCGGCAGATCGTACTCAATGCCATGGACAAGATCGAGGAGGCATCCAGGATCAAGGGAAACGTCACCGGCCTGTCGACAGGCTTTACGGATCTGGACAACAGAACAGCGGGCTTGCAGCCTGCGGACTTTATCCTGGTCGCGGCGCGCCCTTCGATGGGAAAAACGGCCCTGGTCCTGAACATAGCAGAATATATGACTATGCGCGAAAACCGGTGTGCAGCTATTTTTTCCCTGGAAATGTCTAAAGAGCAGCTGGTCAACCGTATGCTGGCGATGCAGTCTCATGTCGAGGCCCAGAAGATCAGGACGGGAGATCTGACAGAGACAGAGTGGGCAGAGGTCATCGAGAGTGCAGGAAACATAGGTGAGAGCCGGCTGATCATCGATGATACGCCCGCGATCTCCGTTCCGGAGCTCAGGTCCAAGTGCCGCAAATACAAGCTCGAATTCGGTCTGGAGATCGTCATTATTGATTACCTGCAGCTGATGAGCGGTTCAGGGAGGGGCAATGAGTCGCGCCAGCAGGAGATCTCGGACATCTCCCGGTCCCTGAAGGCGCTCGCCAGGGAGCTGAATGTGCCCGTTGTGGCACTTTCACAGCTCTCCCGTGCGGTGGAATCAAGGCCCAACCACCGGCCCATGCTTTCCGACCTCAGGGAGTCCGGCGCGATCGAGCAGGACGCCGACCTGGTCATGTTCATCTACCGCGACGACTATTACAACGAGGATTCGGAAAAGAAGGGGATCGCGGAGATCATTATCGCCAAGCAGAGAAACGGTCCGATCGGTACCGTGGAGCTCTCCTGGCAGCCTCAGCTGACCAAGTTTGCCAATCTGGCGAGGTGAAAAATAAAAATGTTCAGCGTGCTGGTGACGCTGAACATTTTTTTTCCACCTCATCCGGCGCTTCACGCCTCGGAAAAAAAGCCTGCCCGGGTTTCCCGGAGCAGGCTTTTTTAGACGTTATTATCCGGAGCGGCCGATACCTTATCGATATCCTGCTGTCCGTAATGAGAAAATGATCAGCCCTCGGAGATAGCGCCGACGGGGCAGCTGCCTTCGCAGGCACCGCAGTCGATGCAGGTATCCGCATTGATCTCGTACTGGGAATCGCCCTGGGAAATAGCCTCGACGGGGCAGGAAGCAGCGCAGGTGCCGCAGCTGATGCAGGAATCATTGATAACACGTGCCATTTTGTAAGTCTCCTTTCAGATATGTTTTACTTGTTTTATCTATGGTATTGAGGCTGGGACAGAGAGTTAGTCGCAACAAATGCCCCAAATCCTGAGATAAGCCACAGACGGAGCGTGAAGCATCCGCCTGTGGCTTATTAAGCACATGATAACTATTTTTCAGTTATCAGTCAAGGTTGATTTTCTACAATTATTCGTTGTACAGAGCGCCCAGTTTGGTGAGGTACTCATACTTGGCCTTTGCGTTGGCCTCGTTCTCCTGGTACATCCTCTCGGCGTTGGCAGGATTTGCCTTCTTGAGGGACATGTAACGGACTTCGCCGTTCAGGAATGCCTGGTAGTCGCCTGCAGGAGCCTTGGAGTCAAGGGTGAACTTCTTGGCGCCGCCCGCAGGATTGAAGCGGAACAGGTT
>DEPS01000009.1:1676-1911 GCA_002358875.1 Lachnospiraceae bacterium UBA3386 | reverse complement strand
TGGTTGATGCAGGGTGCGTAAGCGATGATGAGCGAAGGTCCGGGATATGCCTCGGCCTCTGTGATCGCCTTGATGCACTGGTTGCGGTCAGCGCCCATGGAGATCTGTGCGACATAGACATAGCCGTAGCTCATAGCCATAGCTGCCAGGTCTTTCTGCTTGACTTCCTTGCCGCCCGCGGCGAACTGTGCGACAGCGCCGATAGGGGTAGCCTTGGAGGACTGGCCGCCGGTGT
>DEPS01000009.1:0-1595 GCA_002358875.1 Lachnospiraceae bacterium UBA3386 | reverse complement strand
ACACCGCCGTAGCCGATATCGAATGCCCAGCCGTCACCGCCGAAGATCCACTGGGACTTCTTGGCCAGGAACTGCTTCTGGTCGACGATATCCTTGGCCGCCGCGGAGCCGTCCGCCTCGAGGGCAGCGACCAGAGCGTCGGTTGCAGCGCCGTTCTCGGCACCGTTGGAGAAGGTCTCGAGCCACTTGTCGGCAGCAGCCTTCACGGCGTCACCGGCGGTCTCCTTGATCGCCTCGACCTTATCCTTGAGGCCGTCGCGGAGCGCCTGGTTGGCCAGCAGCATGCCGTAGCCGAACTCGGCAGCGTCTTCGAACAGGGAGTTGGACCATGCAGGGCCGTGTCCGTTCGCGTCAACTGTGTAAGGAGTGGAAGGCGAGGAGTTGCCCCAGATGGAGGAGCAGCCTGTCGCGTTCGCGATGTACATCCTGTCGCCGAACAGCTGAGTGACCAGCTTGGCATAAGGGGTCTCGCCGCAGCCTGCGCATGCGCCGGAGAACTCAAGCAGGGGCTGCTTGAACTGGGAGCCCTTGACAGTGGTCTCTTTGAACTTGGCGACAACGTCCTTCTTGATCGGGAACTTGACGGCGACATTGAAAGCTTCCTGCTCGTTGGGCTTGGCCATGCCTTCTTCGAGACGGGTCATAACCAGAGCCTTGTTGCCCTTCATGCCAGGGCAGACATTCGCGCAGCTGCCGCAGCCTGTGCAGTCGAGAGAGGAAACGACGACCGCGAACTTGTAGCCGGGCATGCCGGTCATAGGCAGGCAGAGAGTGCCTTCGGGCATCTTTGCGGCTTCTTCGTCTGTCAGGGCCATGGTACGGATCGCGGCGTGAGGACAGACATAGGAGCAGAATGTACACTGGATGCAGTTTGCGCTGTTCCATACAGGAACGTTGACGGCGATTCCGCGCTTCTCGAATGCGGCTGCGCCGGAAGGAGTGGAGCCTTCATAATATTTGGAGACGACGGATACAGGAATCTTGTTGCCTTCCTGGCCGTTGACCTTGGACTGAATGTCATTGACGAAATCGACGACATCCTGACGATCGCCGGAAGCGACTGTGACGTCATACTCTTCGCCTTCGCACTGGCCCCAGCTGTCGGGAACGTCGACCTTGACAACGTTCTGAGCGCCGGCATCGATGGCGGCCCAGTTCTTCTCGACAACGTCCTGACCCTTGCGGCCGTAGGTCTTCTGTGCAGCTTCCTTCATGAACTTGATGGCATCTTCCTCGGGGATGATGTTGGCAAGCTTGAAGAATGCGGACTGAAGGATGGTGTTGATCCTGGTCGGGCCCATGCCGGTCTCGATACCGATCTTGACACCGTCGATGGTGTAGAACTGAATGTTGTGGTCGTGGATGAAGCGCTTGACCTGAGGCGGAAGGTGGCTCTCAAGGCCTTCCGGATCGCCCCAGCTGCAGTTCAGAAGGAAGGTGCCGCCGTCGACCAGCTCCTGGGACATGTTGAACTTGCGGATGTATGCCGGGTTGTGGCATGCGACGAAGTTCGCCTGGCGTACCAGATAGGTGGACTTGATGGGCTTCTTACCGAAGCGGAGGTGAGACATTGTGACACCGCCGGACTTCTTGGA
>DEPS01000203.1:4852-5230 GCA_002358875.1 Lachnospiraceae bacterium UBA3386 | reverse complement strand
GGGCAAGCCTCATTTCTACCAAATTCCTCAACCTGATCTTTGTAGCTAATAAGGATTTGTGTCAATGCCCTTAGTCGGGCAAGCCTCATTTCTACGTGTAACAATAAATGGTCTCTATATAAAGAAAGACGGGTGTCAATGCCCTTAGTCGGGCAAGCCTCATTTCTACGCAACACTAGCCCCAACGAGCCATTATTCACCCTGTATGTGTCAATGCCCTTAGTCGGGCAAGCCTCATTTCTACGAAAGGAGGAACAAGTGAAAAGAAAAAACATCATCGGCCTGTGTCAATGCCCTTAGTCGGGCAAGCCTCATTTCTACCTACGCCGCACTCATATTATGCGTCGTAGCGAGCTGGTGTCAATGCCCTTAGTCGGG
>DEPS01000203.1:4626-4776 GCA_002358875.1 Lachnospiraceae bacterium UBA3386 | reverse complement strand
TCGGGCAAGCCTCATTTCTACCGCTTATGATGGTGTGTGTAGTGGGTTGTTCCTGAGTTGTGTCAATGCCCTTAGTCGGGCAAGCCTCATTTCTACAAATCCCCATTGCCTGCGAAGGCTCCGGGGATGTGTGTCAATGCCCTTAGTCGG
>DEPS01000203.1:0-4576 GCA_002358875.1 Lachnospiraceae bacterium UBA3386 | reverse complement strand
TGTCAATGCCCTTAGTCGGGCAAGCCTCATTTCTACCCTGCCTATTTTAGAGTTCGTTTTACCAAACATTTTCTTTCGATATTGCGACAATATATGAAACTTGCAAATTTGTCTCATCTCCCACAAATAATCAAAAATTCGAACTTTTTTAGCTTTCCCCCGCCACTTCTTATCTGTATTCCGGCAAAAAATGTGAATTTCCCTCCACTTTCGTATAAATCTATCAGCAATAAAAAATGATGGTTTTGGGTTAAAAAGTTGTCTGACTTTTCAAATTGTTGCAGGTATTTAACTGAATATTCTGCAAAATAGGCAAAACAGGGGGCAAAAGTGGGCAGAAGGCAGATTGTATTTTTTCAGATACAATTTTGAGAGGCTTTCTACTCTTTTATTATAACCGTTCCTAAGTAATGCGCAACGCCAATTGTAAGCAATTTTCTTTTTCTCTGTTATCATTTTGCAGCCAAAAAATCAATAAAGACAGGGATGTCTGTGCGGATCTGCATCCGCCTGAGCATCCCCGGCTTCTAATTTCTATATGCTCTTGTTGTCTGCGTACTTCATGCAATAGACCGCTCCGGCGTGGCCAGCTGATGGCACAGACGCAGTTTTCTGGCTGTATCTATCGACACCCACATGGTCAGCGGATGGCGCGGGCGTAATACGATTTCTGCATCATGACCGACCTTTTAAAACTCGTTTCAGGCAACATCGCCAAAAATATATTAATGTCTTCTGTTCCACACCATTTATGAACCAAGGAACCGTCCCCCGTTCCAGTCCTACTCTTCAAAAATAAGCATCGCTGTTTTCCGGACATTTTCCCTGTCGATCTCACGAATGTTCGAAGGCTCTTTTCCCGGGCGAATCTGTTTCATGATAAAGCTATAATCTTTTTGAAGGCCGGAGGGTTCCGGTTCAGCTTCCCCCAGGTCGTCCCAGCTGCAGATAAAGGGGTGGAGTCTGGCGAGGTAGAGCTGGTGCCGGTTAACCCCGCGCTGAATGTATGTCTGCATCTGTTCTACGGAAGCGCCCATCCATCCCCGTGACAGCATGGCGCGGTTCCATCTCCCGTGTTCCTGCATCGCAAGGACTTCGAGACGGGTACGTCCCAAAGATGCATCCCCGCTTCCGCTGAGCCATTCCTCAAACTGCCTCGCAAGTCGCCCCTGAGAGATCCCTGACTTATAGCTGTGCCAGTCGGAAAACGCGATCCCTGCAGAGAACAGCCTGTAGGGCAGGGCCAGAGCATTCACGATAGAGCTGTCCCTGTTATAGCTGCGGACATAATAGTCGTGAGCCGCCCGGTGGCGGGCTTCAGGGGTGGAAAAGCTGTTAAAGAAAGAGTATCCTTCCCGGGTGTTCGTATAATAGGAAAAGTGAGACGCAATAGCGCGCTTTTCCAGGCGGCTGAAGATCAGGCTGTCATAGGAAAAAAGATCCTGGTCCATTCCGAAGTTCTCGATATTGTAATTATTATACCAGCTAAAGCCCAGATCCTCTGATCCGACCGTCAGGGTCCTGAGCTGTTCCGCAAGATCTGCCCTCTCGCAGTATGCCGCAATAAATGGAAGCCGGGAAAAGGAAGGATCCGTCTTTAGATACCATTCCCTGAGATACATGGCAAGCGTAAGGTTCCTCTTTTCCTCTGCCGTATAGACCACAATATAGGAGGCGGACTGCAGAAGAGCCGCGATCCTTTCTTCCTCTGATTCACGCCTTTCCTTCGGACGGACAACAAGATATTTTTGGAAAGCAGGAGATTCTGGACGAAGTTTTATAAAAGAAGGCCTGTGGACAGAAAGGCCCTGCGGCGCATCCGCGATCCCCGGACAGGTCGAGAAAAATCTTTCTTCCAGTTCGTCTGCCTTCTCACTGACAATCGTCAGAGAAAAGGGAATATCGTCGATCTGAGCTGCCGCTATGGCATCCATGCACAGCTGCGGGATGCCCGGATGATCTCCGAAAATGACCGTATCCATACGCAGCTGCGCGCGTCCGTATTTTGAAAAATGAAAGGTCGTCTTTTCCTCTTTAAAAGTTGATTTATCTGAATTAATAAAAATTTCATTTGACTCTTTATCACGGAGACAGGGGAGAAAAAGAGGCATTTTGTCAAGCAGAGATGCAGAGGCCATTTTTGAACGGTCACAGAGGAAAAACGGAAGATAGAAATCCCCCATCCTGCTGAAAAGGCTGTCAAAAACAGGCGAACACACTTCATCCCTCCCCATGACATAAAGCCTGAGATGCTCCGGGAGAAAATAAAAAAGGCTGTTTTTTTCTTCCGAAAAATCCCGGGAGTTCTTTCGACACGCTGTCCATTTACTGATCTTATCATGCAGAAGATATGCAGTCCGGAGCAGCTGCATTCCGTCGCGGATATTCTTCTGTTCATTATCGTCAAGTGCCATCAACAGTATCTCAGGAAAGTTCTCGAAGACAGTCGCTGATATTCTTTCTGTAATCAGATACAATACCCGAGCTGTCGATATATTCAGATAAAAGAATGTGTTGCCATGGACACATGCCGAAACCGCCATGCCGTCATGATGATCTTCAGGCAAAAAGCCTGTATCACTTCCGGGTCCTATATTCCTTTCCATAGAAGGGTCGCAGACCAACACAAAATATTCTCCTTCCGGCAGACTTTCCGCAAGGGTCCTGTTGTTTCCGGAATAAGAATTCATCAGGCAGTACTTTTTGCCCTCCGCGTCTGCGATAATGCTTTCCAGCATCCTTTCTTCTTTATGATCAACTGACCCTCCGGCTTTTCTTCTATTATTTCTATCGATCCAGCTCTCTTTGCCCCCGAAAGCATACCATCTGAGGCGGTTCAGAGCTGCTGACGCGTCTTCGCTTCCTCCACGCGCAGCCGCTTCATACCAGTATTCCGGATCCGCCTCTTTCCCAGACAAAAGGCCGTCAACAGGATCTTCACATTCCAGTTCCTGTTCGAGGATACGGCCGAGCATGTACTGGCAGTATGCGTCTCCCTTCGAAATATGCTCCCGGCAGGCACCCCTAAGGAAATACTGCTTTGCGGCCTGCAGATCCTTACATCCTCCGGCAAGAGCTTCCCCTGCATAATAAGCGTTGCCCAGCATCCTCAGGCATGCAGCATCGCCGGCCTGTGACCCGAGATCAAAATACTCTTTCGCCTCTTCCGAATCTCCATCCTTTAGCTGCATCAGACCAAGCGAAAAATATGCCTCAGGAAAACCATGGGCGGCGCTCTTTTTAAAAAATGTCTCTGCCTTTTCGTGATCCGCTATGCATCCGTCTCCCTGCTGGTACATCAAACCTATCCGAAACAACAGCTTTCCTGCGTTTACCTCTACATGAGCATCGGATACTCTTCCGCTTCCCAAGACCAGTCTGTTTCCCCCATTTTCTTTCTCGAACAGACCACCATTATTTTCTATCATTGAAGCCGCTTTCTTAAATTGCAGGAGCGCATCGCTTCGACGGCCGTCAACATAGAAAATTTCTCCCAACCGCTCTGCAGATAAGGGATCACTGCCGTCCTCTAAGCATATTTCCCGGTCAAGCAGATGCCAGCAGGAAAGGATCTTCTCAAAGCGCTGTGAAGTAAGGCCTCCTGTCGCTGCTTCCAGAAGGAAAATTGAAAGGCTCCTCTGCGGCACAGCCTCTGCCATCTTTTTCATGCGGAGCGCTCCCTCGCTCCCCCGTATGAACAGCGGATTCTCCGTGCCAAGACGGTCTAGAAGACCTATCCATACGTCCTGAAGGGCCAGGTCATTACCAAGGGCCAGAAAACTCCTGCATTTTTTCAGCATCTCCTGCATAAACCCGAAGGTATCGTCATCAAGAAGCTTCCCGACATATTCCCGGACAGAATCCCCCCTCCTGTCATCATTCAGAAACCAGGTCAGATATGATGCTGACCGCTCATCCAGATACTTTATGACCGATTCCGGAAAAACCGCGGAGATTTTTTTCCTGCGGTCAAATCTGATCCCTCCTTTTGTTTTCTGGAATGATTTTGTCTCCAGCACCGCGTTAAAAATATCGTTGAGCATCATTGCTGACATCGGACTTCTTTCCCCTCTTCGAATTTGTTAATGTGATTTTTTAATATGTTAACCGATATTTATTTTATGTTAACACACCAAATGATAAGATTCTACATATAAAGAAACGAAAACAAAAAAAGCCTGATCATATCTCTTTGAAAAACTGCACATGAAAGCAGCACATTACAACTGTATTTAATTACATATCCATTGTTTCCTGCCCCGGAGCCGGATGCCTGTATCCGGCAGCCGTTCCACTGTGGAACGGTTTTGTCATAATCTTACGGCGAAACTATTACGGAACAACATACAGCTTACGGAATCACTGCGGCAATGAAAAACCAAACGCCGCAAGGGCATCCGGTTCCGGGGCAGGAAACAATGACCGCTTTTACGATAATTGGCAGGACAATAAAAAAGGAGGAAATACTTATGCCCGAATCAAAATTTTATATCCCAAAACCCTTTGACACAAAATCGATCACACTTACTGCAGAGCTTTCCTCCCTTATTGAAAAAACCGCAGAAAACCTTCACGA
>DEPS01000152.1:2393-2522 GCA_002358875.1 Lachnospiraceae bacterium UBA3386 | reverse complement strand
GAGAGCGGCGTCCGGGTGCAGGCCGGAAAGAGAAAAATGCGAATCGGTAAATCTGCCCGGGATCCTAAGCAGCCTGCCGATGCAGTGCCTGCACAGCAGCTTCCTGCACCTGAAAAGCAGAAGCGGCTT
>DEPS01000152.1:1364-2351 GCA_002358875.1 Lachnospiraceae bacterium UBA3386 | reverse complement strand
CTTGCGGAGAAGCCGATACAGACAGCGCAGGGGCGCACCGGAAAGGAGGAAAAACATTGACTTATTACATTGTACAGATGTTTTCCTACCCCTTCATGGTCCGCGCTTTCCTGGTAGGCTCTCTGATCGCCTTGTGCGCCGCTATGCTCGGCGTCACGCTGGTCCTCAAGCGATATTCCATGATTGGTGACGGACTCTCCCATGTGGGATTCGGCGCGCTGGCGGTCGCTTCGGCAATGAATGCCGCCCCGCTCGCAGTGGCGGTTCCCGTAGTCGTCGCGGCGGCCTTCTTCCTTTTGAGACTGCGTGAGACGAGCCACGTAAAGGGAGACTCCGCGATCGCCCTGATCTCGACCGGCGGGCTGGCAGTGGGCGTCACAGTGGTCTCCATGACTACCGGAATGAATACCGACGTGTATAACTACCTGTTCGGCAGCATCCTCAGCATGTCGGGAAGCGACGTCTGGATCACTGCGGCGGTCTCCCTGATTGTCCTCGCCCTCTTTATCTTCTTTTACCACCGCATCTTCGCGGTGACCTTTGACGAAAACTTCACCAGGGCGACAGGCATCCCGACCGGCATGTACAATTCCCTGATAGCCATCCTCACAGCCCTTGTTATCGTCATAGGCATGAGGATGATGGGATCGCTCCTCATCTCCAGCCTCGTCGTATTTCCGGCGATGACCTCCATGCGCCTGTGCAGGACCTTCCGCAGCGTCATGATCAGCGCCGCGGCGGTCTCCGTCATCTGCCTTAACCTGGGTCTCGTGATCTCATATCTCTACGCCACCCCTACCGGGGCCAGCATCGTGCTCTGCAACATGGCGGCCTTCTTTATATACTCCGCCATTGCGAAGATCAGAGGATTTGACTGACCACTTCCTTAAGGGGACAACTTATTGGCAGATTTCCACGCAGTCAGAGATTGATCAATATGACGGAGGAAACGTCCCTTTGTTCCGCGGGACCATGTTTCACTGAAAC
>DEPS01000152.1:387-1202 GCA_002358875.1 Lachnospiraceae bacterium UBA3386 | reverse complement strand
GCTTCCATCCTGATCGGGATCATCCTTCTTCTGGCCGGCGCAATGGCTGTTTTTTACGCAGCCTATAAGGTCAGCTATGTCTCCGTGGATTACGGGATCCATGTGGACATAGCCAGAAAGCTGGATCTGACTGATCCTGTGCGGCTCTTCAGGGAGCATACAGAACCCGTCTGGCACCTTCTGGTGCGTGCGGTAATGAAGGCGAGTACCTATATAAAGGCGGACGGCATTTCAGCGGAACGGGCGGCAGGCATCACGTCAGGCGGACTGTGTGCAGTGACCTACCTACTCACAGCACACTTTCTCTACCGCTTCGGAAACAAAGCTCCGGCAGGAAAAACAGCAGGGCTTTCTGTTCCGGGAGCAGCCCTGTCTGCACTGATCCTCAACCTGTCCAGCGCAGTCTATGTCCCATGGTTTAATGACAAACCCTATCTGGGACAGGGATCGCCCAACCCCTGGCACAATCCGACAACACTCATGGTGCGCCCTGTCGGCCTTCTTATTTTTCTGCTGGTCATGAGCGAGTGCGAAAGATCCCGCCGGGCGGGATTCAGAAAAGGGAGCGGTCTTAAAATCTGGAAGGGAATCCTCATCGCGATCCTTCTCCTGCTCTCAAACCTGTCCAAACCCAGCTTCGTGCAGATTTTCTACCCCGGAATTTTCGTCCTGATGCTGCTTTGGCTGGTCGTATACCGCTTCAGGAATTTCCTGCTGGGCATGCAGCTCCTCCTCTGCTGCCTGCCCTCCGTAGCCCTCATGGGCATGCAGTTCCTCACAGCTTTTTACAGCAAAACCAACAGCAACAGCGCGGG
>DEPS01000152.1:0-279 GCA_002358875.1 Lachnospiraceae bacterium UBA3386 | reverse complement strand
CGCCCTCTGCACAATGATCCGCCGATCCTTTGACTGGACAGACGCCTTCGCCTGGATCATGCTTCTTGTCGGCATGGCAGAAAAATTCCTTCTCGCAGAAGGAGGCTCCCGCATGGCCCACGGCAACTTCAACTGGGGCTATATCCTGGCACTCTACTTCGTCTGGTTCATCAGCATGAGAGACTACCTTCTCTGGAAGGGAGCCCTGCGTACAGAATCAGATCAGGGCGGCCCCGCCCGGTCTCTCTCCACAGCCGGGCTTATCCTCTGCAGCCTGGT
>DEPS01000121.1:10096-10263 GCA_002358875.1 Lachnospiraceae bacterium UBA3386 | reverse complement strand
ACCCCGCAGAGCAGAAAAAACCAGGATCAGAGAAGCATGATTTGGATCTGCAATGGTAAGAATCGGCGGACGGGCTGCGATTGCAGGAACATCCAGGACAGGGACATTCAGGCCGCGGTTGAAGTGATGGGGTTGGATATGGGAAGGATTGAGCGGATCGAGATGTT
>DEPS01000121.1:0-10044 GCA_002358875.1 Lachnospiraceae bacterium UBA3386 | reverse complement strand
ACATGAAGAACGGGAGGGCTGAGGCATGGCGCAGAACGTAAGGGTAATTCCCGCAACATTAAACAGAGCGACCCAGGCGCCAATCGCGTCGATGGCAAAGCGGAAGGTCGCTGGTTATGCGCGAGTGTCCACGGATCAGGAAGAACAGCAGACTTCTTACGAGGCGCAGGTGGACTACTACACCAATTACATCAAGGGACGCGAGGACTGGGAGTTTGTTTCCGTGTACACCGACGAGGGCATTTCGGCAACGAGCACCAGGCACAGAGAGGGCTTCCAGCAGATGGTGGAGGACGCTCTGGCGGGGCGTATCGATTTGATCGTGACAAAATCAGTGAGCCGCTTCGCCCGCAACACCGTGGACAGCCTGACCACGATCCGAAAACTGAAGGAGCATGGCACTGAGGTCTTTTTCGAGAAAGAAAATATATGGACCTTCGACAGTAAGGGCGAGCTTTTACTCACCATCATGTCCTCACTCGCACAGGAGGAGAGCCGGAGCATCAGCGAAAACGTCCGCTGGGGGCAGCGGAAGAAGTTCTCAGACGGCAAGTACAGCCTCAACTACAAGCATTTCCTCGGCTACGACAAGGGCGAGGACGGACGGCTGGTCGTCAATCCCGCCCAGGCCGCCATCGTCCGTCGCATCTTCGCTGATTTCCTCGCGGGGCATACCCCGTTCCAAATCGCTAAAAGCCTCACTGCCGAAGGCATCCCGACGCCTGCCGGGAAGAAGAAATGGAGCTACACGACCGTCCGGAGGATTTTGTCGAACGAGACCTATATGGGCGATAAGCTCCTTCAAAAGACGTACAGCATCGACTTCCTGAGCAAGGATCGGCTGAAGAACCACGGAGAGGTCCCGCAATTCTACGTCGAGCAGGATCACGACGCCATCATTTCACCGCCCACTTTCAGGCGGGTGCAGGATGAGCTGGAACGGCGAAAGGACTGCCACGCCACGGGCAGGAGTATTTTCTCCGGCAAAATCTACTGCGGTGAATGCGGGCAGATTTACGGCTCCAAGGTCTGGCACAGCAACGATCCTTACCGAAAAGTGGTCTGGCAGTGCAACGCGAAATACGATGGCGAGAAGAAATGTTCAACACCGACAATTACGGAGAAGGAGATTAAGAGGGGCTTTGAACAACTGCTCCGGCAGATGGATAAGGAAGAGCAGATTGCCAACCTGAGAGAGATTTATGCGGATGTCATGGACTACGGGGATTTGGAACAGGAAAAGGAAAAGCTGGAGGGTGAACGGGACGCCGTCGGGGAGAAGTACAGGCAGGAGATTGAAAAGAACGCCAGGGTCGCCCAGAATCAGGACGAGTACAAAAAGCGAGAGGCTGAGCTGGCTGAGGAGTACAACCGGGTAGAGGCTGAAGTGAAAGCGGCTGAAGCTGAGATCCAGAAGCGGCAAAGCTGTGGTCGGCGGATTGTGGGGCTGATCGCCGCTCTGGAAGAAGCCGAAGAGGATTTCACCGAGAGCCTTTGGGGTAGCATGGTCGAGAAGGTGACGGTGTTTGAGGATGGGCTGGCGTTTATGCTGACGAGCGGTGAAGATGTGAAAGTTGCTCCCTGCTGATGGCGGGGGCCCTTTTATACTCTATTCTTTTAGCTTCTTATAGTCTGAACCGAAATCCTCCATCGCCTTGATGATGGGCCGCATGGATTTACCCAGCTCACTCAGGGCATACTCCACACGCGGCGGGACTTCTGGATAGACCGTTCTGGTAATAATCCCGTCCTCTTCCATAGATCGGAGGCTGTCGGTGAGCACTTTCTGACTGATCCCTTCAAGGCTTTTTCGCAGTTCATTGAAGCGCCAGGGTCTTGCGAGAAGGTTGCGGAGGATCAGGAGCTTCCACTTGCTCCCAATCAACTGGACCGTGGTGGCTACGGGGCAATCCGGCAATTCGTCTTTTGTTTTCATGCTGCTCCTCCGATTCGTGCTGTTATGAGGTAATATTCAAAAAAAGATGTTACACTAATATTTGAATGTAGTATATCACAACAATCCCTATATGTCCATAGGTTACAAAAAGGTGACTCTGTAATAAAAAGGTGCGTACTTGTAGGGGCTTCAAACATCCGTATAATGATAGTTGCAGAGAGCAAAAATCTCTGACAACACCCAAGGAGGACATTATCATGGCACTTTCTAACCTGTCCGGATGGAACAAGAACGCTTCCCCCGCTTCCGCTTGCGGCGCTGCCGACAAGCCGGAGGAAAAGCCCGCTGCCTGCGGTACTGCCTGTGGCGCGTCTGACAAGCCTGCTGAAGCACCTGCTGCCTGTGGCGCGGCTGATAAGCCCGCCGAGACCCCGGCTGCTTGCGGCTCCGCCTGCGGTGCTGGCGACAAAGCATAATTGTTCCGTCAACATCCTGACCTTCTCCCGGTGGGAACTTCCTGCCGGGAGACATGGAAACCCTTCGGTTATTCCGATTTTTTATACAAACACGATTTCACAAGGTGATCAACATGAAACAGTACTTTTCTTTCCAGTGGCACATCACAGACGAGTGCGATCAACGCTGTAAACATTGTTATATCTTCTCCGGCGATCCTTGCCGCAAGCTGGATTCCATGACATGGAAGCAGATGCAGGATACATTCTATAATTGCCTTGACTTCTGCGAGGTCTATGGCAGGCTCCCATATTTCTATCTCACTGGGGGCGACCCGATCCTGCACCCGGACTTCTGGCGTCTTCTGGAACTGTTTCATGAACACGATATCCCTTTCACAATCATGGGAAATCCTTTCCATTTGAACGATCAGGTATGTCGTGAACTGAAGGCGCTTGGCTGCCAGAAATACCAGCTCTCTTTGGATGGCCTGCGGGAGACCCACGACTGGTTCCGTAAGCCTGGCAGTTTTGATTGCACACTGGAGAAGATTGGTTGTATCAATCGTGCTGGTATCCGCAGCGTCATTATGACCACAGTTTCCAAACAGAACCGCATGGAGGTTCCGGGCATCATTGATGCTGCGGTGAAAGCCGGAGCAAACATTTTTGCTTTTTCCCGGTATGTCCCCTCTGGCGGCGAACTGGACACCAGCATGACGCCGCAGGAATACCGGACGCTGCTGGCAGTCTGCGACAAAAAGTTCAAAGAATATGAAGCGGAGGGCTGCCAGACCTACTTCAACAAGAAGGACCATCTCTGGACGCTTTATGAGTACGAAACCGACGCATTCCAGCTTCCGTCTTACGCCTGTGATGGCATGATATACGGCGGCTGTAACTGCGGCAACTGCCACATTACGATCCTGCCCACCGGGGATATTTACGCTTGCCGCCGCGTGGCCGAGAGTAAAGTTGGGAATGTCTTCGAGGAGCGACTCGCTGATATTTGGGTTACGAGCATGGAGGCATACCGTAACTATGACGAGTTCTCCAAATGCTCCCGCTGTAAGCTGAAGCAGTTTTGCAGGGGCTGTCCTGCCGTGGCAAAAGGTTATACCGGTAACTTCTATGGAGATGATCCGCAGTGCTGGGCAAGCGAAGAAAACGGACTGATTACGCCAAAAGAGGGAGGGAAAATAGCATCATGAACATTACACTCACAAACCAGACCGTCACAGCCGTCCATACACAGGCTACGTTTCCCACGAAGGGAACGGTCGAACTCCGCAAAATTGACAAAGAACTACCGGATGAAAACACATATTTGAAAATAAACGACATTGATTTTCATAATGGGACGATTGAGGTAGATGTCTGCGGACGTCTGTTGCCCGATGCGCCAGATTACGCCAGGGGCTTCATCGGGATTGTTTTCCGCGCTAATGAAAGCGACAGTGGGTTTGAATCATTTTATATCAGGCCCTCCAATGGAAAAGATTGTTCCGACCCGGTCCGCAGGGCGCACGGGTGCCAGTATTTTTCCTATCCCGGATACACCTTCTCCTACTTCCGCGAGTTTGGCATCGACAAATACGAAGGCTGCGTCGACACCATCGCCTTGGGCGAATGGAGCCATATCCGTGCGGAAATCATCGATGACCAAGGCGTGTTCTATGTCGACGGACAAAAGGTGCTGGAAGTCAACGGCTTCAAACATGGACCTAATTGCAGGGGGACTGTCGGCTTATATGTCGACATCGGGACTGACGGTTATTTCAAAAATCTGACAGTCGAATGCACTGACTGAGGAGGAAGGGAGCGTCATGAAAGCGGTATTATTGGAGCAAATCACAGAAGCAAGAGATATCACGCTCTCCGATTGTGCTATCCCAGAGGTGCGTTCCGGCTGGGTGCTGGTAAAGGTACGGGCGTTTGGATTGAATCACTCCGAGAAGCTCCTGCGTCTGAATGAGATTCGCGCAGACTATATCCAGAAACCCATCATTCCCGGAATCGAATGCGTAGGAGAGGTTGCCGATTCCTCTGACAGCGATCTTTCCGTTGGTCAAAAGGTTATCGCGTTGATGGGCGGCATGGGACGCTCCTTCCACGGGAGCTATGCCGAATACGCGCTTCTGCCCCGGCGCATCGTATTCCCAGTGGAGAGTAATCTGCTCTGGGAGGCGTTGGGCGCGGTACCGGAGACCTACTTTACTGCCTGGGGATCCCTCTTTGAATGCCTGCGCCTTACGGCGAATGATACGCTTCTCATTCGCGGGGCCACCTGTGCGCTGGGTTATGCTGCTATACAGATTGCCAAGGCGTTGGGCTGCCGCGTGATTGCCACGACCCATCGGGAAAGCAAACTGACCCTGCTGACGGAGGCGGACGAGGCTGTGATGGATGACGGAAAGCTGACCGGCAAAATGCAGGGCGTTACCAAGGCACTGGATCTCATCGGTCCGCGCAATCTCAGGGATACTCTGACCGCTGTAGAAAAGGGCGGGATCGTCTGCCAGACGGGGTTGCTGGGCGGCGTCTACACGTTGAACGGCTTCGATCCCATCAAGGACATCCCGAACGGCGTCTATCTCACCGGTTTCTTCTCCAACTATCCCTCGCAGCAGGCGATCGATGAAATCTTCACTTTTCTGAATACAAAGCGGCTTGTTCCAATCTGCGGCGCGGTGTATACTTTTGAGCATATCCGGGACGCCATTGCCGCACAGGATGAGGGAAAGGCAAACGGGAAGATTGTCGTAAAGCTGTAAAACAAAAACGAAAGGCGGCGGAGCGCAATGATCATCAACACCGGGCAGCGGACAGATATCCCCGCCTTTTACTCGGAATGGTTCGCAAACAGGCTCCGGGAAGGCTTCGTCTGCGTCCGCAATCCGTACAACCCGAATCAGGTCAGCCGGTACCGCCTCGATCCGTCCGTCGTGGATGTAATCGGCTTCTGCACGAAAAATCCCGCGCCGATGTTTCCGCACATGGATCTTCTGAAGGATTACGGCCAGTACTGGTTCGTCACGATCACACCCTACGGACGCGACATCGAGCCAAACGTCCCCGATAAGCACCGACTGCTGGACGTCTTCAAAAGACTGTCCGACATGGTCGGCATCCATTCCATCGGTTGGCGATATGATCCGATTTTTATTTCAGAACGGTATACCGCGGAGTATCATCTCCGTGCATTTGAGCAGATGGCGGCTGCGCTGGATGGATATACCGGAACGGTTGTCATCAGCTTTATCGACATCTATCCGAAGGTCAGAAGAAACTTCCCGGAGGTGCTGGAGGTCAAGAATGAACAGCGGCTGACGCTTGGTAAGTCGATCATAGGGATTGCCTCTTCCCACGGCATGACGGTAAAGCCCTGCGCCGAGGGTGACGAGCTTTCCGTCTATGGAGCCGAGTGCGGCGGATGCATGAGAATCAGCGACTACGAAAAGGCCATCGGGAAACGCCTGAACGCTCCGAAAAGGAAAGGCGCAAGGGCGCAGTGCGCGTGCTACCTTGCCTGCGATATAGGTGCTTACAACACCTGCAAGCACCTTTGTAAGTATTGCTACGCCAACGCTGAACCCGCAAGGGTGCTGGCACAGAGTTGGCTCCACGACCCCAAATCACCGTTTTTAATCGGCAGCTATATGGATGGAGACAAAATCCATGATGTCCCTCAGAAGTCATGGATAGACGGGCAGACAAGCCTGCTTCTGGAATAATACAGATGGGAAATCAGGTGAAACCATGAACCATGCGGAAAAGAGGCTGTTTCTGATCCGGTCACTTCTGGGAGAACAGCCAAGGTATAAGAATGTGGAGATACCGTCCGATCCGGCGGAACAGAAACGAATGCTCCGCAGTCTTTTCAATATCCGTATGCCGGGAAAGGTCGATGAAGGCTTTCTGGCGATTCAGGATTCATATTTGCGGGAAGCGACACAGTCAAAAGGCGTCACAGAGCTTTCCAAACTAACTCCCATCGAACCGGGCGTCTATCTCTGGCATGGAGACATCACGACGCTCGACTGTGACGCCATCGTCAACGCAGCCAATTCCGGTATGACCGGCTGTTATCAGCCCTGCCATAACTGCATTGACAACTGCATCCACACCTATGCGGGTATTCAGCTTCGGAACGCCTGCGCGGAAATCATGCAGAGACAGGGTTATGAAGAGCCTGCGGGACAGGCCAAGATCACGCCGGGCTATAATCTTCCCTGCAAATATGTACTGCATACCGTCGGCCCCATTGTTCAGGGACAACTGACAAAGCAACATGAGGAACTTCTCGCCTCCTGTTATCGATCCTGCCTGAAACTGGCGGAACAAAACCGAATCAGGAGTGTTGCCTTCTGCTGCATCTCCACAGGCGTATTCGGCTTCCCACAGAAGCGGGCGGCTGAGATTGCCGTACAGACAGTGCGGGAATTCAAAGCAGAAACACATAGCGACATCGAGGTGATATTCAATGTTTTCAAGGACGAAGATTACGAAATCTACCGGGGATTACTCGGATAATATCAAGAAGCTGAATCAGGCGCTTGATGAAGCGGACGCAGTTGTCATAGGCGCAGGTGCCGGACTTTCCACCTCTGCTGGCTTCGTCTACAGTGGGGAACGGTTTGAGAAATATTTCTTTGACTTCGCGGCGAAGTATCATTTTGAGGATATGTATTCAGGCGGCTTTTATCCCTATGCGTCCCCAGAAGAATTCTGGGCTTATTGGAGTCGGTATATATGGGTCAACCGATATATGGACGCGCCGAACCCTGTATATGAGGCTCTGCTGGCGTTGGTGAAGGATAAGGATTATTTCGTGCTGACAACGAATGTTGACCACTGCTTCCAGAAAGCAGGATTCGATAAAGACCGGCTTTTCTATACGCAGGGAGATTACGGCCTGTTCCAGTGCAGTGAGCCCTGCCATCAAAGCACCTATGAAAACGAAGAGATCATCCGAAAAATGGTCGAAGCGCAGGGCTGGACGATTGGACCAGATAATGTGCTGGCTGTTACTGAAGGGGGCACGTTGAAAATGGCAGTTCCAAGCGAACTGATTCCAAAGTGCCCGCGCTGCAGCAAGCCTATGACCATGAACCTTCGCTCCGACAATGCCTTTGTTGAAGACGATGGCTGGCACCGTGCAGCAGAGAGGTATGATGCTTTTCTACGCACTCATAGCGGAAGAATACTGTTTCTGGAACTGGGTGTCGGGTACAACACGCCGGTCATCATAAAGTACCCATTCTGGCAGATGACTCTGGCGAACGACAAAGCCGTCTATGCCTGTATCAATTATGGAGAGGCGTTCTGTCCCGGAGAAATAGAGGAACGGAGCGTCTGCATCGACGGGGATATTGGTGAAACGTTGAGAGCGATTAGGACTTGAAAAATGTAGTTGCTCCCTGCTGATGGCGGGGAGCTGTTTTTTTGCCCTGAGTATTTCTTTGAGAAATACTGCTGTCTATGGGTGGATTTAATCCACGTCCCCCGGAAAGTATACTTTCTAATAGCCAGATTACTGACTATAAGGGGGATTTGTGTGGATGCTCAGAAAGTGGGCAGACGGATTCAGGAAGTGCGGAAGTCCCGCGGGCTCACTCAGGCGGAGCTTGCACAAATGGTGGATCTGTCTACCAAGTATATCAGTAATGTCGAATGCGGATTCAAAACGCCGAAACTGAACACCTTCGTCGCCATAGCCAATGCACTGCAATGTGATGCCAATCAGCTTCTCTCCGACGTCTTGGATGTGACGACGAGCCAAGAGAGCGGCCTTGTCTCCCGGAAGCTGCAGGCTCTCCCGGTTGATGAGCAACGGCGGCTGCTACGGGTCTTGGAAGTAATGATTGATGAACGTTGAACCGATCCCTGCGCCTTGATTCAGGGCGTGGGGATATTTTTTATTTTTTTGACAGGATTCGGCATATTTCGACTGTATCCCTGCGTATAATAAGTATTGCTAACAGAAAGACTTATCCCCATAGGGTATACCTTTTTCCGTTGGTAGACACACTGACAAAGGAGACAGAGGAATGTACACGAAGAGAGAACTGAAGCGGGCGGCGGGCATTATCCGGCAGATTGCCCGTGATAACCACGTCACCGAAGAAGAGGTGCGGAGGGACATGAAGGAAGCCATGGATGCAGGGAGACAGAATACAGACCCGGCGGTCCAGGCAAAGTGGGCAGGGTTTGAGTATGCGGGGGACGAGCCGACGCTGGAAGAGTTCATTTTGTGGATGGCGGGACAGATCAAGGAGAGTGGTGATTGAGGCATATAGAGGGCTTTTCCTGCCTTGCTTTTCTTCTGTTATTCGCATATAATGTACATTGAGAAATTATGAGGTGCAAGAGCGATGGAATATAAGGAAGCTGTGCAGACCATTCAGCCTGGACGCTACCGCCACTTCAAAGGCAATGCGTATGAGGTGATTGGGATTGCAAGGCACTCGGAAACGGAAGAGACAATGGTGGTCTATCGTGCCCTCTACGGTGAAGGTGGTCTGTGGGTGCGTCCGGCAGACATGTGGAATGAAACCGTTGAGCGGGACGGGAAGACTTATAAGCGGTTCTATCATCTGGATCGAATCGAACGTGTGGAGAAATATGAGAGGCTGTTCGACGAAGCCGCAACCTCCCGTGACCCGGTGAAGCTCCAGCTCCTGGATGCCTACTACACCTCCGGCCAGTGGAAAGAGGACTATGAAGCGGATGAACGGGGCGAACTGCCGCCTGATATGAAGCGCGGCGTGCTTTCTCAGGATGCGCTGTATGATCTGCTGGAGGGAGCGGGGCTATGATCCTGTTCGGAAATATCAATAGAGGCTTGGAGGAGTACCGCGCTACCTCTGGCTCCATCCTGGTCGATGTCAGGGAAGCGGATGAGTATGCTTCTGGACACATCCCCAATGCTGTAAACGAGCCCCTCTCAACCATCAAACAGACAACGCTCCCGAAAGACAAGCCCCTGTTCCTCTACTGTCTGCGCGGAACACGCAGCAAGCGGGCAGCGAGGATACTGAGGAGCATGGGGTACACGGCAAAGAGCATCGGCGGGATCAGCAGGTATAAAGGAGAGTAGGAACGATGAAATATAGTTTCTATGGCTGGCAAACGGCAACCATAACTGATTCCCACGGGTTGACACCCCGCAACTATTACGACCTGCTTTCCGGGATCTGGTGCGCCAATACCTGTGCTCCAAGGATGAGATCTGAATGGACACCGGAGAACAGGACGCTCGGTCAGTGCTCTATCACAGCTTTTCTCGTACAAGATATCTTCGGCGGGAAGGTCTGCGGCGTGCCGCTGGGCGATGGAAACTACCACTGCTTCAACGTGGTCGGTGACTGTCTGTTTGACCTGACCAGTGAGCAGTTTGGGGACCAAAAGCTGGACTATGATAACTGCCCGGAGCAGGAGCGCAGCGTCCACTTTATGAAGACAGAGAAGAGGGAACGGTACGAAAAGCTGAAGGCCGCACTGGGCGGCATCCTTTCGAGAACGCTCGTGACTGAGAGGCTGATTCTGCGCCCATTTATCACCAATGACGCCGCTGATGTGTTTGAGTATTTGGCGGTTCCCGCTGTGAACTGCTTTGCCTGCATGAAACTGGATTCACTGGATTCGGCAAAGACTGAGATGAAGAAGCGGACGGAAGATGAGCTGTATCTC
>DEPS01000166.1 GCA_002358875.1 Lachnospiraceae bacterium UBA3386 | reverse complement strand
GCCCGGGAGAAAGAGGAACCTGATTGGTGGGAAGAGGACCCGCCAAGCCCATGCGAAACAGGATGCTTGGACGGCGAAAGATGCCCTTCCTTCAAAAGCTCCATGTAAGGATGTTTTATCTCGGTATGATTACTACCAGTATGGACGGGAGGATGACAGATGCAGGAAGAAATGAATGAAAAGACCGTTTCACTGATCATACGCGGAACGAAAGTGACCGCAGTGGTCTTGAAAGATGCCATGAAAATGTTCCTGCGCCAGACTTCGACCAGGGGATCAAACGGCAGGGATGGCAAGGGAACATCTGAGAAACAGAAGCAGGTTTCACAGACCGGGAAGACTTCCCTGAGGAAAATGATGAAAGAAGGAAGCGAACTGTCCAACATTGAAATCTCTGATGAAAATATCAAGTCCTTTGAGAAAATTGCCCGCAAATACAGTATGCAGTTCAGCCTTATGAAGGATAAGTCACATGACCCGCCACGCTATCTGGTCTTTTTCAAAGCAAGAGATGTCAGTGTCATGCAGGCGGCGTTTCGGGAATATACAGGGGTCACTCTGAACCGGAAGGCAAGGCCTTCCATCCGGAAAAAGCTGCAGAATGTCATTGCGCAGCAGCGCAAGGCAAAACACAGAGAGCGTGAGAGAACACACGAAAAGGCACATGAACCGTCCTTATAAACGAAGACAGGAACCTGATATAAGACCGCAGTCAGCTGTAATGCGTGTAAGCGTTCTGAAAATGCAATGATGTTTTGAGGCCGGAGCCGACAACTGCAGGAATAAGGTATTCCTGAATCAGTGAAACGCTGCTTCAGAATCCATACGGACCAACAGCTGCTGATCAGTCATGTGATATACCTGCAATTGTGATATACTGTATGTACAAACTTTGAAGATAATCACGATTTTGTTCAGAATAGAAAATCTGAACGGAAATGCTGATTGGCCTTCGAGCGGTTTAGAATCTTTGGAATGATTAAAGCGGAGGCATGGGAAATTGAACAACAGACTGATCAACAAGATGTTTTTCAATACGACGGTTGTCCAGTTCTTCTCTATGCTGATCATGGAACTGGGCGTTTTTGTGGACGGTGCCATCATCGGCGGATGCCTGGGCTCTGAAGCCATGGCTTCATATGGCTTTGCTCTACCGATTGCGACCGTAATTTCCGGTATATCCACCTTTTTTTTCGCTGGCATTTCCGCATTATGCGGAAGAGCCGTTGCCAGAGGAGATACGAAAACTTCAAATCGTATTTTTTCCCAATGTATTTTGGTTTCAATGATTACCAGCGTCAGTGTGCTTCTGATCTGCTTTGGGAACGCAGACAGGCTTGCTGTCCTCTCAGGAGCCCGAAATGGACTGGAGAGAGAGACCGCCGATTACATTCGCGGCTACGCGCTGTGCGTTCCTGCCCTTTTGTTGAGCCGTGCTCTTACACCGATCTTGCAAATCGACGGTGACAGAAGCCGGGTGATCAGAGCTGTAAGTATTATGACTGGCATCAATGTTATTTTGGACGTGCTGGTTGGAGTGGTTCTGCATAAGGGATTGCTGTTTATGGCGCTCTGTACGGCCATAAGCTACTGTATCGGAGCAATAATCCTTCTGCTGCACTTCAGGAAAAAGGACACCATGTTCAGGTTCTCCCTGAGTGAGGCCCAGCCAAAGCTTCAGACGGTAATGTCTTTGTTTTCCTATGGCTTGCCTGATGCCTTGCAGCAGTTCTGTCGAAGTGCTTTGAATTTCTGCATGAACCATATACTGTTGATCACAGGAGGCGCGAACGCGGTATCCGCTTTTTCAGCAATTTATTCCGCTTCGTTGATCTGTATAATGCTGGGCAGCAGCATCGGAGACAGCATTTATGTAATGAACAGTCTGTTCGTCGGAGAAAAGGATGCGCAGTCCATCAGAGAAATGCTCAGGACAGCCATGAAAACCGCTTTCGTGCTGAATGCCGCTTTAAGTATCATCATGTTTATGATCTCACCGGTTTTCATGCGGCTTTTTCTTCATTCCAATCAGGAAGCACTTCAGTTTGCTATCACCGGATTCAGGATTTACAGCATGTCGATCATTTTGTATTCCTTCAATGTCATATGGAGGACCTATTATCAGTCCATGCATCTGTTGAACATTGCTTATCCCTATGTAATTCTCAACAATTTCGGCTTTATTGCGCTGTCCGCATTCGTATTGAGTAGATTCTGGGGCATCCACGGCGTATGGTTTTCATTTTTGACAGGCCAGGCGCTGTCATTGCTCTTTATCATACTCTGGAATCTGACCCGCGCAGAAAATAAAGACCTTCTCGAGGCCATGATGCGGCTGCCTGAGGATTTCAGTTCCGGTGTTCTCTCCTTATGGGCTTGGTCCTGCAGAAGTCCTGATGAAATCGTAAAAATATCCACAGAAGTCGGGCGGATCTGCAAAGCGGAAGGTGCCTCTTCCCGGATATCCTTGATTCTACAGCTTGTAGTGGAGGAGATGGGTAATAACATCTTGCAATATGGTTTTACTGATAATAAGGCCCACAGCATTGATATCAAAATGCAGCATTTGAAAGACGGATGGCTTCTTCGTTTCAGGGATGATTGTGTACCGTTTGATCCGACGAAATATGTATCCCTGTTCGAGTGTTCCAGTCCTGAAGAGCACATCGGCATTCGTGCTGTGAAGAGTCTGGCCCGCAAGATGGAATATGTTAATACTATGCAGTTTAACAATCTTCTGATTGAAGTCGGCGAATGAATAATAGGAAGGTCGTGAACGAATGGATGAAAGAACGAGAATCAATGCACAACTGACAAAAGAGCTGAAAGTGAAATCCTTCAGAATTCTTCACAGGCTGGATCAGGCCAGTGAGGATGCGGTAAATGTCAATCAGTCTCTTCTGATGCGTATTGTGAAGGATAATCAGGATACCGAGTTCGGAAAGAAGTACGGCTTCGCCAGAATTACGGATCCGGACTGCTATCGAAAAATGGTCCCGCTGTCCTCGTATGATGACTACGAAACCACTATTCAGCGGATGATGGAGAAGGGCGAAAAAAACCTGCTCACATCCTATCCCGTGTCGTATTATGCCATCACCGGGGGAACAACCGGAGCATCGAAGTATCTTCCCGTGAGTGATCGTGGAATCCAAACCTTTGTAGACTACGCCAGTTCTATCACCAAAGCTGTCATCTCAGAATATTACCAGAATACAAAGCTCCATGATGAACCGGCCGGTTTCTCCCTGACACTTTTGAATGTTTTCAAAAAGAATCTGCCCGACGGATCTCAGACAGGATGTATTTCTGCATCCTGCATCAATCAGGATGTATTGGACATTCTTCAATACCTTCGGACAACGCCAAAGGAGGTTATGTGCTCCGAAGATATGACGAACCCCAAGTATCTTCATGCTTTTTATGCCCTGTCGGAACGAAACGTAACCATTATCACCGGCCCCTATATTCCAATTCTTTTAGATCTGGTGAATTATTTACTGGCTGAATGGCCTCATCTGGTGGAAGATATCCGAAAAGGTCAGATTGATCCTGCGCTCCAGATTCCCCAATCAATGCGGGATGCACTTCAGGCTCGGCTAAAGCCCAATCCGGAGAGAGCTGATGAGCTTGAAAGAGAGTTTTCCAAAGGCTTTGATCACGCTATTCTCAGGCGAATCTGGCCAAATTTATCCTCTGTCGCCATGATCTGGGCCGGCAACTTCAGCTCCTATGCACGTAAGTTACAGAAGTATACAGGACGTTCTATTCCCTATTACACCACGGCATACTCATCCTCTGAAGGCACATTCGCGGTAGCCAGGCATCCGCATGATCAGTACTATGTGATGACGCCGGATACCTGTTTCTTTGAATTCATCCCGATTGACGACCAGGCAGGAAAGGATGAAAATTCAGAGCCTGCAACACTCCTCATGGACGAAGTCCAGGAAGGAAGAGATTACGAACTGGTGATTACCAATCAATCAGGCCTCTATCGATACAGAATGGGTGATGTCGTTCGCGTCACAGGTTTTTACAATGAGTCACCCATGATTACTTTCCAATACAGGACAAAGAATGTCATTTCCATTGTAGGTGAGCACTTTACAGAAGATCACCTTTTTTCTGCAATTAAAGGGTTTGAGCGCAGAACAGGCATCAACATCATTGACTATTGTATGTATCCTGACCGGGATGTTACACCGGTGCGATACGCCATTTTACTGGAACCTGATGAGCCGGTGCCCCACGAGCGACATGATGAATGCATAGAGATTTTACAGCAGGAGCTGAAGAGAGCCAGCAATTCTTATTCGGATTACTTTGGCGATAATATTCTGGGAATGCCAAAGCTTGTTTTCCTTCAAAGTCAGTCATTCCAGTTATACCGGGAAATTAAAATGTATAAAACAGGGATTTCCGAAAATCAATTAAAGCCTGTCCATATCCTCACTACACCGGAACTGATTCGGTTTTTTACGGGACTGGAGGAAAAATCATTTTAGGAAAAACTCCTGTTATTGCCGAACTGGTGCCATCCATAATGAAAGGGGGCTGTTGCGTTAAGAAATGCGGAGGATGTTGTATAGTGAACAATACCCAAGTGAAGGAAAAGATGAAAAGAAAAGGGAATAATAAGAGGTCGGATGAAAGCAGGCCTCTCAATGATCGAGCAAATATATTAAAAAAAATTTTTGGCCGGTTCAGAGAAGCGGCCAGGGAAAGAATCAAAGAGGACATGGGCGTAATGATCCTGAGGACACTACCCTATGTCCTCTTTTTTTATTTTGTTGAAAAGGGCTCCTGGCTTTATCGGCACTGCCGGGGCAATACGGCGGTCGAGAAGACCATCACTCTACTGATGAATTTCCAGTACGCTTTCAGGAGTCCACTTCCGAGCCTGCATCCGACCGACATGGCTACAGGTCTTGCAGGCGCGGCTGTACTCTATGCGTTTCTCCTTTACAGGAAGAATAACGCGAAAAAGTTCCGCCAGGGAGAGGAATATGGCTCAGCCAGATGGGGAACTCCAAAGGACATTGCGCCTTTCATTGATCCGGTATTTGAGAACAACATCCTGCTGACTAAGACTGAACGGCTGACCATGAGCTCCCGCCCGAAGAATCCCAAATACGCCAGGAACAAGAATGTCATCGTCATTGGCGGATCCGGTTCCGGCAAAACAAGAGGGTATGTCAAGCCGAATCTGATGCAGTGTGAAAGCGCAACCTACCCGGTCTCATTCGTGGTTACAGATCCAAAGGGTACGGTCCTCGATGAAGTGGGAACCCTCCTGGTAAGGCGCGGAGGCTACGTCATCAAAACCCTGAACACCATAAATTTCCGCAAAAGCATGCGCTACAATCCCTTCCAATACATCCGTTCTGAGAAAGACATCCTGAAGCTGGTAAACACGATCATGGTCAATACAAAAGGAGAGGGAGAAAAGTCCTCCGAAGATTTTTGGACCAAAGCGGAGCGACTGCTCTACTGCGCCCTGATCGGTTACATCTGGTATGAGGCACCGGAGGAGGAACAGAACTTCTCAACGCTGCTGGAGTTTATCAATGCTTCAGAGACCCGTGAAGAGGACGAAACCTTTAAGAATGCAGTTGATCTGCTCTTCGAAGAACTGGAGGCTGAGGAGCCGGAGCACTTCGCAGTCCGCCAATATAAGCGCTTTAAATTAGCTGCGGGCAAAACTGCGAAAAGTATCCTGATTTCCTGCGGGGCAAGGCTCGCGCCGTTTGA
>DEPS01000118.1 GCA_002358875.1 Lachnospiraceae bacterium UBA3386 | reverse complement strand
TGATAGATTACGGGATTCTTGCCGCTCCGGAACACGGGAAAATCATGTTCTGCATCCCCTATCTCGCTGACTTCGTAAAGAAAAAAGGATCTGCATCGAGCGTGATTGAGATCGCGAGAAAGCGCAGGGTATGAGGGATACCAATAAAAGAGAGACGGTTTTTAGGACACTTTAACTTCATATCGAAAAAACACCGCGCCCGACGCTTCTTCTTTCAGAGAGTGTCGGGCGTTTTTTTTTGCATATCAGGCGAAAAATTTTTATGAATATTCTTTTCAAATGTCCGCGCAGGCGGACATTTCTTTTGCAAAAATGATCCTGCAATGAACAATAAGTCATATCTTTTCATCTGGAGGATAAAAAAATGAATAGAACAAGATCAAGAGCAGACAAAGATGGAATGAAAAATTGCGGAACGAGGAGCAGCAAAAAGGATAACAGCAAAATGAAGAAAAGCCCACAGTCAATGAGCCCCGATTCCCGTACTGACAGAGGCATGACAGCATGCTTCATCCTGCGCCACCCCGCAGGCTTTGCTGTTTTCCTGTTCTATGCCGTGATGTGGTTCCTGAACGGGAGCCTTGAAGTATTCCTTGTGGGAACAATAGCGGCAGCAGGAACCATGGCCATGGAGACCATTATCCGAAACAGCTTTTCTGAAAGCGATTCCGACGGGAAAACGCCAGCCTGCGTTTTTTCCAAAAGTGAGGAAAGCTGCCGGGAAGATAAAGGGAAAAGGGAAAATACAAAATCAGACATTATTTTCTCAGAAATGCCAGATTCCGTCTCCTGGTCCATCGCATCACTTTTTTCTGCGCCTTCAGCAGGGAAGATCATCGTGCTCAGGAAAGCGGCGTGAAGTATCTGTAACAATCCAGTTGAATTTTCCAAAACAGCCGCAGGGTGCTATAATACAGTAATAACCGACTGCACTTAGTAAAGGGTGTATTTTGATTCGATTTATCGTTGTTACGGATTTTCAGAGAGGTGGGCAGCATTGATTACAGGGGCAATTAAAAACAAAATCGACAAGATCTGGACAGACATCTGGGCGGGAGGTCTGACAAATCCGCTGACAGTCATTGAACAGCTGACATATCTGATTTTCATCCGGTCTCTGGATGAAAAAGAAATAGAATTCGAGCTGCTGGAAGTGGCGACCGGCGTGAAGGGCGACCGCATTTTCCCTGAATCGGTCATCGGGCAGTCCATGCGCTGGAGCCATTTCAAGGACAAGGACGCACAGGTCATTTTCAACACCATCCAGAAATACGTGTTCCCGGCGATCAAGGAAATGGACGGCGGAAAGCTCCCGGATTTTTCGGAAGACGGGACACTTATCAAAAGGGATTCCTCCCGGAATGCTGGTTCGGAAGATGCGACGGCTTTTTCTAAGCAGATGAAGGATGCCATCTTCCTTATACCGACCCCGCAGGTGCTTCAGAAAATCATCACGGGTCTCGAAGATCTCTATGCAAATGACCTCGAAGGGTACGACATGCAGGGAGATCTCTATGAATATATGCTGAGTAAGCTGTCGACAGCGGGTCAGAACGGGCAGTTCCGGACTCCCAAGCATATCCGCGAGATGATGGTTTCCATCATTGAGCCTACGCCGGACGACCTGATCTGCGATCCGGCCTGCGGCACAGCCGGCTTCCTCGTCTCTTCCAGTTCCTTCATCCGCCAGAAATACGAAGATACCATGACGGATGAACAGTGGAACCGCTTCTACGGAGAGGCCTACACCGGCTTTGACACAGATCCGACCATGCTGCGCATCTCCGCGATGAACTTGATGCTCCATTCCATCACACACCCGGACATCCAGTATAAGGACAGCGTCTCAAAGGCGAACGATATCATCGGCAAATTCGACGTGATTCTCGCAAATCCTCCCTTTAAAGGCACGATTGACGCCGAGTCGATCCATGGAAACCTAACTAATGTAGTAAAAACAAAAAAGACGGAGCTGCTGTTCGTCGCCCTTTTTATCCGTATGCTCAGGACAGGGGGCCGCTGCGCCTGCATCGTCCCGGACGGAGTGCTCTTTGGTTCCTCCAAGGCGCATAAATCTCTCCGCCAGGAACTGATAGAGAATCACCAGCTTCACGCCGTCATCTCCATGCCCTCCGGCGTATTCAAGCCTTATGCAGGGGTATCCACTGCCGTACTTGTCTTTACGAAGACGAACGCCGGTGGGACAGACCAGGTGTGGTTCTATGACATGAAAGCTGACGGATACAGCCTCGACGACAAACGCAGCGAGATTGCCGAAAATGACATTCCCGACATCATCAAAAGATACCACAACCTTGAAGCCGAGGCATCCAGAGAGCGCACCGAACAAAGCTTTCTGGTTCCTAAAAACGAAATTGTCGAAAACGACTACGACCTGAGCATCAACAAATACAAGAAAACGGTCTATAAGGCCGTGGAATACCCTCCGACGGAAGAGATTCTCGCGGAGATCGAACGGATCAACAGACAGGTTGAGCAGGAAACGGCGGAGCTTAGGAAACTGCTGGGTTTATAAGATTGTTATTTGTGGGG
>DEPS01000141.1 GCA_002358875.1 Lachnospiraceae bacterium UBA3386 | reverse complement strand
ATTCTTATTATTTATAATACTACTTTTCGTATATTATCCGTTTTGTAAAATTCTGTTCTGACAGCAAATAATCCCAAATGCAGTTGACGCCATATATGATGTCAATTATCATATTCAGAGGTATAAAATGTCCACATTTGATAAATTACTCCAACGCATCAGGTCATTAGATAAAAACATGCGCTTTGATGAAATCCGCAAAGTAATGGAAGCGTACGGGTATATCATGAGCAGTCCCTCCGGCGGAAGCAGCCACAAAACCTTCCGCAAACCGGGAAGAAATCCTGTTACCATTCCTCAGCATGAACCACTAAAAAAGATTTATATTGTTCTGGTCAAAGAAGCTATAGAAAAAGAAGAACAGGAGGAGGAAAGAAATGGATAAAAATCTTGATTATTATATGAATCTTCCTTATCGTCTTGAAATTGTTCCTGATGTTGAGGAGGGTGGTTTCGGTGCCCGTTATCCAGATCTCCCCGGCTGTATAACCTGCTCCGATACAATGGAAGGCATCATCGCAAATGCCGAAGACGCAAAAAGAGCATGGCTGGCTGCCGCTCTTGAAGAAGGGCTTCCCATTGCAGAGCCTTCTCCAAATGATGACCTGTCCCAATATTCAGGACAGTTTAAGCTGCGGATGCCCCGAAGCCTTCACAAATCTTTGTCTCTTCATGCAAAGAAAGAAGGAATCAGCATGAACCAGTACTGCATCTACCTTCTGTCAATGAATGACGCAATAAATACTACAGCGCAGGGATAATGATTTTCCCTGCGCTGTCTGTCTTTTCCGAATAATCAATGCTGAAGATTCATGCCGATAGATAAGCTCTGCCGTCAAAGATCCTTGATCTCAATCCTTTTAATCTTTGGAATCCGAATATCCGGTATTGTAAAGGGCTGGCCGGCTCTTGCGGTAAAAGCCTGCTCTGCATCCTCTCCGGCCGGCAGCGCCGCATTTTTCTTTCCTTTTCCCGCAGGACTGTACAGGCCGTCGAGCTGGTCCATGATCGCTTTCATGACGCCGACCACCTTGTCGTAGTCCATGCGCTTGGGTCCGATGATACCGATCGTCCCCTTCATTCCTTCACCCAGCTCATAGGTCGCGGTCACGACGCTGCAGTCACGCATGCGCGCCACAGGCATCTCATCTCCGATATACACCTGGATGCCGCTGCCTCTTCCTCCCGCCAGAGTCTCCTGCACAATGCTCCCCAGCGCCTGTTTTTCTTCAAAATCGCTGATGATCTCGCTGGCGCGCTGATGGTCGGCGAGCTCCGGATACCGGAAGATATTGTTGGCCCCGCTGGTATAGATCTTGAGCTCCTCCTCGCTGCGGACGATCTCCGCCGCCGCGTCGATGACATCGCTTATGATCGCGGTGTGGATCCCGGCATTGCGCTTGATCCCCTCGATGAGCCCCAGGGTGATCTCCTCCACTGCCAGGCCGCAGAGGTTGGTGTTCAAAAGCATGTTGAGACGGAGCATATTCTCCGCGGAGAGCTCCTCCTCGACCGGAATGACCTTGTTGCGTATGAGGTTGCCCTCGATCACGATGACAGCCAGGACATTTTTGGGATCCACCTGGGAGAGCTGTATAAACTTTATCTTGCTGCTCCTTGTCGTCGGGGACGAGATCATGGATGCATAGTTGGTAGTGGAAGCCAGGGTCTTGGCCACGCTCTGCAACATGGTCTCCAGCCTGTCCTGCTTTTCCAGCAGTATGTCCTTCCACTCCTGAAGCTCCGCCCTCTCCTCCTGTAGAGCTTTTTTCTCACTGCTGAGCATATCGTCCACATACAGCCGGTATCCCGCGTCCGTCGGGATCCGCCCTGCCGAAGTATGCGGCTGCGTGATCAGCCCCAGCTCCTCCAGGTCCGACATTTCATTGCGTATGGTCGCGCTCGAAAGCTTTAAGTCCATGAGCTTGGAGATGGTCCTGCTCCCGACCGGCTCGCCCGTCTCCAGATAATTGCGGACCACCGCCTTCAGGATTTTCATTTTACGGTCTGTTAATTTCATTTGCATACCCCCTGCCGCAGCGCAAAAGCGCAAAGGCAGCCTGAAACATGTTAGCACTCGCACCTTTTGAGTGCTAATGAATACCTGCTTAAGAATAACACCCCCTCTGCCTGATGTCAACAATCGTATTGCGCGCCATCCGATCCCTGTATCAGAATGGCTGTACATGTCCTCGATAGGGCGTGAACATCAGAAGCTCCGACGCACTTAGTCGGACAGGTTCGTCGGTCCTGCAGAACATTTGCTCAGGCTTCTGTAAAAATGGAAATCTGCCGGCAGATCTTACCTTTTCCGAATGCTCTTTCGGTAAAAGGCATTAAAAAAAGATCTGCCGGCAGATTTCCTGTTTGTACCGTCCTCTTTTTAGTATATTCCGTCCTTTATCTGTTCTGCTGAACAGCTTTCTTCATATAATGTAGCATACGTATGACCGGAAATAGTCCAAGTGATTTCCACTATGAAAGCAAGTCTGGTGTAATGATAAGCCAACTGAAAAAGCAGGGCACCTTTTGTACCCTGCCTTTTGTTTTAGACACTATTATATATCACACTGTCCTGAAAAACTTTTCTGCTTACATCTTCGCGCTGCCGATGCGGACGAGGGCGCGCATGAGCTTGGCCTCGATCAGGATCTGTGCCTCGTCGGAAAGGCCGCCTTTCTGGAGGGCTGCTTCCGCGCGCGCTTTCGCGGACTCGGCTCGCTGAAGGTCGATCTCGTCGCTCCACTCCCAGGTAGTGGGAAGGAGACGGCACTCGTTCTCCATCATGGAGATCATGCCGCCGATACAGGCAGCGGTGCGCTCGGTCCCGTCCTCACAGAGGACGCGGGCGGTGCCCATGCCGACCGCCGTGCAGTAGTTGATATGTCTGGCGAGGATCGCGATGTCGCCGTGTACTGTGCGGAGCGTCACGCGCTGGACATTCCCGTCAAAGGCGAGGCCGTCTACGGTGACGATCTGTAAATGGAAGGTGTTTGCCATGAGATTACACCTCCTTTAAGATTTTTTCGCCTTCTCAAACGCCTCGTCGATGGAACCGACAAACAGGAACGCGCTCTCGGGAAGGTCGTCGCACTCGCCGTCCAGGATCATGCGGAAGCCGCGGAGCGTCTCTTTGAGAGGGACATATTTTCCGGGTATGCCGGTGAACTGCTCCGCGACGGAGAAGCTCTGGGACAGGTAGTTCTGGATCTTCCTGGCGCGGAAAACGGCCTGCTTGTCCTCGTCGGAGAGCTCATCCATACCCATGATGGCGATGATGTCCTGGAGCTCTCTGTACCTCTGCAGGATCTGCTGCACGCCCCTGGCCACAGCGTAGTGCTCTTCACCGACGACTTCGGGGGAGAGGATACGGCTGGTGGAATCCAGCGGGTCGACCGCGGGATAGATGCCCATGGAAGCGATCTCACGGGCAAGAACAGTGGTGGCGTCCAGATGGGTGAAGGTCGTCGCCGGCGCCGGGTCGGTCAGGTCGTCCGCAGGGACGTAGACCGCCTGAACGGAGGTGATGGAACCCTTCCTGGTGGAGGTGATGCGCTCCTGCAGGGCGCCCATGTCGGTGGCCAGCGTGGGCTGGTAGCCGACGGCGGAGGGCATGCGGCCCAAAAGCGCGGAAACTTCGGAACCCGCCTGGGTGAAGCGGAAGATGTTGTCGATGAACAGAAGAACGTCCTGGTTTTTGACATCGCGGAAATACTCCGCCATGGTAAGTCCGGAGAGGCCGACACGCATACGGGCTCCCGGGGGCTCGTTCATCTGGCCGTAGACAAGAGCTGTCTTGTCGATAACGCCGCTCTCCCTCATTTCACCGTAGAGGTCGTTGCCCTCACGGGTGCGCTCACCGACGCCCGTGAATACGGAGATACCGCCGTGGGCGGTCGCGATGTTGTGGATCAGTTCCATGATAAGGACCGTCTTGCCGACGCCGGCGCCGCCGAACAGACCGATCTTGCCGCCCTTGGCGTAGGGGCAGATCAGATCGACGACCTTGATGCCGGTCTCCAGGATCTCCGTCGCGGGGATCTGGTCCTCAAAGGAGGGGGCGGGACGATGGATCCCCCAGCGCTCCTTTGTTTCCGGCGCGGGACGGTTGTCAACGGGCTCGCCCAGGAGATTGAACACGCGTCCCAGGCACTCCTCACCGACGGGAACCGAGATCGGGCCCTGCGTGTCGACTGCATCGATGCCGCGGACCAGGCCGTCGGTGGAGCTCATTGCTATGCAGCGGACGACGTCGTCGCCGATCTGCTGTGCCACCTCGGCGATCAGTCTGCGGCCATCAACATTGATTTCGATGGCATTGAGCAGCGCAGGCAGCTCGCCCTCCTTAAACCTGATGTCAAGGACGGGGCCGGTGACCTGTATTACCTTGCCGATATGTTTTTCACTCATTGATTTCCTCTTTTGCTGAACTTCTATATTGAATTCTAATATTGAATTTCTTTATTGGACTTCTATTTAGAACTTCCTTATTGAACTTCTGAAAATGTACTTCCTTATTGACTGCTTCTCAGAGTTTTCTTCCTGTTTAAAAATATATCAAAAAATCAAACATAAAGTCTGAGCTGCGAAAAGGACCCGGGACCTAAGTCATGATCCCTCTGCGCCTGCCACGATCTCCGTGATCTCCTGCGTGATGCTGGCCTGTCTCGCGCGGTTATAGAAAAGACTGAGCTTTTCGATCATTTCATTCGCGTTGTCCGTCGCGGCCTCCATGGCCGTGCGGCGCGCCGCCAGCTCGCTGGCGACCGAGACGTTGATACTGGTGTACAGGATGCCCGCCAGATATTCGGGCACGATCGCATTGAAGACATCCTCGCCGGAGGGCTCGTACAGGATCATGTTCTTCACAGAGGGCGTGTCATCAAGATCCGGATTTTCAAAATCGGAAAGGGGAAGGAGCGCGCTGGACTTGGGAACCTGGGACATCATGGAAACAAAGTTGGTGTAGCACATGGATATGTGCCCGTACTTTCCTTCCATATAGGCCTCGCAAATAGTCTTGGCGATGCGGAAGCATTCCGAGATCGAGACCTTGGCCACTTCGGCATACAAGTCTGTAAAAATCTCCACGTTCTTGCGGCGGAAATACTCCACTGCTTTTTTTCCGATGGGAAGGACGTCGTAATCGTATCCCTCCACCTCTTTTTCCACAAATTTGAACAGGTTGGCATTGTATCCGCCCGCCAGGCCTCTGTCACCGCCGATGACGATGAAAAGACGCCTGCTGCTGTTACCCGGTTTTGTATAAGGAGACTGAAAATCCGTGTTCTCGTTGGCGATCTTGGTGAGCGTACGTTTCATGGTCCGCAGATAGGGCTTGGACTGCATCGCCTTGTCCTTGGCTCTTCTGAGCTTTGACGCGGCGACCAGCTGCATGGCCTTGGTGATCTGCATGGTGTTCTGCACGCTCTTGATCCGCAGCTTGACTGCTTTCATATTAGCAGCTGCCATACTGGTAATTCTCCTTTACGGGACCGCGCGCTGCGCGGTTCCGTCGTTATACAGCAAACGGCAAAACGTTCCTTTTTCGTCTGCTATAATTAATTCTTCGCGTCGATAAAGCTCTTCGTATAGCCTTCCAGCACGGATTTGAGCAGTGCTTCATTCTCCGGAGAGAGCGCGCCGGTCTCACGGATGGCCTTCATGACGGCGATGCCGTCGGGATCCTCGGTGAGGCGCCGGTTCAGGCCTTCCTGGTACTTAGCGATGTCCGCGACTTCGACGTCCTTGAGGATACCCTTGATCGTCGCGTACAGGATGGCAACCTGGTTCTCTACCTCCCACGGCGCGTTCTTGCCCTGCTTTAAGACCTCGACGATGCGCTCGCCCTGTGCCAGACGCGCCTTGGTGTCCTCGTCCAGGTCGGAGCCGAACTGAGCAAAGC
>DEPS01000066.1:11311-15295 GCA_002358875.1 Lachnospiraceae bacterium UBA3386 | reverse complement strand
CCGATATGTATAATGCTGCAGCACATGCAGGACAAGAAACTGCAAAGGGAGAGCACATGGTCTATAAACTGAAGGTAAAAATCAAAAGAGGAATGTATCTTGGCGGAAATAAAGTAGAGCGGGTGCTGGAGGTTCCCGGCATCCTGACTCTGGAGGATCTGTGCATTTCAATCTTGAAATCGGTGGATTTTGATTATGACCACTTGTATGAATTCAGCATCCGGGGACGCCGTTATGAGGGTCAGCCATACGGCGGCGGAAAGGAGATCCGCACAAAGCTGTACTCGCTGAAGTTGAAAAAGGGAGAGACCTTCGAACTCTGGTATGATTTTGGCGATGACTGGATTTTTTCCATCCGTGTGGAAGATGTCCTGAACGAGACCGGGGATGGGGTCCGCGTTCTTTCACGAAAGGGAAGGGTAGAGCAGTATCCGGACTATGATGAGTCCGGGGAAGAGGCCGATTTCGATGATTGGGACGGCAATTATTTTGACCTCTCTGAACAGGATCCGGATGAACTCCTCGCAGCGGCAGCGGATATGGAGAGCGGCGCCATGTTTTCACGCCCGGAAGACACGTATGACTACACGCCTCCGGATGCGCTCTATGAAGCCGCCTTCCTATACAAAAAGACAAAGCTCTGGAAGAAGATTTCCGGGCAGGAGCCCTTCTCCATCCGTTTTACGGACGGGACGGAGGGGACTGTTGTCATCATGGGGCAGGCGGGGGATCACTGCGCGGTCGCTGTTTATCCCGGAGAGGATGCTTTGTTCAGCTATTTTCAGATTGCCACAGAGCAGCCGGGAGACGTCTGGTACCTGGAGAATGAACGGATCATGATGCAGGACTGCCTCCAGCTTGTGTTTGACAATAAGGAATATCTCTTTGAGAAGGAGCTGGAGACAGCGAGATCCTACGCCGACAGGAATAAAATACGATTTTCCGGGAAAAACGCCTTCCCGCATTTCGTCCGATATTCCCCTGCCAGATTCCCCTGGCATTTGCAGAATGAAAAAGAGGAGCGGCTCATTCTGGAAGCGGTGGAGGCGGCGACCGCCCTTTCGGCCGCCATGGGAAGAAAAAAGCCATGTGAGCTCGGATTCACCGAAATCTCTCCTTTTACCGCGCAGATCCCGCTCATGACCTGTGAACAGGGCAAATGGGTCCTCTCGGGAACACGGGATCTCCCGAAGATCGGGAGCAGAAAGCCGGCCTGGGCTGTACCTGCGCCGGATGCCGGTAAAATGACACAAATCAGGAAAAAGCGGGCCAAAGACACTCTGGAAGCAAGAATCATTATGATGTCTTCGCCGATATTGGACAAGGAAGGCGGAGCCCCTTTCTTTACTTTCACTCTGATAGGCGTTTACAGGGAAAAGAATATCGTACTCCCGCCCCACCTTGTGCAGAATCTCGAAAAAGAGGCAGGTATGATTGCGGACCATCTCCTCGATCAGATGATTACAATGAACTGGAGGCCTGCCAGAATCCTTGCCGAGGATGAAAGGACCTTTGCCTTCCTGTCTCCCCTGGCGGAAGGCCTGGGCGCAAAATTGTCCCTGGAGAGTGAGCTGGAAGTGCTCGATGATGTTCTTGATGACTTTCTAAGACACACAGGAGGAATGCCGGATGGCATACAGGGCAGCATGCCGCCTGGAATGGAAGAAGACCCGTTTGGGGCGGAAATGGGAGATCCGGAAGGAGAAGCAATGCTTATCCTGAATATGGTTCTGGACCTGCCGGACGCCCAGGCACAGTCGATGCCCCGGGAGCTGAAAGAGATGGTCCGCGAGGTTCTGGAAATGGACTTCGTCCCGCCGGATATTGCCGCGAAAGTGAAAAAGAAATTGAAGCTGCGCCAGTGAAACAGGGTGGAACAGGGGACGGTTCCTCAGTTCCAAGAGCTGACTCGGGGTGGAACAGGGGGTGGAACAGGGGACGGTTCCTCTGTTCCAAAAGCTGACTCGGGGTGGGTGGAACAGGGGACGGTTCCTCAGTTCCAAAAGCTGACTCGGGGTGGCACAGGGGGCGGTTTCTCAGTCCAAAAAATGGACCGGGGAACCGTCCCAATAACGTTAAGTCAGGGTCAAAAAGCCGGTTTTAGAACCCGTGAAAGATATTCCCCGGGAGCGCATGGTCTGGAATTCGATTCCTGCGCAGCTGGCGAAGGAGAATCGGAAATTCTTTTTTGGACATATCAAAAGGGGGGCCAGATCAAAAGATTACGAGACCGCTCTTTCGTGGCTTGTGGATGCGGGGCTTCCCATAAAGAGGATTTACCGAACTGCTAAGAAATGCGCTCCGCGCACAGCCTGCAGGTCAACAAACATAAGTGTGATTTGTAACCACGGTACCGGCGTTTTGGGTATAGAAAAAGACAGCATTGACAGAAATGGTAATATATGATATAAAAATATCATATATTATAATATTATTTCTTGCGGGAAATTCTGAAAAGGGGATGGGTACCATGACGATTCAGGAAATGCAGGAGCGGAAAAAGGAAACGGGCATTACGTATGCGGAAATCGCACGACGGGCAGGCCTTCCCCTTCCCACCGTGCAGAAAATACTGTCCGGAGCGACAAAATCGCCGCGATATGACACGATCCTCGCTTTGGAAAAGGTACTGTCGCCTTCTCCGGGCTTGCGCGGTGAAGGTCCCGGGTTTCCCGACCCCTCATCCGCCCCCGGGGCAGCTGCTTCAACCGAATATTCCACCTCCGTACAGGCAACTTCTCCCTACAGGGACTTTCTTGCCTCAGAGCCGCAGCCTGCCTATAGCGCATCTCCCGCTTTTGCGGGTGCAGGCGGGGCATCGGAAAATGCCAAAGGTGGTTCAGGAAAAAGGGTTCGACGGACCTATCCTCTGCTCCCGCAGAAACAGCAGGGAGAATATACTGCGGCGGACAGGGAGGCCCTGCCGGGGGATATCCGCACGGAACTGATAGACGGCGTGATTTACGATATGGCTTCCCCGAAAGCCGCGCACCAGATCGTCCTGATGAACCTCTCCAACCAGCTCTTCAATCAGATCGAGAAATGCGGCAGGGACTGCACTGTATTTGTCGCCCCTTCTGACGTCTGGCTCACACAGGACGATAAAAACATCTTTCAGCCCGACATCTATGTCATCTGCGACTACGCGATGATCGGGACGGACGGATATACCAAAGGGGCACCCCCTTTTATCATCGAGATTCTTTCGCCATCGACAAGGAGCAAGGATATCCTCCTCAAGTCCTACAAATACCATGACGCCGGAGTGCGTGAATACTGGATCGTAGATCCGGAGAACAGGCAGGTCGCCGTTTATGACTACGACCGGGATCCCGACGGAACTATCTATACAAAATACGGCTTCGACGGTTCCATCCCCGTCAGCCTGAGCGGCGGCGCCTGCACCGTGGATTTCAGGAAAATCGCGGCGGCCCTGGACAGGATCGGGATGTGAAAAAAAGTGCCTGTCATCGTGAATTATGGTAAACTGATAACAAATAATCCATTTGGTGAAGTCGGATGGTGCGGGATTGATGTTCTGATTCTGATATCACGGTAACAGGTATCAGGGCGTTGTTGGATCAGTACATAACAGTGCGGGATTCATACAAACCGGGCAGAGCCGACTGCATTGTCGAGGGAAGCCGGGATTGTCGAGGCAGGATGCGGACTTCAAAGGAAACCTGCATCTGATAGTAAGGAGGAAAAGACAATATGAAAAAAAGATTGGTGGGATCATTGCTCTGCGCAGCAGTGCTGGTCTTTACATGCAGTTCATTAACCTTTGCGATGACGAAAAACAGTACCGCAGGGAATCCGTCTGCGTCTTTACAGACGGAATCAGAGAAAAAGGAAGCCGTCGCAGACAGCGGGGAAGAGAAAGACCAGGCTGGGGCTGAGAAATCTGATAAAGATGCCTCAAAGAAAAAAGATACATCAAAGAAAAAAGATACATCAAAGGAAAAAGATACGTCAAAGGAAAAA
>DEPS01000066.1:9347-11225 GCA_002358875.1 Lachnospiraceae bacterium UBA3386 | reverse complement strand
CAAAGGAAAAAGATACATCAAAGAAAAAAGATACGTCAAAGAAAAAAGATACATCGAAGAAAGAAGACACGTCAAAGAAAGAAGATACAGCGAAGAAATTAGAACAGGAAAAGCAGAAGGAGGAGGAAGCCCTGAAGAAGTTTGATGAGGAGATTGCGGGAGACTATGTTCCTGAAGGCTTTTCTCCCAACGGAAATTATCTACTGGTCTATGATTCAGGATATCTGGTAAAAACAAGATTGTCCCCTGCCGGAATGACCTATTACTGGGAAAGCGAGGAATTTAACTTCCGTCCATTAAAGGGCCTCCCCGACATGACAAAAAACATCGCCCATCTGCTCTACAATACACAGGCTCCGATGGTTGATCCGGGTGATGAGACATTTCCTTTTGCAGAGGGATATGTCCTTCAGATGAACCTCGATGATGGAAGTTATTATGAGGTCTACAGCAGCCAGCTCGACAAGCACGGAAGAATCTTCGTGAGAGAACTTTTTGAATCCTTCCGCGTAAAATGGGACAGATCTTTCTGAGTCCTTCCGTGTAAAATGGGACAGATCATTCTGATTCTGTTAACAGTTATACCGCTGCCAGCTCTGTACCGAAATCCTCAGATTCGAAGCTGCTGACCCCGTGAATATAAGAAAAAAACCGCCCCGGGCTGGAAGCCAGCCAGGGGCGGTGCTTGTTTTATGCCGATATTTATATGAACCAGCTACCATTCTCGCAAATAGTGCTTGTTCGTGAATCCGGCCTTCTCCAGATCCGGCGAATAGACGGTCCAGTAGTCGGTGCTCCTGCTCTTGTGGAGCACTATCACATCCTCGTAATTATACATTTTCCCGATCTCATTGGAGCGCTTATATGCCTTTGCGTTCCGCAAAGCCAGGTATCCTTTCTTCACCTTGACATAATAGTCGATGTCTCCGGTGTATTCCTTGTAGTATCTGAGGTAATTTCTGTTGACATATCCCAGCTTATTGAGCTTGGGCGAGTAGACGTACCAGTAGGTGCTGTTCTCCGAGTCAGTGGGGCAGTGGATCAACCTGTCTCCCGTATAGAGCTTGCCGATCTCATTGCTTCTCTTGAAGGCCTTTTTGCTTCTAAGGGCAAGATAACCGTGCTTGACCTTCACCTTGTACTTGGAAAGAGTGAAGTCGTCGTCATCGTCGCTGGCATACACCCTCTGCGGACTGGCAGCTGCCAGGAACATGACAAACAAGATGAGCACCATTCCGCAGGCAGTTGCTTTTTTGAGCAGATTCTTTGCAGTTTTCATAAAGAGCACCTCCTTTCGAAGTGATGAAAATAAGATCCCGTGCAGTCGCTATAAGGCAAGAGAACGGTTGTGATGAAAAGAAACATCTTTGCTGATAAAGACGCTGTTCGGAGTCTCCGCGTTACAATATATATCATCCCGGAGAAATTTTGCCCGGTGTTTTCTTTAAAATTATTTTTTTTCTTATGTTTTATTGTATCACGAAAGCAATAGTCTGACAATTGGGCTATGATAATTATATGTTTTGAAAACAAATCTAAATTGTTTGTAAGGTGCGAATAATAAGCGGGATTTTTGATCTTTTCTGCGGGGGACGGGCCGATCGACATGATGTAAAGGCAGAAGGGGATGCTTAGGACAGTTGAGCTTATGATGACATACGAATATGGGCACCCGGAGAGACTGGTAATAAACAGGTGCCGGAAAACGTAACTCTGTGGTATACTAAATAATAGGTATCGCAATTCTTTATCCCGGGCATTACTTCATTGTGCTGTGGTGCGGAATTCATCCCCCACCCTGTGAGTCACGTTTTCGCACAGGGGATCCATTCCAGCACCGCAGGATTGTTTTTCAGAAAGGAGTTCAGATATGGCAGT
>DEPS01000066.1:5406-9157 GCA_002358875.1 Lachnospiraceae bacterium UBA3386 | reverse complement strand
GCAAAGATCACGGATCTTCTGGAGAAGAACGGGATCGCCTATGAGATCTACTCAAACATCAAGCCGAATCCGACTATCGAAAACGTGCAGAAGGGCGTCGATGCCTACAAGGCTTCCGGCGCGGATTTCATGATCACGATCGGCGGCGGATCCTCCATGGATACCGGCAAGGGGATCGGCATCATCGTCAATAATCCGGAATATTACGACGTCCGCTCTCTGGAGGGCGTGGCGCCAACCAGAAACCGCACAGTCTTTACCATTGCCGTTCCCACGACCGGCGGGACGGGCGCGGAATCCACGATCAATTACGTCATTACAGATGTCGAGAAGAAACGGAAATTTGTCTGTGTTGACCCTAACGATATACCGGATGTCGCTGTGGTCGATCCCGACATGATGGCTTCCATGCCCCGCGGCCTGACTGCATCCACCGGCATGGATGCCCTGACACATGCCATTGAGGGCTATACGACGAAGGCCGCTTGGGCGCTGTCCGACTGCCTGGATCTGGAGGCAATCAAGCTGATCGCGAAGAATCTGCGGGCTGCCGTGGAAAATGACCCGGACGGCCGCGAAGGAATGGCGCTTGCCCAGTATGTGACCGCGATGGCATATTCCAACGTCGGGCTCGGCATCGCGCATTCCATGGCGCACACCCTCGGCGCCGTCTATGACACGCCGCACGGCGTTGCCTGCGCCATGATGCTTCCCATAGTCATGGAATTCAATCAGGATTTCACCGGGGAGAAATTCAAGGCGATCGCCGAGGCTTTCGGCATCGACACCACCGGCATGGACGCCGCTGCCTACAGAAAAGCAGCCATTGATGCCGTCCGCCAGCTCTCCGTGGACGTCGGCATTCCTACAAAGCTCGAGAAGCTGAAAGAAGAGGATCTGCCCTTCCTGTGCGAGTCTGCTGCCGCTGATGCCTGTGCGCCCGGCAACCCCAGAGAAGCAACACTCGCTGACTACGAAGCGATGTTCCGCAGGCTGATGTGAGAACCCATGCGGAGTTGAACAGGGGACGGTTCCTCGTTTCATAAATGGTGTGTAACAGGGGACTTTAATATATTTTTATGGCGATGTTGTCTGATACGAGTTTAAAAAGGCCGGTCATGATGCAGAAATCATATTTATGGCCTCGCCATCCGGTGATAATGCCGGTGCGTGCCGACAGACACAGCCAGAAGGCTGAGCCTGCGCCATCCGCCGGATATGCCGGAGCGGTCAAATGCCTGTAGTTCGCAGACAACAAGAGCATAGATGAATTAGAAGCCGGGAATGCTCAGGCGGATATCGATCCGCACAGGCATCCCCGGCTTTTTTAAGAAGATGGAATTTCCAAAGAGTTCAATATTAATATGTGTGGTTTCGGTTTGAATGCTTAGAAGAGCGTGTTGTTGGCGCATTCATTTTTGTAAAAAAAGGGGTTTATGAATCCGATGCTGCAGGAATGCTGAATCCATGAAGGAGCATGCTGTCCCTGACTTTTTGCTCGGTAAGCCCCAGTTTCTGGGCGGCCCGTGCGACGCTGATATCGCCATCCTGGATCATCTGGTAATAAGCTTCTCTTTTTCCCTTCAGCAGTCCTATTTCTTTGCCTATTTCTTTGCCTATTTTTTTGCCTATTTTTTCGCCTTTCTTCATGCCTTTCTTCATGCCGGCATCATAAGCGATAGAAGATGGGGTTTCAATGACATTTCCTCCCATGACAGCTTTCACTCCTTTCCTAACGTTGATATATTTTATGGCGACGTTGTCTGAAATGAGTTTCAAAAGGTCGGTGATGATGCAGAAATCGTAGGTAGACAGCCCGCCCGTATTTACGGCATTGTTCAGCCTTACGCTCAGAGACCTGTATTCATCTAACAGCACGGCCAGCTTCTTTTCATCCTTCTCGCATTCATCCAGAATGGACTCCCTTGTGAACAGGAAAAAGGGGAGGAGGAAATACAGCTTTTTTCTAAATAAATCATCAAGCGTGTAATCGGACATCATCAAGACCGGGACGCCGATGGAAACGCCGGTGTTGCCGTAACCTTTGATCTGAATCTCCATACTGTCCGGTGTCGCGCAGGTTTTCCTAAGGAAAAGGACGGCAAGCTTGGGGATCGTGACCACGAGCTTTCCCTTTGTTAATGTGCTGCTCTCCAAACCGGTTTCAATGGCATATTCAAACAGCCGGATCAGGAAAGCACCGTCGCTGTTCGTCTGGCATTCCATGATGTACTTTGGAACTTCAGCATCGGGTTCTGCAGTCGGAGAGACAGCTATACACGGAGAGCCCGCTTTGATAGAAAAGCTGCTGTCCGTTATCCGCTTCCGGGGAGAGCCGTTTATTTGATGGACGAAATGCTCGTTCTGGAACAAAACGACTTTTTCAGTTCCAATATAATGCGTTCCAAAGGCTTCGTTGACCATTGGGATCAGGAGGGAAGGGCACTTTACTAGCAGCGTTCGGAAAGCGTCATCATAAGGGGTGCCGGACACCTTTTCATTATAGCCTTTGAAACTGCGGAGTTTGTTCAGAAATGTGGCTTTCTTTTCACCTGCGTTTTTCTTTCCCATTTCTTCCTTTCATGTGCCTTTATTGTATCACAGCAAAAATAGTCTGACAATTGGATTGAGACTTTTATATGTACAATAACTGATTATACAGAAAAAATGAAAAAGTTCAAGCACAAAATACGATAAATCGAAATTTGATAAGTTTCGCTCACAGTGCAAAGTAATCTGTATTCGCAATGGGAACTTCCTGCATAACAACTCCGTCTTTATCCACATTTACGGTTTCGTCAGCCATAAGCATATCGACCGCTTTCGAATCTTTGTCTTCGAAATGCTCCACGACTTCTGCGGCATCGAAAAAATGGACTTCGCGGACTGCAAACACTGCATCGACTGGATTAACCCATTGCACTCCGCATATTACACCCGCGCCGTCCGGTGACCATACCGGTGTCGGCAGACACAGCCGGAAGGCTGCGCCAGTGTCATCCGCTGGACATGCCGGAGCTGTTTAATGCATGCAGTCAGCAGACCAGCAAGAGCATATAGTAGCATATAGCAATTAGAAGCCGGGGATGTTTAGGCGGTGCTGATCCGCAAAGGCAATCCCGGCATTACTGATTATTGCGATTTCAAAAGCTATAATAAATATCCTGCAAAAGGGCACTAATTGCCGTTGCACATAACCCGGTTTCGTTTATAATAAAAGAGTAGAACGCCTCAAAAAATTGCATTGAAAAAAATACAATCCGCCTTCTGCCCACTTTTGACCTCTGTTTTGCTGATTTTACAGAATAATCAGTTAAATACATGCAAAAATATAAAATATCAGATAATATTTTGCTCAAAACCATCATTTTTTCCCGCTGATAGATTTTTATGAAAGTGGAGGGAAAAACCACATTTTTGCTGGAATACAGATGAGAAGTGGTGGGGAACAGCTATTAATATTTCGGTTTTTAATTGATTGTGGGGGACGAGAGAAATTTTTGAAATACATATTTTGTCAAAATATCGAAATAAAATATTCGGTAAAACGACCTCTCAAAAAGGCAGGGTAGAAATGAGGCTTGCCCGACATAGGGCATTGACACATTAATTACCTCTTTCCGCAGCACCAGCTGTTTCCGCCCGTAGAAATGAGGCTTGCCCGACATAGGGCATTGACACATGTGATTTGTTAAGCAGTTTCGGCTTCTGCTGATCTGGTAGAAATGAGGCTTGCCCGACATAGGGCATT
>DEPS01000066.1:0-5328 GCA_002358875.1 Lachnospiraceae bacterium UBA3386 | reverse complement strand
AGGGATTCCTGACTCTTTTTATGTTGTATGAGTTTGCCGAGTTGGTCTGCCTTGCGACAAGTATTATTTTATGGATTACTCGAACATCATCGTTTTGGAAGAGTTACAGTGGTCTGATGAAATGCTTTTTCATATATTCGGGGCCGTCTGAATCAAAATTGCTGCTGTATCAGTAGGTATAGAGCAATGGTAATCGGGATGTTTAACGATTAACAAGATGTCGGATAGATAAAAGACGAGGAATCTGCATGAGTTCGAAGACGATCATTACATCAACATGTTTACGGTATATCATACCCTTTACATATTCAGTAGATTTTGATAAAGCCTGTATTCTGGTCGACAGCCAGCAGGAGGAGTTCCTGAAAGCTCCGGAAGGATGTAGGAAACTGTGGAACAGGTGCACAGTATCTCAGGATCGTCCTGAGAGTGACCTGTATGATTATATCAGGGACGAGTTTCTTTTTTCTGATGGGGAGAAGCTGCAGAACGGCAGCAAAACAGGTGCCAGGTGGATCTACTGGAGCAGCAGGGAGTCTGAGTCAAAGGTCCGGGATGCAATCGAGGAGCTGAAATTCATCGATCCTCTGCAGTTGAAGGGGTTTGCAGGCGCCTCTGAGGAAAAACAGAGAAGTATCTTCAGGGACGCGCTGAGACTGAAGATTACGAATCTCGGGCTGTTCCTGTTCCGGAACGGTCTGGGAATGGTGTGGTATGAGCTGGAACCGCAGATACAGACGAAGAGCCTTGACAGTATGCAGCTTGTTCAAATGCAGAACCTGATTAAGGAGCTGAACAGGGCAAATGCAACGTATCTATGGCGCAGCGGAAAGGGGAAACTGCCTGAATACCCGGTTATTTATGAAAAAGATAAAAACGGATTCAACCAGTATTATGAGCCTTTTTCAATAGGAAAGTGGGTTGCAGATAAGACGGAATTTTTGGCAAAAAAATAACTTGTTGAGAGAAAAAGCGCCTGGCCTTCTCTGATGAAATCCTTTGGTACAATTCTGAAATCCACAAAACTCCCTGTATCATATTTTACAGAAGGGGCGATGCCGGAGAAAGGATGCAGGGACCGCTTTATGCCGGATAAGGCGATTCTCTTTTCCTACTGCACCTTTTTGGAAGAGCCTTATGTGAAAGCTGTGCCTTTAAATGAAAATACATCTTATTCCCCGCCAAAAGAAGAAGCCTCCGGGTCCGGAGATGATAGCGGATTGAAATGTATTCAGAGGTGTGAGCAGGATCGTGAGATGACGGAGAAGAAGCGGCTGCAGCTCGCTTACAACCTCACTAACGGGTACACGGATGCGTATGACTGCAGCCCGGAAATTTTCAGGGATATGAGGCAGCCGTTTGCAAATGCCATCTGGTATGCGACGAACGAAGGTGCGGGATATTATAAATGGACGGATGAAAGGAACAGGAATACTTTTGAATCGGTCATACGCACGAAGGCTTCTACTGATTATTTCTCGCTGTATGTGAAGACACTTTATCAGTCCTGCACGCTGATGCTTCTGGCAAAGCAGATCCAGGATGAGATTCCTGCAGAGAGAATCGATGAAATGGATGACGCCAGTTATAAAAAATCGGGCGAAAATATGAGGAGGTCAACCAGTTCCTCACGAGGAGCATCGTGACATCGGTGAGCCACATCCACCATCAGAATGAGTATTTCATCTACCTGAAAAAACAGCTCCGTATAGAGGAGGATGCCAGAAGCGTCAGCACAGGTCTGGAGGCGCTCGACGCACTTCAGAAGGAGCAGGAAAAACACCCACATTAGGCCTTATATCACCTCCCTTATCTCTTCACCCGCATTGTCCATAAAGGCTGATCCGGGGACATCGGACCGGGGCTGGCCGTGTCCCCTGGATTTACTCTTTTCCCATTTTTTGGCGGCTTCCTGGTCTGAAATAAGCTGTGCGCCCGCCTCGGAGACGGCGTCAGTGTAGGAAGCGTCCTGCTGATGGCGGATGAGCATCCTGTTTTTATAAAGCTTCAGGTTTACTCTGAGCGCTTCGAGGGATGTTGCAGCGGCTTTGCGGTATTCGAGATCCATAATATGAGGGTCCTCCGCGTATTCGAGTGAAGCGAGTTCCAGGAGGATACCGTCAAGCCTGGCATTGCTCTTTGCCAGCTTTGTTTCCATTTCCCTTCTTCTGTTCACGAGATGCGCGTTTTTGTCAACGCTGTAATAGAACGAGATCAGGCCGGTGGCTGTCGTCAGAAAGGCAGTCACAAGGCTGACGCCGTATTCGGCGAGAGAATAGCTGTCTTTTGCAATGAACTGGCCGGATGAATTGATCGTCCCGAAGGTGGAGGCCATGCTGCCGAAACGGATCATGATGGAAGCAGCTACTGAAAGCAGGAACATTGTGATAAATCCTGCGCATAAAGCCCTGTACAGCGGTCTGCTCATTGAATCCTCTTCTTTTTTGGAGACCAGGTTTCCCAGACACCACATGCATCCGTCGCTCATGACGCTCAGGCAAAGCACGCAGATCCAGAGAAGAAAGATGCTCTCTAACAGGATTGATTCCAAATATGAGTAGTTGACCATCCCGTCGATCAACATCGCGATAAACGTAACGATAGATCCGACAGGGATGACGCAGCGGCCGAGCTTTATTTCGTGCTGTGCATACAGTCCTTTCAGCGGTGCGATTGCTTTCTCAAGTTCATCGATCTCGTTCTCAGCCTGCTCCCGGTCCCTCTCGAGTCCATCGTGACGGTTTTTCCGGGACGCTACGATTCTGTCGCACTGGGAAGTGCGTCTTACGCATTCTTTTTCAAACTCTGCTTCGATATACAGCATTTTTCCGTCAATGTCGCTGTCACACACGGAAGCGGGAGAATGTTCATCCGTAATCTCAATGATCGGGGAGAGCTCTCCCTCTATCTCCTTGGACATCTCATCAGGAAATGACTCACCCAGCAGGCGGTAGGTGCCTGGAACGAAGGTATCGAGTCCTAGTCCGTGAACGGGAAGATAGGCGGGGACGACCGTCTCGTTGAGAACTGCTTCGCTGCCTGTTTTTTTCTTTTTTTTGATAAGCATTTGTCTGCCCTCCTTTATGTTGACAAGTGATGGATGAGTGTCAGATGCCGACCGGGACGGTTTCAGGCCTGTAAAGCCTTCGAGATCTTCCGGTCAAGCTCCGCATGTGCTGCCCGATAGTCCTCAAGCCAGTATCCATAAGTGATTTCAGGCACGCGGCTTTCGGAAACAGGATCCTTCAGTGCCCCGTGAGCATAGGAGCAGAGGAGTGCGCGGATTGATTCGGATGCCGCCGCGAGCATTTCCTCCGCGAGCAGCTCTTTGCTGATCATGCGTTCCTGTATCTGTGTAAGTCTTATCATCGATTCCTGCCTCTTTTTTTCTGCCGTTTCCCTTGCCTCAGCCTTTTTACGGCGTTCTTCCTCTGCGGCAGCCTGTGCCTTTGCCTGGTTGGAAGATTCACGGGCAGCAAGCCTTGCCGCCCTGGCCTCAGCCGCATTGACGGCCGGTCCTGAGCGCAGCGGTGCATTGGGGGAAACCGGAGCGGTGTATGTATCTGCAGCAGATTTTGAATCTGATTCATCCGGCCTGCGGGATGCGGGCCCTGCTTCCTTCAATTCGGACAGCAGGGTGGCTGCTTCGAGCCGGAAGGAAGAGATGTCCTTTTCAAGGTTCATGGCGCAGTTCCTGCAGGCTTCGTTGTACAGAAAAGTCATCCTGCTGGTATACGCCGATTCAAGACAGCCGCTTTCCTGGCTGATACCGGCCTTTTTAGTGATCCTCCCGTCAAACACTCCGCGCAAATAGACGAAGAAGCGCGGGACTTTCGTACCCCTGATCTTTATTGCATTCTGTTTCATAATTCCCTCCCTTGCTCTGCAGTATTTGTTTTATGCTGAAAACAATTGAGACGGTCTCCTTTGAAAACGGGCAGATTTACAACTGCATTCCAGCGTCATTCTCCCGTGTGGGAACGCTGCGCCTTAGGACTTCACTTTGATGTCAGCTGCCCATCTGTTCAAGAAGCTCTGCGGCCGCTTCGGAATTGCGGTCCAGAAGATATACCCTACGGTTTTGGGCGGCAGCGCTTTCAATGAGGCTGCCGTTTTCATCCTTATCCGGAAGATAAAGCTCTGAGCTGAAACCGCATCCCATGCAGTGAAGTCGACTCTGATCAATGCCCTGGGAAATAAGGAGATCCCTGACTGCCGCTGCCCTTTTTTCAGAAAAGAACCGGCTTTCTTCTTCATCGTCGCCCCAGCTTGATGTGGTGCCCGCAATCAAGAGGTCGAATTCTCCGGTATTTTCCATGTAGTCAATGACGTAATCCAGTGCCTGGACGGCTGCATCCGGATCACGCAGCTTTGTCGAATCCGGTTCAAATTCGATCTGCTTTTCGTCGAACACGATCATGCCGCCTTCCGCAAGAACCCGGGCGGTCTGCATCGTGCTGGTCACATCCCGGCCGTCGACGGCCTGTGTTTTCAGGCCTGAAACGTTTCCTACGGTCTTCATGACGGATACGGACTGAGTGAAACTGTAGCTGCCCGCCGGAGGAAGATCATCCCGGAATACGACAGACTCCGCTTTAAAGAGCCTGAAGAGACTGTTGTAAAACTCAGTCAGCCGGGTCCGCTCTTCGCCGTTTAGTGCTTCCTGCTTTCCAGAGACGTCCCCGGCACAGTACCAGACAACATTGATCCCTTCCAGGGAGAAGCTGAGGCGGTTTTCAAGCTCCTTTACGGAATTATCAATATCGAGGTCGCACAGAGGCGCGTCGACCATGTTGATGGTTCCGGAAGTGCTGATCCCCGAAGCATAAAGGACGAGGATGTCCTTCTGACCGGCTTTTTTGTTCGCATGAAGAGTGCGAGCTGCGAGTTCAAGGGACTTGGCCAGGTCGACGTCCGGGGCGTCCGGCTCCGTTTCAGCTACCTTCTGTTCGAGATCAAGCCGGACAGATTCCCCGATCCTTTCCAGCATGGATCTGGAATAACCCCTGGATGTATAATCCTGGACAGTGCCGTCGCAGATGACACTGGGAGAGGAGTCGGCCTCGATCATACTGTAGGTTGAACCGGGGCAGGATGTGAGATCCACAAACTCATCGATGCGGCTGACGTCGACTACGGGATTGTTATTCGCGATGGCAAGAACAAAAGCGACATTGTAGGGATCGGTGTTCCCTTCCCCCTGACTTCCCACGCCGTCGTCCCCCTTGCAGCCTGCAAGGAGAATGCTGACGGATATGACAACAGACAATACTCCGCAGATCGTGCTTCTCTTATTCATTTTTCTCTTCATACTTGTGTTCATGCCGG
>DEPS01000088.1 GCA_002358875.1 Lachnospiraceae bacterium UBA3386 | reverse complement strand
TTTTTGCACCGGAATCATATATTCAGCGGCTTTCTTGTACCAACAAGATACATAGTCGAGAACACCATAGTTTTTCCACTTCCCCAGAACAAGCTTCGTATCGTCCTTCTGTCGCTTTGACATCATCTTAGTGCCTACGAACGGCGGATTTCCGTACAAATAGTTCAGTTTGCTCTTATCAACCACATCGTTCCAGTCGATCCGCAGCGCGTTCCCCTCTACGATATATGCGTTCGTCTTCAGCGGCAGGAAATCCAGTGTCATGTGAACGATGTCTTCCGTTTCCTTCATCATCTGGTTTTCCGCAATCCAGAGGGCGGTGCGGGCAACTGTGACAGCGAAGTCGTTGATCTCGATTCCGTAGAATTGGCTGATTGACACCTTGATCGGATTCAATACCGCTCCCAAACTGATCTGTCCACCGGTCAGTGTGCGGATCACCTCGTTCTCCAATTTACGGATCTGGAGATATGATTCAGTTAAAAAATTCCCGCTGCCGGCTGATGGATCCAGGAACGACAATGAAGCCAGTTTGTCCTGATACTCTCTCAACTTTCTCTCTCGCGTCCGGGTTACTGCGATCTGCTTGATCTCTTCCAGCTCCGTTTTCAGATCGTCCAGGAAGAGAGGATCGATCACTTTGTGGATATTTTCCAGTGAGGTGTAATGCATCCCACCGGAACGGCGTGTTTCCGGGTTTAATGTACTCTCGAACACAGCGCCAAAGATGGTCGGGCTGATCCCAGACCAGTCAAAGTCATCACTTGCCTTCCTCAGTAGCAGATCCATGATCTCATCTGTGAATGGCGGAATCTCAATATTATCGTCCCCGAACAAGCCACCGTTCACATAGGGAAATGCTGCCAGCATCGGATCGTCGTCTGCCAGATATGGATCCCGATCTTCCGGTTTCTGGTTAAGAACCTTAAACAGCTTTCTCAGACCTTCCCGGGCGTGGCGGGCACTGAACTGCTCCATATAATCATGGAACATACCTTTCTTACCCAGAATTCCGGCATCCTCTCCGTAGAGCAGGAATACGATCCGCACACACAGCTTGTTCAAGCTCTTCAGAGTCTCTTCGTTCTCTGGATTCTTATACTGCTTCAGGAACGCATCGTAAAGCACTCCAACTATCTCGCCGGCCTGTAAGGACACGGCCATTTCATCGGAGATTTTCTTTACCTCCTTCTTCACAAGGAAGTCAAGCATATGGAATTTTGCAGGGAAGTCAATGAGGCTGATCTTCACAGGATCCGGCTTTACAGCATTTCGATCATAAATCCAGATCTCGGCAAAGTTGGACGTGACGATCCATCTCGCCCGCTCATCGAACGGCAAGTAATTATCATACATCTTCGCTTGCTCGTATGGAGTCATTCCATTGTGGCCAGCCTGCGGCTTGTCAAGGGGAATTCCCAGGCTTTTCTGCTCGATCAGGACATGCGTCTCCGGGATATACACATCAATCCTCTTCGTATTCCCGTCGCCGCCGATGACCTTCTTCTCGAAGTCCACGCGCTGGGTCACGTTTTCCACACCGAGGATGTCGGATAAGATCTCGATCCAATAAGAACGAGCATCTTCGTCTTCTCTGCCTTTCCCGTTCCATCTATAATAAAACTGGCGTGCCGCCTCTCTCTGTTGAGCGTCAGTCATTGTCTGCACCGTCCTTTTTCTTTATATACTTCCCATGCTTTACACGAGCATCAGAAGGCTTATCCATATCCGCCGGAATTGCCCAGGCGTGGCCGAATCGCTTTACCCCGTCAAGCCTTCCGCTTTCGCACATAAACTGCACTCTGCGAATTCCGAGATTCCATTTTTCTGCTGCTTCTCTGATCGTCATATAATCCATGTATGATCCCTCAAAATGAGCACAATAATCCATAAATATTATATGCACAAAAGCGCATAATATCAAGGACTTTCGGAGGTGCCGCAGGGTTGTTTCACGAGCGCCAAGGCGGGCGGGCTTCGCCCGCTTCAATGAAGGAAGCCATGCATCCGCTCCGCTCCCGCATGCCTTTTATTCAGATCTACAAAGTGCCAGTCAAAAAAAAGCGCAAAAAACACCCGGGAATGCCCTAAAGCATTCAAAAAAATGATATACTCATATCACACATATTATGTCAGTAAAAACTGACGATTCCGCCGAAGACATACCTTTCCATCAGGTACAGGTCATCGCAGAAGTCATCCATTGCTTCCGTCATAACCTGGCTGCAGGCTTTATGAAGCATGGCGATTCTCAGGATATTGTAGGCGAATTTCCTTATCAGAGCCAGATTGTTCTTTGATTTCTTTGCAGGTGACCTGTCTTCGCGGAAGCTTTCGTCGAGCACATGGTGGAGTGTGTTCTCTATCGCCCAATGCCTCCTTTTGTAGCCTCCCAGTTCCTCTGCCCCCATCTTCCTGTCTGATATGATCCCTACGACCTGCACATCGTTCTTTTCGCTGTCGCCTTTTGACGGCAGAGGCTTCCTTCGAGAGCCATTCCTCAGGAACTCAGCCTCCCCCGGAGTGACGTCGTTCCCTTCAGGATCCCTTTCAAGCGGGATCCTCACCTGCCTTGCCCTCCCCACAGTCTTCAGGAACCCCCATTCTTCTCTGAACCTGCTGATGCAGGTGCAGTCTCCGTCCGCCTCATAGGTCCGGTATTCGTGCCTGTCCCGGTTTACCTCTGACATGGTCACCTTCTCATAGCCCTGAGGCGCCTTTTTCCCTTCTTCCCTTCCTTTTTTTATCCCGTCAAAGTGTTCCATGATTTCGCCGTATGCTTCCGGCTGGTTCTTTTTAACGACAAGGACAAAGCTTCCTCCCTGCCCGACGATCTGCTCCATGATCGAGGTCTGCGTGCCGATGGCGTCCGTCGTGACGACGCTTTCCGTGATGTCCAGGAGCTTCAGCAGCTCCGGGATCGCCGTGATCTCACAGTCCTTCTTCTCGACCGGCATCTGGGCAAGGACGAGGCCTGTCGCCGTGTCGAGCGCGTTCAGGACCATCGGCGTCCTGCAGTCCTTCACCTTGTTCGCCGCTGCCCGCAGGGCCTTCCCGTCAATTGCCAGGTGTATCCCCCTCGTGCTCACTATCGACCCTATCCATTCAATGAACGTAAAGGCAAACAGTTCCTCGTCTATGCCCGACAGGATCCTGCACGCCGTCGGCACGGAAGCGATCCCGTTTTCAAGGGGCATGCTTTTCCGCAGCCACTCCAGGTGCTTCCTGCACCATTTCAGGCTCCGGCGGACCGTGGTGCGCCCCGCAAGGTATCCCATGACCAGGCATGTCAGCACTTCCGGGCAGTCATGCTTCGTCTTCCTTGCACATCTAGGGTCAGGGATCTGGCGCATGTATTCGATGAGCGGCCTGGTACGGAATTCAGCCTCAGCTTCCCTCCAGCCTGATCCCGTGCTTTTCCATGAATTCCCTTTGTTCCCGGGAGACCCGGGAGACCCGGGAGACCACCGGCCCTTTATCGAGGCAGACCAGGTAAATATCCTTTAACCTCATCAGCTCGTTGAGGTCTGTCCCCGATTCGGCTTTCATGCGCCTGCTCAGCGACGCGACCTGGGCTCCGAAGTTGTGGCGGAAATCCTCCTTTTTTCGGATGTTTTTTTCCTTCCGCAGGAAGGATCCCGGAGAATACTCCGTGATTATTGTCCACAGGAATTCCTCCCAGTCCTCCCCGACAGCCTTCTTCCAGTCCTCAGGGCACAGCTGGATCACGGATTCCGAGAATCCGTATTCCAGCACTTCTATGTCTGTGACAGTGACCTTCCTCCTGTTGCTTTCGATGACGCCTTCCGGCGTTATCACCCCTATATATGTGTCCACGGGCTGCGGGTATTTCTTGCCTGGCACGCGGCGGGACGTGCGCTTGTATAGGTAGTATTTTCCGCCTTTCTCCTTGACTGTCGTACCGGTTTTCCTCTGTTTCTGGACCCACTCCGGATACTTTTTCTCTGTTTTCGGCATAACTTTCCTCCTTTCCGTATAGGTATACTATACCTATACTATTAAGGGTATTATACCTCTACAGAGCAAAAAAAGCGAGGGTTATACGCACATCTGTATAGCGCGTATAACCCTCATGAATCCCCGTAATAACGGCGTTTTCAAAAGTCTGCTGTTTTATTCGTGAAACAACCCTGATAAACATAGACTTTTCGGTATGTCTTTAATGATGGCTCCGCATATACCAACTCCGCCGAAATTGAAATCACGACGGTCAGGGGACCAGGCCGTCAGCTTCCGACTGATCCTGCGGGAGCCTCCTGTAAACAAAAAACCGGAGTGCCGGCAGCAGATCTCTGCTTCCGGCACTCCGGCCGTTTTTGTTGATTTGTATTATTCTAATACTTTATGCGATGACACAGCCTCCCAAAATAATTATTTAACCTCGGACTGCTGCTAATCGCTACTTTTTGATTACTGGTTCATGCGCCTCTTGGTAACAAGGACAACACCAGCGCCGATCACGAGGATAGCACCAACCACGTAGAAGATCGTGGTACCGATACCACCGGTGCTGGGAAGGGAAGTACCCTGTGTATTCTTAATCTCATAGGTATTATCGCCTGCCACCTCATTTTCAATCTTGATTGTTCCATTATCCATCTTATAGGTAGATGTAACTTCAGTGCCATTAACCTTTACGGTATAATAATCAAGTTCCTCATATGCATTACAGGTTTCTGTTGCCGCGACAGGTTTATACTCAGCTTCGATCTCGAACTTAACAGCATTCGTCAGGAGCATGAAACCGGTAGCCGCTTTTGTTTCCTTAAGATAATAGGTACCTTCGTCCAGTCCAGTGATGTTCAGCTTACCAGTATCACTAGAGGTAAATACGGTATTCGCGGTAATCTTACTGTTTATATAAGGAGTTGTGCAATCCTCATCCGTGTAAAGTTTGAATTCAGCGCCCTCAAGAGGATGATGCTTCGTGGTGTTGCTGTACGTTTTTTCTTCATTCACAGGATTTCCTGCAGCGTCAACACCCACCTTGACAAGTTCACTGGTCTCATAGGTTTCATTTCCAAACAGACCCGCGTCAATTGAGAAGGTGTAGTGAGTTGTCTTGTCTTCCTTTGTCCCATGATCTGAAGCGTCTCCGGGATTACGGGAATACTCAATCTTGACTGTATTCGTCTCAGGGTTGACGTTCTTCGCTTCTGCAGTGATCTTTGCCTGATACTCTATTGTAACACTAGTAGCTGCTGTGCGGCCTTTCAGGTAAGCACCCGTAAATGTAATGGTATAACCTGTTGCACTCTTTAAAACAGTATAGTCCGTTTCATTTAATAACGCAACATCGCCAGCCTTTACAGTAATATCTGTAAGAGCCGCATCGCCCTCACCATCCTTAACGGCAAGTGTCAGACCACTTGTGATAGTATCAGTCACTGTAAAAACAGGATCTGTCCAGTTTTCAAGATAGGCCGGTACTGTCACATCAACTTTGAAGTCAATAATATCACCAACGTCCTGGGTCGTGGCTTCCGCCCATTCAGCCGTCTGGTCGTCGTGATCCTTTGCTTTTTTATCAACAGTAATATCGGACTTTTTCGCTGTGCCGCTATCAGCGTAACTCAAGGGGATAACAACCTCGCCGCCTGCATTATCCGCCTGGACAGCAACAAAAACGGGATTGTATACTGCCATCTGTGTACCGGAAGTAATGAGCGCCATGTAGAGACCCGGATCCTGATCACTCTTTGACCATTCTGCACTGTCGTCAACTGTATTTCCTCCTGTTACGATTGCTGTTGCTTGTGCAGAAGCTCCTCCCATTTTCGTAGCAGTATTATCCGTAATCTTGCCCAGTACGACACTGCCGTTTTCGGCATATCCGGTGATTTCTTTTTTCTCGTCAGCGGTTAATGCAGTTGCAAAAGGCTCCTCAAATTCCCAGCCGGAATCGGTCCATTTGATGACCTTATAATACTTTACAACATCACCTTCAGCGAGCCCTTTGATCGTAATGGTTTTCGAGGCAGGTGTTGACTGCGCCGGTGTTCCGGATTCCTCATCCGCCAGCACGGTCATCCCCATCATCCCCAGCACCATAGCCAGAGCGATGACCAAGGCCATCAATTTTTTAACCTTTTTCATAAATCCTTCCTTTCTGTCTGATTTTCGCCCGGGCCGGCATCATTGGCTTTTATAATGCCTGTCCCGGCCTGAGACATCTCCTGAAAGCCCTGGGGCTTTCCATTATCATGTATATCGTTTTCAAAAAACCGGCACCTGATTCTGATCCGCAGAAAGCGGTCCCCTTAAAAAGACATTTCTGCGAGTCTCAAAAAACGAGATCAGAGGCCATCATCAAACCTCCTTTCCTGGTGCATATTTTTTGAAGCCGTACACCGAATCGGCACGTATCGGAGGAACCCATCCCCCCGACCTACGAACATATAAAGAGGTAATCATTTTATTTTCCCTCCTTTATTCGCGGCTGCAGATCAGATAGTTTCTTCTTCCCCGGCGCATATCCAGATAGCAGACAGGAATGCGCAGAAGTCAGAATAACCTCCAATACATTAACGATAATGATATTATAAAGATATTAACGTCACGCTAACCGTCAAAAAAAAGGTTATTTCGTCCATTTTCTGTGACAATGTTCCTCTGTTTTTTGCTGCACACTGCCATATTTTCAGATCACTGACAAGCTCAAAAAAGTATGACGGATGAATGTATTCGCTGCAGCAGTCTCAACTCTTCGGAGCGCCGCCTCCTTTAGGCTGGGCGTCCTGGATCTTTGTGCGGGATTCGGTCGTATGAGTATAGCGGTCCTTCTTGACGCTCAG
>DEPS01000053.1:158-21022 GCA_002358875.1 Lachnospiraceae bacterium UBA3386 | reverse complement strand
CGGTTGACGGACTTGCCGTTGGACTCCATGTCGAGCTGCTGCAGGTGGGCAGGGAAGCGGGACAGGGCCTGGGAGTAAGGAAGGACGGCCGTGCACAGATATCCTTCGACGTTGCGCTCGTAGACGCCGATCAGGGCATCGAGGAGGGCGGCGTTCTGCAGGATGTCGGGGTTGAGGGCTGTCTTGTCAGCTTCGGCAGCGCCGTTCATGATGCGGGCGAAGGTCTCCGGGCCGAAGGCCAGGGAAAGGATGGCGCCGCCCACACATGAGGATGAGGAGAAGCGTCCGCCGATGTAGTCGTCCATAAAGAAGGCTTCCAGATAGTCAGTGCTGGAGGCCAGCGGGGAGGTCTGGCTGGTGACGGCGAGCATGTGCTTCGAAGGATCCACGCCTGCGTCCTTCAATGCGTTGCGGACGAAGGACTCGTTTGTCAGGGTCTCCAGGGTCGTGCCGGATTTGGAGACGACGATGAAGAGGGAATGAGGAATATCAACGGATTTCAGGACAGCCGCCGCGTCGTCGGGATCGACGTTGCTGATAAAGCGGGCCTGGAGTTTGAGCGTATTGTTCTTCTTTGCCCAGTTCTCGAGGGCGAGGTAGATGGCGCGGGGGCCGAGGTCGCTTCCGCCGATGCCGATCTGCACGACAGTGGTGAATTTTTCGCCGGCCGCGTTTGTGATCTCGCCTGAGTAGACCTTTTCAGCAAAGGCTGCGACCTTCTTCTGCTGGGAGACATAGAAGTCGCGCTTGTTGACGCCGTCCGCGATGACGTCATTTCCGAGCTGCCCGCGGCAGAGCTGGTGGAGGACCAGGCGCTTTTCGCCGGTGTTGATCACGGCGCCGTTCAGAAGCTCCTGATATTTTTCAATCAGCTGCTGCTCCTTTGCCAGCTCGGCGAGCACGGCGAGGACATCGTCGTCAACTGCTTTTGCGGCAAAGTTATATTTCATTCCGCAGGCCATGGGGACGCTGTACTTTGCGACGCGCTCCGCGCCGCTCTCTCCGGACATGGCTTCCACGAGATTGACTTTTCCCTTCAGAGCAAGGAACTTTTCGTATACAGCCAGTGTGTCAAGGTTATTCCAGGAAATCATTAAAAATATCCTCCTTTGTAAAGCGATTGGTGAATATTAACTTGTGTAAAACTGCTGATAGTTTAAGAAACAAACCGGGCGCTGCCGGTCCTTTTGGTGCGGATTTGGCTCCGCGTTTTGTGATTACGAAAAGTTACTTTATTATAAAATACCGGCGCGTGGATTGTCCATAAGATATCTTAATCCGATGCTGAAAAGAAGGGCAATCAGGATACGTATCCAGCCGGTCGCGAACCGGGAGAAGGTGACGGCGGCAATGCCGATCTGCGTGGTCTGCGGCCTGGCTTCCGACATACCCAGACCTACAGGGATAAAGTCGCAGGCGCACTGGCAGTTGATGGCGAACAGTGCGGGAAGTGCCATGTAAACAGGGATGCCCCCCGAAGCGACCATCTCGCCGAAGAGAGTGGAAAACATCTGGGCGGCAACGGCGCCTGCGCTTAGTATGGCGGAGAGTCCGGGAACAGAACAGAGGATCCCGAAGCCGATCAGGCCCGGTATGCTTACTTCCACGGGCTGTATGAGACCCGCGAGCAGGCCGGTCAGACCAGAGCCCTTGCAGATGCCGATAAAGAGCGCGGCGAAACCCATAAAGGGAAGCAGTGTCTCGATGCAGGTCCGGACCGCGTCGCGCGCAGACTGATGGAAAATGCTGATGATCCTGCTTGCGGAGGAGGTGGCGCGCACGATATGGCCAGGCCGCGGTTGATCGTTTTGCCATGCTGGATCATGATCGTTACACCTCGCGTGATCCTCCTCACATTTTTTTTCGACCTTTTCCAGGTCCTGTTTCGGGAAAGCCGGTGATACCTGTTCGGAGGTCACCGCCGAGACATAAATGTCCTCCGTCATATACTTGGAAAGGGGGCCGCTTTTTCCTGTGGCCAGAAGGTTTGCCGTCGGGATCCCCTTGCCGGGATAGATCCCGCACCGCAGGGTGCCGCCGCAGTCGATGATCGCCAGGGCAACCTGTTCATCCGGGCAGCTTTCGAGGTTTCCGTCCACAGCTTCCATGCCGGAGAGTGAGATGATCTTTTCGAGCGGTTCGGGAAGAATGCCTCCTCCGATCATGTAGAGGACGGTATGACGTTCGGGAGTGGGGGTGACAATTACAGGCCCTCCGTAGCCGCCTTCCCCGTGCGTGATGATGATGCTGCGGTATGGGGAGGATGCTGCGGCCCGGGCTTTGGCTTTTGAAGGACTTTCTAAATCCTCCCTGTTTTCGGAGACGTCCAGATCTACTGTTGCTTCCAGGGAGATCTGCTGCTTTCCGGCGAGGTATATGGTTATGAGTTCGGCTGCGTATCCGGAGACGAAATTGGCCGCCAGGCCTGCGCACAGATAGCGGATTGCAAGGGGAAAAAGAGTCTGTCCGCGGGAGAGGACTCCGTTCGCGATGCCCAGCCAGAGGAAGAGCTCAGCCGGATTGATATGTCCGAAAATGCCGCTGTTTGTGTGGCAGTGATAAGAGGCTGCCGCGTAGTAGCTGGGCTTGTAGAACTCGGGCATGAACTTGCCCATGGAAAGTGCCATCGGGTTGCCGAGCATGAAGGCGCTCAGCCAGGGAAGGACGGCGTAGCGCAGGAGCGGGTTGCTGGTGCAGACCTTGGCAATGACCTCGATCCTCTCGTCGCCGATGAGGGCGATGACCGCGTTCATCATGACAAGAAGCATGAGGATGGTCGGGATTATGCCTGTGACCCAGCCCATGAACTGTTCGCCGCCGAGCTGGAAGACACCCATGAATGCAGAAGCGAATTTGACTAAGAAATCCATTATTATTCCCCTTTCTGAATATGTTACTGTTAAAAAATTATCCGGTTTTTGATCTGTGAGGGAGGAGATTCGTGATCGCGGCGCCGGCCCTTTCAAAGGGGGTGGGCGGATCTTCAATCACTTCTCCCGCTGTGTATTTCCTGTATGTCAGCGCCGCGTCGGCGATAGCCCGGCAGAGATTTCTGTGTCCTTTTGGAGGACCGTCTGTCTCGTCGAGGCTGCCGATCGCGCGGCCTTCAAAGCCTTCCAGGGGCTTTACCCTTGCAAAGGCGGTGATGCCTTCGAGTTTTCTTCCCTCCCGGATGATGCCGCTGTCATCAATGAGGAACATGACAATGGCTCCTGCGTGAAAGCCGCCGGACTTTCTTCCGAAGGCGACCCTGCCTTTGCGGCGGAGCCTGATGAATTCGTCGGAAAGATGCCTCATCTGCATGAAGCCGAGCAGGCCCTGCAGGAAAAACGCAATACCTACGAGAATGAGAAGTGAGAACATGATGGTACCTCCGCCTGAAGACAAAATCCTGTGTTGATTTTTCTTATATACAGTGTATGTCGTAGATGCCTGCCGGCCGCTGTTCGTGCCGGTCCGGGTTTTTCTTATCCCCTGGATTTTCCGCCGGAGATATTGAGTGTCGTGCCGGCGATGTAGCTTGCGCGGTCGGAGACAAGATAGGCGACGAGATCCCCGACCTCATCCAGCTTGCCGTCGCGGCCCAGAGGGATGACCTTGGTGTAGTCGGTGGAGAGATCCTCGGGCTTTACTCCGCGGGTATATGCCAGCGCTTCGTTGTAGGCGGGAGTGCGGAGCCCTGTCGCTTCCATGATGCCGGGGGCGACGGCTGCAACGCGGATATTGTACTGGCCCAGCTCCTTCGCCCAGGAACGGGTGAAGCTGTCGCAGGCGCCCTTGGTGGCGGAGTAGGCGCTCTGCCCCTGCGAGCCTTCCTTGCCGGACTCGGAGGACATGTTGATGATGACGCCGCCGCCCTGCTTGAGCATCTGTTTCGCGGCTGCCTGTGCGCAGTACATCAGGCCCTTTACGTTGATGTTGAACATGATATTGAAGGACTTCTCGTCCAGCTCGTATTCAGGTCTCTCGCCCTTCACATCGACGAGCAGGCGGGGGAGATTCACGCCGGCGTTGTTGACGATCGCGTCGAGTTTTCCGTATTTTTCCACGACGGCCTCGACCATGGCCTCCACGCTTTCCTTGCTTGTCACATCGCACTTCGCGCAGAAGACGCCGTCCTTTTCATCACCTGTGTTGACTGTGACATCCGCGATGACCGGCGTCGCGCCTGCCTTCTTGAGGGTGGTCACGACATGATTGCCGATGCCGGAGGCCCCTCCTGTAACGATGACGACTTTGCCTTCAAGATCCAACCAGTTTGCCATTTTTTGCTCCTTTCATACATGTACAGACATTTAAATATGGTTTTTTGCTGCTGTTACTTTGCTGCTTGCTCTGCTGTCTTTTTGTTACTGTCGAGTGCTGTGTTTGCTTCGATGTCTGTATGATAGTAAAAAAGGTCTTTCGCCTTAATTCCGCAAAATCCTCAGGCGTGGAAATCGATTAGTCCGGCGGATTTCCATGAGGCGGAAATCTGCCGTCTGGTCCGGAAGGGAAACTGCAAAGTTTCCCCGAAACGTTAAAGTACGCTTCAATGTTCAGGGACCGGCGCAAAAAAAGCCCCCGTACCGCGGATGCTTTGCATACGCAGAACGGGGGGTTACAGGGAAAGCCATGATGGTTTTATGATATGGGTTATTTGTTACAGGGCACATTTTGCCGGTTCGTCACTGGTCACCGTTTGGGTGACATCTATTTTGCTTTCCGATAAAGGACCCGCAGAAGCTCCTGATAGTTCTGTGTCTTCGAGATCGTCTCCAGCATTTGTGTGTCGCGGGAGATCTCGAGGAGCTCATCGTATACTCGGATCATGAGCATTTCATCGTCTTCTGACTGAAGCGGGAGGGCCATGAAAAAGATGAGGCGGACGGAACGTCCTCTGTGGGTCACGGGTTTTTCAAAGATGCCGAAAGAAAGGACCATGTGGTCGGAAGCAGACTGGGTGCTGTGGGGGATGGCGACGCCGTTGTCAAAGACCATGGAACCTTTTTCTTCGCGCTCCGCAAGGCGCGCGGAGAAGCCCTCGTCCAGCTGTCCCTCGTCAGTCAGGATCTCGATCATTTCATCCAGCGCGTCTTCATAAGAGCGCCCTTTTTCAAAAAAGAACACTCTGTCTTCATCCAGGAGGCTGCTGATGATGTACTGATTATCATCGAGGACCGGCATGTCAATGTGGCCCCAGTAGCGGGCTTTTTCTAGTTTGTGCCGCAGCTCCTGTTCGTCAAAGATCTCCCTGATGCGGATAAAAGGCCTGGGAGGGGGGAAGGAAAGATCCACGGTCGAAAGAATGACGTCATAATGCTCAAGCAGTTCAGAGGAGATCCCCGTATCGGAAAAGGTTCGGATCTGCACCTGGCTGTCGAGGATCCTGCGCAGCTGTACGCTGATGAGGCGGGCGGTCACCCGTCCGGTCCCGCAGATGACGGCTATGCGGAAAGGCCGCCTCTGACTGAGATTGTTTTCCTCCAGAAAAACGCCGAAATAGGAGGCGAGATGACCCCGCTCGTCCTCTGTGACTGAAAAACCGCATTCGCGCTCGATGACCCGGGCGGCAATGCCTGACATTTCATATGCCAGGGGAAATTTGGTCCTGAGTTCTTCAAGCATGGTGTTGGGCTGGCGGATGTGGAAGCGCAGGCGGTTCAGCATGAACATCAGATGATAGGCAAATTCCTTCGAGAAATCATGGGGATCAATGGATATATCGAGATCCTCCCGGATCTGCGTCATGATTTTTTCTGAAAGAGGGCAGATGGTCTCGTCAAGCTCCATATCCTGCACAGCGCCGAGATCCGCAGGCGTGCGCATACCTGCAATAGGGAGAAAGGCAAATATTTTCTCTTCGACGGGAAAGTCTACGTGCAGCAGCCCGCCAATGCGGTCGATCAGGGCGTTCACCCGGAAGAATTCTCCGTTTGCTGTCATATTATAATATGCATCCGTGAGTCGGCCGATAAAATGCCCTGTCAGGAAGCGGTCCAGCATGAGAAGAAGATAGCGCCTGAACTGGATGCCGACCTGTTTTTCGAAATTTTTCTACCTGTCACCCAGCAGATGCAGGATCCCTGCAGCCCTGTTGTCTTTATAAAGATCTTTCATCTATGACCTGTGCCCCCTCCTGTGCCGCCATGTATATTGCCCTGACGTAGCTTTCCGGTACCGCCGGCCTGGCTGATGCCCCCGACATTTTTTTTATTATATCTGAACACGGAATAAAGTTAATACCGGAAATTTCCACAAGGTGGAAAAGAGCTGCGCGACGTCTGTTCCCGGGGCACAGATCATGGGTGTTTTTGCATGTTCTTCAGCGCAGCCCCCCGGGATGAACCCTTAGTATTGCCTTTCACAGTTGATGGGCGGTTCAGGAATTTAGCACGTGGGAGATCATTTTCTGCACTGCCTCGTTTGCGCCAACAGGAACCAGCCTGGTGCCGGGATGGTTTTTTGGCCAGACAATGAAGAGCTCGTGCGCAAAACCCTGACCGATTTTTGGGACGTCCGTAAAGTCCAGCAGCACTTCAAGAAAGCGGTCGAAGCCCCTGCAAAGACGTTTGGCCTGCGAGCGGGAGACTGGCCAGGTCTCAAAATAGCTTTTCAAGGGAATCTGCGTCCGGGTAAAACCATCGTCGATATCCGCATAGAGATCAAAAATGGCGGACTCGGTTTTGTTGCTCGAATTGGACAGGCGCATAAAGACGAAGGTCCCGGGGAGGGCGTCCGTACTGCTGGAGGAAAGGGGAGCCTTCAGGTCGCTGATCAGTTCATCGAATTTGTCCCGGGAAAAAAGTTTCCCGTTAGAAATGACGACAAACATATCGAGCATGTGGGAGGTGAAAAAAATGCCCTCTCCTGTGTGATGTTCCGGATCAGTCGTGAATTTCCCCTTGAACAGGTCCTCCACCGCGTCGTCCAGGGAGCTATAGCCGAAGTGGTCTTTGATTTTTTTGAAAATGCCGATGCCGTCGTCATAGATCAGAATGGTTGTATGCAGGTTTGTCTTCTGCACGGTAACTCTGATAGCGGCAGCTTCGGAATGGTCGATGGCATTGTTCATCATCTCTGTAAAAGAGTAATACCAGATGTCGAGCACATTTTTGGGGAGATCCTGGAGGACCGGTCGAATATCATTGCGGTAAATCCTGTCTTCATCGGCGCTTTTCAGCGCGGCATGCTCATAGCGAAACTCATAAGAAAGGCTGTGGAGCTGGTATTTTTTGCCGGACTTCTCCAGGATTCCCTGAGAGACCATCTCCTGAAGATACCTGTAGATCGTTTTATCTGATGCCCGGAAGGCCTCCGCTGCCTTTGAGATAAAATCGGAGTCTCCGGCATCAATCTTTTCCAGAAGATAATGCCGTATCGCGTCCCTTTTTTCTTTTGTAAAGCTCATATTTGCCATTGCCTCCCTTTCACATATACATACATGACGATGTCGTGTAAACCGGAAACTTTGTAATAATAAGATTTGCCTTAAAGACAGTATAATCTGTTTTATAGAGAATTTAAAGAGAAGAAATTAATAGATATAGAGAAAATCGCCAATGCGGCCCGGGATTTTTATATACAAGTGCGGTCCGGAAATTTGTACAAGTGCGGTCCGGGAATTTTGTACTTGCATTCGGGTGACGTCAATGTTATTCTTTTTTAGTTACTCAGGCTTAAATGTTTTAACCTATATCAAAAACATTTAATCCTCATTTGTGCCGATTTCGCGGTTCAAATTGCCTGATCACATGGCCGTTATCGCTTTTGTGAAAACGCTTTAGGATGCCTTGGCGCGGAAAGTGCCGCGGCATATCAGGTGGGGTAAAAATAAAAATGATGGGAAAGGAATTCATCTCATGGTGTATCGGAATATACTGGAAGCGGTCGGCAATACGCCTATGGTGGAGCTTCGGCGTCTGCCTGCGCCGGGGAGCGCACGGGTGCTGGTGAAGGTGGAGAGCCTGAATGTGGGCGGATCCATCAAGACCAGAACAGCTCTTAATATGATCGAGCAGGCGGAAAAGGACGGGATCATTCATCCGGATACGATCATCGTGGAGCCCACGAGCGGCAATCAGGGCATCGGTCTGGCCCTGGTCGGAGCCGTGAAGGGATACAGGACGATCATCATCATGCCGGACTCGGTAAGCGAGGAGAGGGCCAAGCTGGTCCGCCATTACGGCGCGGAGGTGAAGCTGATCCACGACGCGGGCGACATCGGGGCCTGTATCGACGAGTGCCTGCAGACGGCCCTCAGGATGCAGAAAAAAGACCCCAGAGTCTTCGTTCCCCAGCAGTTCGCCAACCCCAACAACACCATGGCACAGAAGAATTATACGGCTCAGGAGATCCTGGAGCAGGTGGACGGGCCGATCGACGGTTTCTGCAGCGGGATCGGGACAGGCGGCACGCTCACCGGCATCGGCGAGGTATTAAAGGAGCACAACCCGGATATCGAGATCTGGGCGGTGGAGCCGGAAAACGCGGCCATCCTTGCCGGCGGTATGATCGGCACCCATATGCAGATGGGGATCGGCGATGGCATCATTCCCGACATCTTAAACCGTGAGATCTATGACCGGATCTATATCACAACCGACGCGGAGGCCATCGAGACCTCCAGGCGCCTGGCCAGGGAGGAGGGCCTGATGGTCGGCATTTCCTCCGGGACCAATGTGACGGCGGCTCTGAAATTGGCCAAGGAGCTGGGCCCCGGCAAGACGGTCGTCACGATCCTGCCCGATACGGCGGAGCGCTACTTCTCCACGCCTCTCTTCGGGGAATAAATGCAGATATTGGTAAATCAGTACGGATTATTCGTATAACGGTATTGGTATTACGAATATTAATATGCGGATATTAATAATGTGAAAGGATGAATGATTTTTTATGAAAAACAAAGGCGATATTTCAACAGAATTTCTGGTACACGGGGCGGTTATCGCTGCTCTGTATGTAGTGCTGACCATGGTTTTTGCACCCATTTCCTTCGGACCGGTTCAGATCAGGATCGCCGAGATGCTGACCATCCTGCCCCTGTTTACTCCGGCGGCCATCCCCGGCCTGTTTGTGGGATGCATCCTTGCCAACTTCCTTGGCGGTGCCATTATCTGGGACGTGATCTTCGGAAGCATCGCGACCCTGATCGGCGCTGCGGCTGGATACGCTCTTCGCTCCAACCGCTGGCTTGTGCCGATTCCTGCCATCATTTCCAATACGGTCATCGTGCCTCTCGTTCTCAGGTACGGTTACGGGATCAACATGCCTCTGATCCTTCTGGCGGCTTCTGTGGCAGTCGGAGAGGTTGCCGGCTGTTATATCCTCGGGGAGTTCCTCGCACAGGTGCTGCTTGAGCGCCGCCGCATCTTTCCGGGAATGAGTCTGAACAGGAAATAAAAAGCGAAAAAGAAACAATCTGCGGTCATATAAGAAAGAGTTGTCAGAGAAGAGGAAGAATTGACAGGGACCTGAAAGAGTTGGCAGTGAACTGAAGAATTGTCAGTGAACTGAAGGAATTGACAGGGAATAAAAGAGATTGCAGATAAAGACATGAAAAGACCCGGCTGAAAAAGGAGCCGGGTCTTTTTGAAACATCTAAAACAGCAGGGAAAGATTTGAAACAGGCCGGTGCATTGCTGTATACTGCAGGTCTGCGCGGCAAATCCCCGTTCATTGCCGGATCAGTCTGTCGCGGATCACTGCCTGATGAGCAAATACCGGCTCATCGTCTGGTAAACATATATAGGATCATTCGTCCCATCCGTCCGTCAGGCGGATCGTCACGGCAATGGTCCGGATAAATTCCCCGTCCTTTAGTTCTATTTCATCAGGATTTGAGACGGGGGGGAGATCGAAGGTATCCTCCAGCTCCACCGTGATCCATGAGCGCGCCTCTTCGATGGCGTCGTTGAGGACTTCGTCCAGCGTGTCGCCCTTTGCGTAGCACTGTTCAAGGTCCGGAAAATAGCCTTTATATTTGCCTTCTTCTGTCTTGCAGAATACTGCTGGATACATAAACTGCATAAGGATACCTCCATGTGGGATAAATGGTTGCAGGCCGCACAAAAGACGGGCGTGACCTGCAGCGATAAATGATCAAATTAAATTGCAGCGCCCCTGGGAATTCCCGCAGCAAGCCGTGGAAGGATGGATCGCTGCAATTACTCATGATTATAGCTTTACTGGCAGGCTTCATGCAAGCCGGAATCTTTTTGTGATTCAGGTGTGTTTTTTGAGGGAATGGAGTATAATGATTACACGCCGCACCGGGCTAAAGGTGCGGCGGACAAAGAACGGTTACTTATGCTGCATGCTGCGCGCCGGGAGGTCCGGGGATCCTGCCGGGGGCGAGGCATGTGATCTGCCTATATCTTTTTGCCGCAGCGCATGAGCGCGGAGGAAAACAACAATGGATATGAAGGATGTATACAATGTCGGAAGTGACATTGTGGATGCTGTCAATGATGCGGTCACCAGACAGGACTTTACGGGACTAAATGAGACGCTCCGGAACGTCACGGGATCTGCGGCCGGTCAGGCGGCGGACGCGCTCCACAATCTGCAGGGACATCTTCAGGGAAACGGGACTGCCGGCCAGGGCGCCCCGGGCGGAAATGGAACCGAAGGGCGGGTCTACGGCCATGCGGGCCGGGCCGCGTCCAATGTGACGCAGGAATATATGCAGAGGGCGTCAGGCCCCCGGCACCACACCATGTTCACCAGTAAGATATCACCGTTTTTACAGCGGCAGGTCAGCCGCGGAAGCGGGAACGGAAAGATCGCCGGGGGAATCCTCAGTCTTGCTTTTGCGGGCTTTTTTTTCCTGGATACGGTCGCGGCCGGGATCCTGGGTTTTTTCTCGCCGGTCGGAGGAGAGGTCTTCTCGGCCTGGAGCATTTTTTCACTGATTGTCACGGGCGCCTTCGCGATCCTTGGAGGGATCCTGATCAAAAAGGGAAAAGAACGGAAAAAGCTGGTCAAAGAGTACTATGAATACGGAAGGATCGCAGGGACGGCCGAGTATATCGAGATCAGCAGGCTGGCGCAGGCCATGGGAGAGAGCCGGGAGACGGTTCTGGAAAATCTGGAGAAGATGATGAGTGAGGATATGCTCCCCGCTTCATGGTTCGACAGGCAGAAAACGACTCTCATGCTCTCGGAGCGGATGTATAATGAATACCTCCGCATTGAGCGGGAGCGGCAGGAGCAGGAGGCGGAGGACGCGAAAGCCCGGATGAGGGAGAAGGACGTGTCCGGATATACCGCGGGAGCCTTTGAAGAGGGCTCCGTACCGGATGATTTAAAGCTCAGGCCCGAAGACCAAAAGCTCCCCCCGGAGGCGAAAAAGATTGTGGAGGAAGGCCTTCTGTACATGGGAAGGATCCGGGAGTTCAACCGCCTGATCGGGGATGAGGACGTGTCGATGAAGCTGACCCAGCTTGAGAACACGATGACCAGGATCCTGGAGCAGATCCGCAAGGACCCTTCCTCGGCGCCCAATCTCCGGCGGCTGATGGTCTACTATCTGCCCACGACCATGAAGCTTCTGCAGGCCTATGTGGAGCTTGACCGCGAGCCCCTGGCCGGTGAGAACATCATATCCACAAGGAAAGAGATCCGCGAGGCTCTGGGGACGATCAATACTGCCTTTGAAAATCTTCTGGACAGCCTGTTCCAGGACATGGCCTGGGATATTTCCTCTGACATCTCGGTCATGAAGACCATGATGGCACAGGACGGACTGACCGGGGACCGGATCAGGAAGGCGGCTAAGGCCCCTCAGCCCATGCCCGCCGCAGGCTCTGCCTTTGGAAACGGCGATGTCGGGGAGAAGGCGGAAGTTTCCGTGGGCGGATCCGCGGACGGTTACACGGACGGCTACACGGACGGATTTTCGGAAGGCCTCGAAGAAAACGGGGGAATACAGCTGAAATTCGGAGAGTGACGGGCAGGGCAGCCAATCAGGCGGTGAAGCAGAATTAACGGCAATTGCAGGAAAAGTGATTTATGCCCGTCCCGACGGGCAGCCAGATAACAATAGAACAGGGAGGATACCATGGCAGACGAAAACAAAACCTTTTCGGCAGATACGATGACAGATACGGGGACGGCATTTGGCGCGCAGGCAGAAGCGTTCCCCGGGACGGCTGCGGCGGCAGCGGATCCGTTTGCGGATCTTGCGGCGCCTGCGGCTCCTTCACTTTCTTTTGGCGAGCCGGAGCCTGAAGCGGCTGCAGCGGCGCCCGCGCCTGCGGCAGCAGCCCCGCAGCCCGAGCCCGAGGAGGCGGTCCTGACCCCCGAGGAAATGAAAATGGTTGATTCCTTCGTGGGCCAGATCGATGTTACCAATACGCAGGCCATTATGACCTACGGCGTGGGAACACAGAAAAAGATGGCGGACTTCTCCGAAAAGACGCTTGAAAGCGTCAAAACGAAGGACCTGGGACAGGTGGGCGACATGATCTCATCCCTGGTGACGGAGCTTAAGAATTTTGATACGGGTGAAGAAGAAAAAGGATTCTTTGCGAAGTTTAAAAAGGGCACCACCAGGATGCAGGAGATGAAGGCCAAATACAGCAAGGTCGAGACCAACGTGGATGCCATCACAAGGGAGCTTGAGAAGCACCAGACCACCCTGATGAAGGACATTGCCCTGCTCGACAGGATGTATGAGCTGAACCTCAACTACTACAAGGAGCTCTCCATGTACATCCTGGCAGGAAAGAAGAAACTAAAGGAGGTCAGGGAGAAGGATCTTGCCGCGCTTCAGCAGAAGGCCCAGCTGTCCGGCCTTCCGGAGGACGCCCAGGCGGCCAAGGATTTTGCCCAGATGTGCGACCGCTTTGAAAAGAAGATCCATGACCTTCAGCTTACCAGGACAGTCGCCATGCAGACAGGACCTCAGATCCGCATGATCCAGTCTTCCGATACCGTCATGGCTGAAAAGATACAGTCCACCATCGTCAACACCATCCCCCTGTGGAAGAGCCAGATGGTCATTGCGATAGGTGTCGAGCACGCAAACAGGGCTGCTAAGGCGCAGCGGGAGGTCACGGACATGACGAACGAGCTCCTTAAAAAGAATGCGGACGCTCTCAAGGTCGCGACCGTTGAGGCTGCAAAGGAATCCGAGAGAGGAATTGTGGATATCGAGACCTTAAAGCACACCAACGAGATGCTGATCTCGACCATGGACGAGGTCCTTACGATCCAGACAGAAGGAAAGCAGAAGCGCCAGGAGGCGGAGGCCGAGCTCGCCGACATCGAGAGCCAGCTCAGAGAAAAGCTCCTGCAGGCTTCGAGGTTATGATCGGACTGTTTCCGGGATAGGTTAAATCCCAAAAATTCCGGCAGATGATGAAATATTCTTATTAGAAGTCAGATATTATAAAGAAAAATTATTAAAAGTCAGACAAGACAATATAACCTGTGTACAATGTAAGATTATCACAACATGTTGATTGATAAAACGGTAATTACAGAAATCCCTGTTCAAACAGGGAAAATAGATGATTTTGCATGAAAATTATGTGTGGAAATCCTTTTTGTCTCGTAGTATTATAATGAATACACAAATCTTTTCACACAACAGGACAGTGGGGCGTATTGAGCCGGCGCAAAAAGCGGTGTTTGCTGTCCGTCTTCATTCCGTCTCGATCTGTTGTCATCATTTCAACCGTTATCATTTCACGCACAGGCCATTATTAATGAGTTAAAAAAAGGAGGGGATTCTATGAGAAAAAGACTTATCTTGCTGTTTGCCGCCATTATGCTTTTATCGAGCATCTGCATGCCGGTAATGGCGCAGACTGCCGGCGCAAATGCGTCAGCGCCCGTGACTTCAAAGGCGCTTAAAAGCGGATGGACGAAAGAGGGAAATAACTGGAAATTTTATTCAAACGGCGTTGCGGTAAAGAACCGTGTCGTCAGGATCAAGGATCAGCTGTTTGGATTTGACGCACAGGGAAATCTCCAGAAGGGATTCTTTACGATCAATAGTAAGACCTATTATGCAAGCACAAAGTTTGGCCCTACAGGCAAGAAGGCCGTCGGCTACGGTATCGTTCTGACAGGATTGATAAAGATCGGAAATGATTTTTATTATTTTGATCCTTCCAGAAGGGGCATGATGAAAAAGGGCATGGTCAAGATTGGAAAGAGCCTTTACTACTTTGACTCAAGTACCGGAAAGCAGTACCGCCAAAAAGGCTGGTTCTATCTGAACAATGCAATGTATTATATTATGGCTGACGGGACGATCGCGACGAATACGACGATCGACGGAATTCATATCGGCGCCAACGGTGCGGTCATCGATCCCTATGGTATGGATGCGAAGGCGCAGGGCCGCGACAGCAGCACCCGTTATCTGATCCTTGTCAACAAGACACATCACAAAGTCAATATTTATCAGGGCTCCAAGGGCAACTGGGCATGTATCCGCAGGAATATCCCCTGCACGATCGGAAAGAAATCTACTCCGACCAGATCCGGAAATTTCACGCTTTCCATCAGGAGCACGCGCGCATACGGCTATAAGGATTTCAGCGGATCTACAGCTTTCTATACGACCAGAATCAATGCGGGTAATTTCTTCCACTCCATCCTCTACAAACTTGGCAGCAGGAATCCCTATACCGCCAAGATCAAGGATGCAACGCTTGGAAAGAACAAGTCCAACAGCTGTATCCGCCTTCCTCTGGATGACGCGAAATTTATCTGGACGAGTATGCCCTATCGCACACGCGCTTATATCTATTAAAGGAGGTTTTGCATGAAGAGAAAAATGATCATGCTCCTGGCCGTGATCATGCTGCTGTCCTGCATGCCTGTTATGGCCCAGGATTCTTCCGTGGGTGCAAATGCAGTCAGAAGTGGATGGACAAAGGTCGGCAGCGACTGGAAATTTTATGTAAACGGCACGGCAGTTAAGAGCCGTGTTGTCACCATCAAGGGTCAGATGTTTGGGTTTGATGCACAGGGCAGGCTCCAGAAGGGGTTCTTTGAGATCAATAATAAGACCTATTTTGCCAGCACACAGTTCGGCCCTCAGAATAAAAAAGCCATTAAATACGGAATCGTATTGACCGGATACCGCAAGATCCAGAACAGTTTTTACTATTTTAACCCGCAGAGAAAAGGACAGATGGTAACGGGATTTGTGAAGATCGGCACAAGTCTCTATTACTTCAATACTACCAGCGGAAAACAGCGGGTGGAAAAGGGATGGTTTTTCCTTGGAAATGCAATGTACTATGTCCAGGCTGACGGGACCATCGCCACGAACACGACCGTGGACGGCATCAAAGTCGGCCCGGACGGAGCTGCAACGGATGTCTATGGCATGGACAGAAAAGCACAGGGCTACAGCAGCAGCACCCGCTATCTGATTCTGGTCAACAAGAAGAATCATTACGTCAATGTTTACACGGGATCAAAGGGGAGCTGGGTCGGCAGCAGAAAATACATGCGCTGCACGATCGGAAAGAGTTCTACACCGACCCCTTCCGGAAAATTTGTCCTGAACAGCAAGAACAACAGGGCGTACGGATATAAGGATTTCAAAAATTCTACCGCTTTTTACGCTTCCAGGATCAGCGCCGGAAATTATTTCCACTCCATCCTTTACAAACTTGGCAGCAGGAATCCCTATACCGCCAAGATCAAGGATGCAAGTCTTGGGAAAAACAAATCCAACAGCTGCGTCCGCCTGGGGCTTGATGATGCAAAATATATCTATCAGAGCGCCCCTAAGGGAACCTGCGTGGTCGTTTATTGATCAGGCGCAGAGAATGGAATCTGAGCGGATTTGAGAAAATCGGAATAACATAAAAAGACTCCCTCCGGAACAAATGCTCCGGAGGGAGTCTTTTATCTGCTGTATGCTTTACTTCAGCCTGCCCACACAGACAAGCAGGTAATCTCCTCTGTCGAGGATCGTAAACGGCTTCATGCCCAGCTCAAGGGCTTCCTGATTGTAAGGTTCAAGTTCCTTGCGGGAGAGTGCCCTGACGTCGAAATCGTAACCGAAGTAGGAGAGGAACTGTCCCATGAGCTGTCCGTCAAATTCCCAGTGGTACCAGTCGATGGCGGAAGAAACGGTGGTCTGGACGAGGGAGGGCGATTTCCACGTGGGCGTTCCGTTGATCTTTTTGCGGATGCGCCGGTAGAGGCGTCCGGCGGGGGTAGAGGCGGTGTCGTGGGTGACATTGTAAAATGCGTCCCCGTTGGTGAAATCGCCGACGAAGATCAGCGGTTTGGAGGTGTCGTACTCAGAGGAAAGGGTGTAGCCGATCTGCTGCATGACGGCGGCCTCGTTGTCGTAACGCTGATTGTTGAGCGCGAGGTAGCGGTGCAGGTGCGCCGCCTGTCTCCAGGTGATGAATAAAAGGAGAACGATTCCGCAGCGGCCGACGAGGACCGGTAGACGTCTGCGGCCAAGTATCCCCTTATTGATCAGCATGTAAAAATCTTCCGCGTGCAGGTAAAAGACGAAGGCACAGAACACCATCAGGGTGATTGCTGTCCGGTAATACATCACAGTACCCTGAATGAGGGTGATGAGAAACAGCGAAAGACCCGTGCAGATTCCTAAAAATACCGGCAGAAAGCTCCGTCGGCGCACAGCGAGGAAAATGCTGCGTAGGGCAAACAGGAGTGCACAGAAGACGAAGACCGTGATCGGGAGATTGATCAGGGCGGCTGCCCCGTAGTCGATCACAATGCCTTTGATAAGATCCTTGATCTGCACTGCGCTCAGAGGCCATGCGATCCGGGTGGCTCCCGTATGTGTATATTTCAGGCCCAGAACGGCCATGATGCTGTAGCCGATGATGAGACGGAGGATAAAGGCGATGATCAGCGGAATGGCAAAGCGGACGCCTTCAAAAAACCAGGCCGCTCCGGCGCCTTGTTTCGAAGGTCTTATCCGTACGCAGTAGCGGTAATAGAGGATGATCAGGACAGTGCACACATAGACCGGAGCGATCGACTCCGCGCTGGAGATGACGGGCGTCAGCAGGACGCCGGCAAAAAGGAGGGTCTGCGCCATGGAGAGGATGCCGGCGGCCTTTGTTTTTCCGGCTTTCATATCCTTTGCCTTTTTACCGGTTTTTGCGGGAGCGGCTTTTGCGGCGCCTGAAACACCTGCCCGGCTCAGGGATGTTCCTCCTTTTTCCGGTTCTATGGAAGCGGATCCATAGGAGAATCCCTTGGCCTGCTGCGCCGTCAGCAGCCAGATCAGCAGAAGGAAGGTGCAGAAGAAGTCGCCCGGCACGATCAGCGTACCGCCGCAGGTGAATTCCCAGATCTCGCAGATGATGGGAAAGGTGATAAAGGAACAGGCCGCGACGGTGTAGAGCAGGACGCGGTCTTTTTTTCCGTTCATCATATAGAGCAGGCAGGAAAAGGCGGTGCCGGCAAGCATCAGAAGGCAGACAGATAAAAACTTGTCAAGAAAGGGAACACAGGCGCCGAAGGAAAAGAGCTTTTTCCACAGGACGGCGCCCCAGCGCAGCTCCGCGAGCCAGACGGTACCGTCTACATACAGGGGCGTTGCCAGATCGTCTGCCCCGACGGTGCGGTTCAGCATGGAAAAGCCGAAGGAGCCAAAAGTATAGAAGAGGAGCGGGATCCAATAGGCCTTTTTGGAAGCAATCTTGTCGGAAAATTCTTTGATCAGGGAGTGCATATCAGTTCATCCTTAAAAAACAGGGGTCCGGGAGACCGGACGCGGGACATGAGTTGTTCGACAGGCATCAGGCATTTCAGGTCCTGGAGATGATGACGCCGGCGATAATAATGGCGACGCCCAGCACCTTGCGGGCGGAGATCTTTTCTTTCAGGATCAGGACGCCCATTACGAAGACCCAGATAAAGCTGGTGGCTGTAATGCAGGGCATGACCGAGAGAGGGACGTAACGCAGGGCTGCCTGATTGATGGCGAGCGTAAGGAACAAGAGTCCGTAGGAGGTGATGACGCGCACATTAAGAAACTTACTGAAAAAGCCCTTTTTGCCGGTCGTGTTGGCCTGGGTCTTGAGCAGGATCTGGCTCAGGGCTGTGATGAAAGCCCCTACGATGGCTGCGGCGTAACAGAGCTGAGGGGAAAGAATGCCGGAGTTCATAGGAAATGTGTCCTCCCGTTAAAAAAGCTTCAGGCGGCGTATCCTTATGCCTGAAAACCAGGTGTGTTAAACATCTGAAAGAATGAACCGTTTAAGAAGCTTTTGGCGGCGCATCCTTTGGCCGGTCGTCGGAAACGCTCACGATCATTCCCAGTGAGATCACGGCGATACCGATGATCTGCCGGATGGTGATGGTCTCATGGAAGATCAGCGAAGACCAGACGAAGAGCAGGATATAGCTGAAGCCGCGGCGCAGATAGGCCGTGGTCAGGGGAATACGCTCCAGGATGAGCTGCCAGCAGACAGCGTAGATGCCCAGAATGGCGACGGCGAGGCCGAACCAGAAAAAATATCCGGGCGAAAAAGGCTCGTAGCGCTGAGAGCCGATCTTGAGGCAGGGAGAGGTCAGGCTCTCCATAAAAACCGCAAAGGCGGCGAGAAGAAAGACATTGCGCCTCTTATCAAGAAAATGTTCGATCAAGGGGGTTCCTCCCTTTAATAAAAATGTTCCGCCTTTTTACATCAGGTGTTCCGGCGCTCATGTGCTGCGGCAGGGTATATGCCGGTTATTCCCAGATAGGCCCGCGGACGGTGCCGTCAGGGGTCAGGATCTCGATCAGCAGGGTGCTGCGCACGGTGTCCATGTGCTGCATGAGCTCCTGCCGGGTGCTGCCGGAGACGATGACGGCGAGGCGTGAGGTCTTGTCGGTCGCGCCCTCGTGGTTCTCCAGTCCGACGCGGAGCTTGTCCAGCTGGTTCCTGTGGACGAAAGGGAGTGCTTTGACAGCCTCGATGCCGTCGGCGCGCGTGACGCGTCCGACTGGAAGGTAGAAAGCCATGTAGCCGCAGAAGCACTGCTGAGGCAGGATCCGAGGCATTTCATGACACCGCCCCAGGGCTATATCGATGAGAAATTCCTCGGTGTGCAGGCCGCTGGAGAGATGGATGAGGTCGGAGGAGATAAAGACGCCCCCGCCGCGTGCGGCGGTCTCGATCAGGAAGACTTCGTCTCCCTCCATGATGTATTCGCTGTGGGTGATTCCCTGACGCAGCCCGAAGCCGCGGATGATCTTTTCATCCAGGGCGAGGACCTTTTCCCGCAGCGCTTCGTCTGCTGTGGTCGGGAAGATCCGGCTTTTCGCCGCAAAGGCATCGGGGATATCAAAATAGAGGGTATCTCCGATACAGAGGGTGTGGTAGTCATAATCAAGTACCAGGGATTCCACGACGAATTCCCTGCCGGTGGCGAACTGCTCGACGATGACCTCATGGCTGCCGGACCAGCGCGCCGCGTCGTCGTATTTTGCGCGGATCTCTTCCTCGCAGCAGCAGACGGAAACTCCGCGGCTGCCCTGGGTATCGAGGGGCTTTAAGATGACGCGGGGGAGATCCGCCCCGCTGCCGGCGTATACCGGAGCATCAGGCCTGCCTCCTGAAAGGGATTTACAGACAGAAGAGCTGTCCGTGGAAGATGACGGTCCCGTGCAGCGGTTCCTCTCAGCACACAGCTCCCGGTAAAAAGAAACCGCATCTTCGACCGAGGCGACGGTGCGGTTTTTCAGCCGGGGAATGTCAAGCTCGGCAAGGCGTCTGCGCATCAGGCTCTTGTCGGTGAAAAGATGTCCGGCCTTCGTGCCGATTCCGGGAAGGCCCATGTTTTCCGCCACATAAGCTACGCTCCTTACCGCGATATCGGTCTGATCTGTAATGACGCCGTCGATTTTCTGAGCCCGGGCAAAGGCCAGGATGGCATCCTGGTCCTTCACGTCCGTGATCAGGCGGTCTTTGATATAGGGATCGAATGTCTGCGAAATGACCGGCGCCGCGAGGACGACATCGCAGGTTTTGGCGGCTTCCTGAACCAGGGGCAGCTGGAAGTCCCCGGCGCCGATTACCAGAAGTTTTTTCTTATTTTCCATGTGTATAACTTACCCTCTATGCCGCACTTCAGTGCAGCCTCCAAAGTGATTTGGCGCAGGGACACCATATCCGATCTGCCTGCCCGTCAAACAACTCCTGTCTCCTGACTTCTAACTCCCTGAAAGGTTGATCGTGTCGCGGACGACGAACTGGGGGGAGTTGTTGAGCGAGATGTAGATACGGCCTATGTACTCCCCGATGAGGCCGAGCATGAACATGATCATGCCGGTAGAGAAGAGGAGTACGGCCATGGTGGAGCTGTAGCCCAGCGGTATGGCAGGATTTAAAAGCTTGCGGATAACGGTCCGAAGGCCCATGAGGATACCGAGGATGGCCCAGATCACGCCGATGCCCGTGGAGATGCGCAGGGGCTTTACCGAGAAAGCAGTGAAGCTGTTCATCCACAGGGCGAAGGATTTTTTGAAGCTGTAGTGGCCGACCCCGATGGTGCGAACACGCTCTTCCATATCCACGTTGATGACGCGCCTTGTGGCCCGCAGCATCAGACCGGACAGATAGGGGTAGGGGTTAGTGTATTTGATGACCTCGTCCTTGACGAATTTCTTCATCACGGAGAAGTTGGAGAATTTCAGATTTGGGTCCTTGCCAAGGAGCCAGGTGGCGACGCGGTCATTGACGCCGGAGCCGAAGTTTTTGAACCTGGACTGGGTCTTTTTGCGGTAGCGCGCGATGGCGACGTCATAGCTGCCCCGCCCGTCGGCTGCGTCGTGCAGAAGGGGATCCATCAGGTCCCAGAGCCGGTCCGCGGGGCACTGCTGGTCGTCGTCGATAAAGACGACGTAATCGCCCGTCGCGTAGTGGCAGCCGCACATA
>DEPS01000053.1:0-120 GCA_002358875.1 Lachnospiraceae bacterium UBA3386 | reverse complement strand
GCCGCACATAAGGGCATTGTGGCGCCCGCCGTTTTTGGCCAGATCGACGACGCCGACTTTTGAGTCTGCGGCAGCGATTTTCCTGAGCACCTGCAGAACATTGTCGGGGGAGCAGTCATT
>DEPS01000018.1:7965-15831 GCA_002358875.1 Lachnospiraceae bacterium UBA3386 | reverse complement strand
CCAATATTTGAGGTCAGCAAGGACGCCTCACTGGACGCCATCTGTGAGCAAATGGGCAGGACGCCGCCTTGGCTGCCGGGGATCGAACTGCGGGCCGATGGGTACGAGTGCAATTTTTACCAGAAGCAGTGAAAGACGGGCGGCTCCGATGATGGGGCTGCCCGTCCATTTTTCATTACCGGCATTTTATGTGGCAAGATCCATAGGAAGGTCACTTATGTCCTTGAGCCTCTTGCCCTCCGTCAATACACGCAACGTCTCAAGAGCATCCTCTGCGTCCGCTTCATTCACCGCTTCTATCAACTCATACAACGCGAAGTGATATACACAATCAATGTCGCCTGTCCCTAATGCGAGAGAAGCAATCCTTGCGGGCATCGGTTCTCCTGTCACGACAACAATGTGTGGGAGATTTCCTTTCCTGTTCCGGATCAGATTGAGTGCCTCTGTCCGGCTGTTCTGTGCCCGGTCGCTCCTCATGGTCCATTTAGCGGAAATGGACGCATGCAGTATTGGAAGGCTATTATATTTCTTTCGCAAATCAGCCATCGTACAGACACTGTCATCCACAAAGACCTGGGGCCGGTTTATCTCTTCATCAGATACGGGCTGGCGGTATACAACAACGTCCGGTGCCACCATGTAGTCATTCCCCATACTGGCCGCAAGCTGCTTGTCATACTCCATTAATCTGTTCAGGTATTCAAGGTGCTGATACTGTGTAAAGCTGCTGGTCTTGATTGCGTTCCTGTTTCCAAGCTTTGTTATCGTCCATTCGCCGGGACGAAGGTGCTGAAGCTTGGGAAACGTGGCGGCAAGGAACTCCATGTTGATCTGCTCGAATTTTGCCCCGGAGGTTTGTCCTACGGACTTCTCATCTTCACCAGCCATAAGCCTCTCTGCAATACCCGCCGCGATTCTGACCGAGAGCTTCGATGCCTTATCCGCGTTGCTGGGAACACCGTTTTTATCAATGGTGAGAATACCTTCCTGAAGAAGCCTCTCGTGGTAGTGTTTTCTTTCTTCGGCAAAAAGGACACCCATTACAATAACACCTCCTTGATTTTCATTCCTACTGCTTCCGCCACAGGTGGAGGGAATGCATTTCCGATCATGCGGCATGCTGCGGTTTTTCTCTTTCCAAAATCCCAGGAATCCGGAAAACCCTGTATCCTTGCCAGCATTCTGGGCGTCAGCCTGGGGATTCCTTCAAATCCCGCTTCAGGAGCTTCGTTCGCTACACCCAGACCGTCCACACCAAGTTCCGCCCAGGCCTTTCTCGCCCTGACCGGGCCGAGATCAGGTCCCCCGTGCTTTTTTGATCCTCCAACGAGTGTCGGGGCTATTTTGTCAGCTTTGTGCACCCACTCGGCAGCACCTTCCCAGCCGTTCTGTTCCATCAGGTCCGCAAGCGTCGCACCTACGGTTTTTGTCCTTTCCGGCTCTGGGTCAGGATAATGGAATTCCTTACCAATATCCTTCCTGATGCCAACAATGACAATGCGTGGACGCAGCTGAGGAACACCATAGTCGGAGGCGTTTAGGAGTTTTATCTGAGCATTGTATCCCAGCTTATCCAGCTTATCGAAGATGTCCTTACGATAATCCTCAAAAGCGGGATCTAAAAAACCACGGACATTTTCTATCATCACTGCTTTAGGAACTATTTCTTCCACAAGCCTGAGCATCTCCGGAAACAGATCCCTCTCGTCATCCGCACCGAGCTGTTTACCGGCGACGGAGAACGGAGGACACGGGACACCTCCTGCAAGAAGGTCAACCTTAAAGCGATACGGCCACCCGTCAAACTCCCGCACATCACCGCAGATGACATTCCACTCAGGCCGGTTTCTTTTTAATGTATCACAATAATCTTTTTCATATTCTACCAGCGCCATATGCTCAAATCCGGCATTCGATAAGCCCAATGCCTGACCACCGGCGCCCGCACAAATTTCTATGCTTGTCAGCATACTAATCAACTCCTCATTATCAGAGCACCTTGCCTTCCGCATTTGCTAATCATCAACCGTTTCAAGAATGTCCTCAATATGGCACTCCATCGCTTCGCAAATTTTTAGCAATACATCAGTGGTTATGTTCGCTCCTTTACTCAGCTTTGCGACAGACGCCGTACTGATTTTACACTTCTCAGCAAGGTCACGCTTATTCATGTTTTTATCAATCAGCATTTTCCATAACCGGTTATAGCTAATCCTCATTTTCTCCACCTACTTCTTCCTGCTGTCCCAGCAGCTGATCATCAGGATCATAAACGTCATTTAAGAATCCATACTTCGCATTCTTCGGAAGTATGGGTTTTGAGCCTATGTAGTACCGGTACTGTGTGTCGGGCTTATGCCGCAGCAAAACGCATCCATCCATTGCCGCTGTCTTTATGAAATTGCCAATTAACGCAGTAAAGAAATCTGCTTCTGTTTTCAGGCCATATGAGCAGAACGGGCGTAGCCCTTGCGCATATTCAGGGAATGTCATGGTGCGCTCCTCCTTTCCTCAGTCCGTAGCAGTCCGTACAGTCCGAATTTATGCGGTATCGATTTGATAATATTGCGACAGAAACGCTTCTTACCCAGGAAGGAATCCGTTTCAATCAGTGAGCAGATACAGCATCGTTCTCATTATACCACATTCTCGAAACGAATGCTATACATTTAGCAGATTTCATCAACTGAAAGCTCGCCAGAATTATGCGGATTAGAATTATTCGTTTCTCCGATTCCCTGCGCTGCAGGAAGAATCGTCCAGAACAGTCTCTGGCCTCCAGTGAGGAGTAGAGATAAACGCCCCGGACTGGCGTAAAACCGTCCAGCATAATCCCTGATCAAGATTGTGCTCAGTCACACTTTCATCTGCGGCGGGGCATCGGGTCATGAACCGATGTTTGCACGCCCAAAGCAGGTGACACAGAAGAACAAGCCGGTCTCCGTGCAAGGGCTGGCCACCGAAAGGAACGGGGTAAACCCGGAAGGTGGCCGAATGAGACAAAAGCATCATAGCCATTATGTAGTTTCGGTAAAATCATCTTTGCGCCGTAGCGTGTTGTGATTTAGGTTCCAGCGTTGGCAGCTGCAGGGATGGATGTGTTATCAAAGTTATAAGCATCTGCTTCCGGTTCCTTATTCTCGTTGGTCACGGCATACTTCATCTCGCCGCCGTCCGCTTCACCTGCTTTAATAAGCTGTTGAAGCTGGCCGTTGTAGGTCAGAGTCTTTGCTGTTGGGGCTGTCTTTACGGAGGAAGCAGCATAGGTGACTTCCTTGTCCGAAGCGGTGATCGTTACAGGCTCCAAGGCCGTCCGTCAAACAAAAAAACGCTGAACTAAAATGATAGAGGCGTTAAAGGAGATTGTGAAGGATAGAATAGATGAGCGGGTGAATGTGGAGAAGCGTGAATAGAGCAGCAGATTACTGTGACACACATGTCGTTTTTTACAAGCTCCGTGATCCGCTCAATCAGATCACGTTTTTCTACCATCGTCAGTTCCAATGGAATCACCTCAAAATGAATATGAAAAAAGCACCCTGCTCCATTTCGGATACAGAATGCTTTCTGATTAACTATTTGATTGTTGCCATATTTCTATTCAAGAAGGAAATCAATCAACCTTACAATTTTAATTCCCTCTACGGGAGCTGTCGAATTTGTGGTCATTGCAATGACAATCTTCTCGTAATTATCCCGAACTGCCATCAATGGCGCAAGCTCCCTCTCTCTCGTTGACTCTGCAGTCATGTCATCAGTAACCTGATAATAAACCTTCAAACCATCTCTGGCTGCAATGAAGTCGATTTCTTTATCTCCAACTTTCCCAACCGCCACATCAAAGCCTCTCCGCAACAGTTCAAAGTAGACAATGTTCTCGATGATGTGTCCAGTATCCACATCTCTATAGCCAAGAAGATAATTCCGCAGGCCGATGTCCACAATGTAGTATTTTCCGAGAGTCTTCAGCTCGGCTTTTCCCTTTACGTCGAACCGCTTGATCTCATAGAACATATAGGCTTCCTGCAGCGCCCCGACGTATGCAGCAATCGTCTGTGTCGCCGGTTTTCCATGCCTCGCACGATCCTCCAGCATCTTTTCGGACACAAGAGTATTACTGATAGAATTCAAGGATGTGTTGTTTCCAATGTTGTCTGCCAAAAAGAGAATGACCTTCCGCAGCAGAACCGAGTCGGTAATTTGCCGCTGTCCCCGCCGTTTTTCACGCTCAAGGATATCCCGTACAACAATGGTCGAGTAGATTCCATCCAAAAGAGCCAGCGCTTTATCCTGTTCCAGACCTACATCTGCAATTCCCGGCATCCCGCCGTAATGCATAAATGCTTCAAATAAGTCTTCCCACGAGACCATCTCTCCACTTGAATCGTAAGCACGTTTTTTCATTTCACCAATGGGAGTTTTATAGTCACGCACCTCATATCCGTGGAATTCAAGAAACTCCTTAAAGGATAATGGGAGCATCTTGATCTCCACGTAGCGACCTCCAAGATATGTGGAATACTCGGAAGACAAAAGATAGGCATTAGACCCGGTAATATAGATATCGCAGTCAAAATCCACGCGGAAGGAATTCACGGCATCTTCCCACTGGTCGAGCCTCTGCAATTCATCGAAGAACAGATACATCTTTCTGTCCGGAAGGACCTTCCCCTTCACATGACTATAGAATGCTCTCACATCCATATCCCTGTATTCCATCGACTCGAAATTCATAGCTATGATCTGATCCTTCTGGATTCCAGAATCAATGAGACGCCGCTGCATCAGTTTCAACAAACTGGATTTTCCGCATCTGCGAATACCGGTGACAACTTTTACCGGTTCTTTGTCCTGAAAAGCGATCAGTTGATTGAGGTATACATCTCTGGGCTTTAGGTTCTCGTTTTGCTTCAGCATTGTCGGTCTCCTCCTATCACCAAAGAGTATACCTCAAACATCTCAGAAAATCGAGTTTAGGTTGTTGATAACAAAAACTTTTTATTTTTAAGAGTTTTCGTCACATCCTTAGAAAATCCACAGCCCGTGTTCGGGATCGTCGTACACACTGCCCTGCTGCTCATAGCGAATGGCTCTGTCCAGACCCATGATCCAGGCGACAATGCCGTCGATCTTCTCTGTGGATTTTTTCTTGCTGGGTTTGATGTTCTCTGCGGCATCGATCTCCGCATATTTCATCAAAAGGTCAAACCGCTCATTTTGGATAAGGCGGTAGAATGTAGCCTTGTCCATCTTAATACTGATCGGATGGGCATCTTTTTTCTGTCTTGGCATGTCGCGGGATATCCGCTGATGGTGGCCGCCTTTGCCGTTCCGTCATAGGTCAGGCTTTCCGGCGCAGTCAGCGTCAGGGTGATGCCGTTGTTTTTGTACGTGCAGTCGCCCTCGCCCGAACACGTCGCCGTGATGGTCGCGCCGTTGGCGTTGTAGGTGAAGCTGTGAACATGAAATGTCTTTGTTTCAGATGAGAAGATGACAGATGACAGATTGAGCTTTAAAGCGGGGCGGGCGCGTTTTTCTCCAATCACCTCACCTGCCATGTTATTTCATGCCTACCCGCCATAGCGCCGCTTATCACTGTTCATCCATCGAGTTTCCTTCCCTGCTGTTCCTTGTGATGATTCCTGCATAACAAAAACCGCCGAACCTGACAGGGTATAAAACCTTAGAAGGTTAAAAACCTCAAAGGGTATACTTACCCCGTCAGAATCCGACGGTTATCCATCACGTACGCAGTATTCAGTTTTTGCCTGCGGATAAAGGGCGCAGTCAGGCTGTGCTCTGCTCTGAAGAACGAATTTCCGCTCCGCATGTCTGTCAGGCCCCTTTCCGAAATCATTGTGAAACCGAAATGATAACTCTTTTATACCGTCATCACCCGGACCGTACTGCTATTTTTTCCGCACATTTAAACGAAATGCAGTTCTAATATAACAAGATTTCGGCTTGGAATCAACTGTTTTTCCGCATTGTCTCGAGAGGGAGTATTTCCGCATTGTCTCGAGAGTGGAGCCACTTTGTCCCGATAGGGGCACCTTGTCCCGAGGGGGAGGGGTCACGAGGACTGGTGCAGGCTGCTGTCGCTTATGGGTTTCGGTTCGCCCGGTACAGCTGTGCTGTAAAAGCATTAGATCATCGTTTCGCGCGGAAGGCCACTCCGTTTTCCGTGACGCAAAGATCCATCCTGACGTCGGTTTCTTCCATGGCGATGTCTTCCATTTCCTGTACCTGGAAGGCAGCCAGGATTTTTGGCACGCCCTGGGGAAGGCCTGCCAGGAAGCGGTCATAATACCCCGCGCCGTGGCCGCACCTTCCGCCCTTTTTGTCAAAAGCGACACAGGGGACGAGCACTGCGTCGATCTGCGCGGGATCGACCACCTCTGATTGATCCTCTGCCGGCTCCCTGATCCCGTAAGGGCCGATGCGCCAGAAGCTGTCCCTGTACGGCAGTTCTTCTGCTATTTCGGATATTTGCGCTTTGGGAGCGACGGCTGTCATGGTTCCGTTTTCGCCTGTGACAGGGAAACAGACACTTTTTCCCTGTATCTCCAGGGCCTGATTGATATCGTCAAGGCTGACCTCCTCCGCAGAGGCGGCATAGGAAAAGATCATTCGGGCATTTTTCAGTTCCGGCAGGGACAGGAGTATCCGGCAGACAGCCGCGCTTTTTTCCCTGCGCTGCTCCTCCGTGAGGCTTCTGCGCCTCGCGGCAGCTTCTTTGCGCTGCCGCCTTTTTTTCTCCAGGATCATTTTCTGATGCTCCTCGTCCCGGCAGGAAGCTTCCCGCGGTTCTCTCTTCAGATGCCCGTTTTCCCTTTTCAGGCACACGCTGTCCCCTTCCAGCTGCCCGGGATCCCTCTTCAGATATCCGGATTCCCTTTTCAGATAGCCGGGATCCTTTTCCCGATGCCTGGCAAAGGCGTCCGGGAAAGAGTGCCTGACCGCACCGGCCAGATAGAGTGAGCCAAAGGCGATGACCGGACGGTCTGTCTGCCCGGCGAGAGAAAGAGCCCTGGCCAGGCCGTCATTCACATTTTCAAAAAATTCCGCCTGAAATCCCCTTCCCTGCAGGTAGAGGGCGAGCTTCTCTGCGGGTATGGCCCTCGGGCTGTCCGGCGTCAGGCAGACAAAGCGCTCTGCATACGGCGCCAGGATGTCGATGGTCTTTTCATAATCCTTGTCGGCCAGCATGCCGATAAGGAATACGCTTTTTTCGTTTCCGTACCCACTTTCGGGCTGCGGAAGATATTCATCCAGTGATCCTGCAAGCGCCTGTGCGCACTGGGGATTGTGGCCTCCGTCCAGGATGAAAAGAGGTTCCCTGGAGAGGACTTCAAAACGCGCGGGCCAGCGGACGGCTTCAAGCCCGCATCGCACGGCTTCTTCCGGGATGTTCCAGCCCCGTTTCCTCAGGGCCTCTACTGTCGTCAGTGCCGTTGCGGCGTTGTGGAGCTGGTATTCTCCGGGCAGGGAAAGGGTGCAGCGCAGCCCGGGTTTCTCCGTGTCGGCTGCGTTTTTACCGTCTTTGGAGGAAGTCTCTTCAGGGGATTCATCCACCGCCTGAGCTGTGCGCAGCCCGGGGCTTTCTCCCTCCTCCGGCTCCTTCCAGTAAAATACCTGGCCGTCCAGGCTTCGGCTTACAGGAATGATCCTGTCGAAGCGGGCGATGTGGAGGGGGCAGGCGTTTTTTTCACACGCGGCGCGCACGACGTCCATGACCTCGGGAACGTTCTCATAGCAGACGACGTCCGAGCCCGGCTTGATGATGCCGCATTTATTGCCCGCGATCTCTGCCAGCGTACTCCCCAGATACTCCGTGTGCTCCAGGCCGATGTTGGTGATGAC
>DEPS01000018.1:0-7881 GCA_002358875.1 Lachnospiraceae bacterium UBA3386 | reverse complement strand
ACCTCCAGCAGGACGATCTCACAGTTTTTTTCCGCAAAATATACCATGCCGATGGCCGTGATGAGCTCAAACTGGGTCGGATGATCCTCCATGGAATCTGCCGCTGCCGCCACCCGCTCTGTGATCCGGCAGAGGGCTTCCTGCGTGATATAGCTGCCGCAGACCTGGATGCGCTCACGGAACTCTTCGATATAGGGGGACGGGTAAAATCCCGTCACATAGCCGGCCTCCCGAAGGATGCGCTCCAGCATGGCGCAGGTGCTTCCCTTGCCGTTGCTTCCCGCCACATGGACGAAGCGGAGCTTTTTCTGGGGATCTCCCAGGAGCCGCAAAAGCTCCCTGGTCCTCGAAAGCCCCAGCTTCCACTGGCTCCAGGTATGCGCATTGATATATTTCACTGCTTCATCGATCGTCATATCCGCCTCCCGCATCCGCCCGGATAAGTATAAAAATCTGCCCGGGCGCGGCGTTTATACCGTATTAACGGAAATTTTGCCGCACTAATAAATATAGCGGCAGCGGACGCATTTTTTTGTCCACTGCCGCCTTGCTGCTTACGTCTTATTTATTTTGATAGATCAGTTTTGATCAGGCAGGATAAGCCCCGTTTTGAGTATCGGCCTTGGTGAGGTCGACGCCCTGCTGCTGGGCAAGCCTGTACTTGAAGAAATCGACTGCGACCTGAGGGAACAGGGCGTAGGAAAGGACATCCTCATCCTGCTGCTTCCACTGGGCAACCTCTTCCTGAAGCTTGGGAAGGCCGGGGGGAATGAGGTCCGCGGGACGGCAGGTGATGCGCTCCGCATCGCCGATGACCTTTTTGACGACTTCCGGGTCCATAGGACGCTGGGTCTGGCCGTATTTGCCGGCCACCAGATCCTTTGTCTGCATGGGGGCGATCTTGTAGCGCTCGCCCATCAGGACGTTCATAACAGCCTGCGTGCCGACGATCTGGGACGAAGGAGTGACGAGCGGCGGCTCGCCCAGATCCTTGCGGACTCTGGGAACTTCCTCCAGAACGGCGGTGAGCTTGTCGGAAGCGCCCTGCTCCGCCAGCTGGCTCACCATGTTGGAGAGCATGCCGCCGGGCACCTGGTAGAGGAGGGTGCGGATGTTGACGCCCAGGACCTTGGTGGAGAGAAGGCCGCTCTCAAGGCACTCCTCGCGGTAAGGTGCGAAGTGGTCAGCGATCTCCTTGAGCGCTGACTGGGACAGGCCCGTGTCGCGCTCCGTGCCCTCGAGGGCGCCGACCATGACTTCCGTCGCCGGCTGGGAGGTACCCAGGGCGAAGGGGCTGATCGCGCAGTCGATGATATCAACGCCCGCCTCGACAGCCTTGAGATAAGTCATGGAACCGCAGCCGGAGGTATAGTGGGTGTGCAGGTCGATCGGCAGGCTGGTGGACGCCTTCAGAGTGCGTACCAGCTTCTCCGCCGCATAGGGCAGAAGGAGGCCTGACATATCCTTGATGCAGATGGAATCCGCTCCCATGTTCTCGATGCGCTTTGCGATATCGGACCAGTACTCGTCCGTATAGGCTTCGCCCAAGGTATAGGCCAGGGCGATCTGGGCATGTCCGCCCTCGCGCTTGGTGGCCTTTACAGCCGTCTCGAGGTTGCGCAGGTCGTTCAGGCAGTCAAAAATACGGATGATGTCGATACCGTTGGCAATGGATTTCTCCACAAAATACTCGACGACATCGTCAGGATAATGGACATATCCCAGAAGGTTCTGTCCGCGCAGAAGCATCTGGAGCTTGGTCTTCTTAAAGCCCTGGCGGAGCTTTCTGAGACGCTCCCACGGATCTTCCTTGAGGAAGCGCAGGCAGGAATCAAATGTCGCGCCGCCCCAGCACTCCACGGAATTATAGCCGATCTCGTCCATCTTGCTGATGATGGGAAGCATCTCTTCGGTCGGCATTCTGGTCGCGATCAGAGACTGATGCGCGTCGCGCAGGATGGTCTCTGTGATTTTTACCGGATTTTTACTCATAAACTGCTATCTCCTATTATCTTGCGTATCTTGCGCCGCAGCGCGCCGGCTTTTTCCGGCCCCGGTTTTTCAGGCTGGATGTCTTTCCGGTCTTCCGGTGACCTTTCCGGCCGGTGATTTCTCCGGCCTGCCGGTGGTCTTTCCGGCCGGGATTTTTCCGGCTGCTGTTCAGACTGCTGTTACACAATTCCGAAAACTGCCATGAACACACCCGCGACGACTGCGGTGCCGATAACGCCCGCAACGTTGGGTCCCATGGCATGCATGAGCAGGAAGTTTGAAGGGTCATACTCCGCGCCGACCTTCTGCGAAACACGCGCCGCCATAGGCACGGCGGAAACGCCCGCGGAGCCGATCAGGGGGTTCACCTTTCCGCCGGTCACGATGCACATGAGCTTGCCGAACAGGCAGCCCGCAGCCGTTCCGAAGGAAAAGGCAATAAGGCCGAGAGCGACGATCTTGAGGGTCGTAATATTGAGGAAAGCCTCTGCGCTGGTGGTCGCGCCGACAGACGTGCCCAGCAGGATGACGACGATGTACATCAGGGCGTTGGACGCGGTATCGGTCAGCTGACGCACGACTCCGCATTCCCTGAAGAGATTTCCGAGCATCAGCATACCTACCAGGGGAGCCGTGGTGGGCAGGATCATACATACAACGACCGTGACGACGATCGGGAAGAGGATCCTCTCAAGCTTGGAAACGGGACGGAGCTGGGACATTCTGATCTTGCGCTCCTTGTCCGTGGTCAGCGCGCGCATGATGGGCGGCTGTATGATGGGAACAAGCGACATATAGGAATAAGCCGCGACCGCGATGGGTCCCAGAAGCTCCGTCTGCCCGAGCTTGGAGCACAGGAAGATGGAGGTCGGGCCGTCAGCGCCGCCGATGATGGAAATAGCCGCGGCGGCCTTGCCGTTGAAACCAAGGGCGATGGCTCCGAAATAGGCGCTGAAAATGCCGAACTGCGCCGCCGCGCCCAGAAGAAAGCTCATGGGATTGGCGATCAGCGGACCGAAGTCCGTCATCGCTCCGACGCCCATAAAGATCAGGGACGGCAGGATAGCCCATTCATCAAGTGTAAAGAAATAGTACAGAAGTCCGCCGGGAGAGCCGTCGGCAGGTTTCGCCATGATATCCGGATAGATATTGACGAGCAGCATGCCGAATGCGATCGGAACGAGCAGCAGGGGTTCAAAATCCTTGGCGATCGCCAGATACAGGAAGACGAACGCGACGAGGATCATGAGGTAGTTGCCCCATGTCAGGCTCAGAAAGGCGGTCTGGTGCACCAGGTTGGACAATGTGTTTAAGATATAATCCATTCGATGCCTCCAAAACGTTTGCCGGCTGCTTTGTGTTTCTTTACAGCCCGCAGGTGGATTGGTCCGGAACTGCCTGTGCGGAAAGGCTTCTCCGCCTTGTCAGCGGTCCGCTCTCTGCACGAAAAAAGCATTTTCCCTTCCCTTATCAGTTGATCGTTGCAAGGACATCGCCCGCTTCGACAGAATCGCCTACTGCGCAGTCGATGGTCGCGATCGTTCCGTCCACAGGGGAAACCATAGGGATTTCCATCTTCATAGCCTCAAGGATCACGACCGTGTCACCCTTGCTGACAGACTGGCCGACCTTAGCCTCAATCTTGAAGACCTTGCCCGCCGCGCCGGCTTCGAGTTTATTGGCACCGGCAGCTGCTGAGGAAGCGGGAGCTGCTGCAGGAGCAGGCGCAGGCGCAGGTGCGGGAGCAGCCGCAGGCGCAGCAATGGGAGCAACGCCGGTGACCACGGGAGCTGCACCGCTCTCCTCGACAGTCACTGCATACGCTACGCCATTCACGGTAATTGTGTAGTTCTTCATGACCTTTCATCCTTTCTTTTTAAAAAATAATATAAAATTATTAATGATATCATTCAACAGGCTTTACAGGCGGATGCCCTTATGCCACATGCTTTCTGGATTTTCTGATCTTCCTCACGGCGAAGCCGCTCACTCCGGGAACCGGCGAGGTTGCCGCGCCGCCTTCACTCTCGAAGGCCGCTACGGCCGCGGAGATGACAGCGATGATTTCAGGGGCAACTCCCCCGTCGCTGACCGCAGAAGCTGCCGCCTGCTCCGGTCCTTTTCCTGCTTTCAAAGAAGCCCTGTCAGCTCCGGAAGCCGCCTGTACCTTTGTCTTTTCCGGGACCTTCGGCTGGGGAAGAGGCGCGGGCGCCTTTTCATGCTTGGGGATCCCTCCGTTCAGGATCCGGCCGAAGAGGGCTATGATCAGGGAAAGTGAGATCAGTACCAGGAAGGTCATGCCCATGCCCAGAAGGGTGTTGAGCCCGGCCTCTCTAATTAATTCCATGTGTACCTCCTATACCCCGTCAGGGTCACCGGCTGCTGTGCTTTCTGGCAGGCATTTCCTCGCGCTTGGTATAGAGGACCTCAAGCGCTCCGATGAGATACCTGCGAAGGTCGGAAGGCTCCGCGATCTGATCCACGAGACCTCTGGCCGCAGCCGCATCGAGGCTGTTCTGCTTCGCCTCATAGTTCTTTTTTGTCTGTTCTAATTCAGAACGGTCCGCGTCCGGCGCGATCACGCGCGCCGCAAGAGCCGCGTCCATGATGCCGATCACGGCTCCCGGAAGCGCCAGGGTGAGATCCGCCCCGGTTCCCTTGGAGTTCATGACCGCATATGCACTTCCAACTGCCTTCTTTGTAATAACATTGACCTTGGGAACCGTCGCGCCGGCGAAAGCTGCCGTGAGTTTCGCTGCCGCAAGCCCCACGCGGTTTTCTTCACCGATCGTGGCCGCAAAGCCGGTAACATTGGTAAGCGTGATAACAGGAAGCCCGAAAGCGTCGCAGAAACGGACAAAATCAGCCGCCTTGCCGCAGCCGTCAGCCGTGAGCAGCTGGTCTCTGTTTCCGATGACGCCGGCTGTCGTGCCTCCAAAGCGGGCAAAAGCTGTCATCATGTCCGCCGCAAAATCCGGCTTGAGCTCGATAAACGTGCCCTCGTCCGCTGTCTGGCTGACAACGGCTGCAGGATCCTCGAGGGAAGCCGCAACACCGGGGCAGTCCCTGTTGAGTACGTCCTCGCAGTCCTGGGCGGAATCGTCCTCGAAATTGGACGGAAGAAGTCCTGCGAGCATGCGGATCTTCGCCAGCACATCCCCCTCAGTGCCGACATAGTCAACGCATCCCGCTGCTGCCCGGCTCTTAGCCGAGGCAGTGTTGTTTTTCTCTTCATAATTTCCCGCCAGCGTGTTCGGAGCATTGACGAAAAGCTGCGCGCCCTCTTCCATCAGCGTGAAATCCGAAAGAGACGCAGCCACCGCCAGGCCGCCGCCGCAGCGTCCGAAGACTGCCGTGATCTGCGGAACCACTCCTGAAGCCCTGGCCTGCTGCCCGTACAGACGAGCAAAGGCATCAAGGGTATCCGCGCCTTCCTGAACGCGCAGTCCCGCACTGTCTAAAAGTCCGATAACCGGTGCGCCCGTGCGGATCGCCAGATCATATAATGCAGTGATCTTCTTTGCATGCATCTCCCCTATGCTGCCGCCAAGAACCTCTGAATCCTGGCTGTATACATACACGAGACTGTCATCGATCACACCGTAACCGGTGATGACGCCGTCCGACGGTGCATCCGCCGGATCCAGATTGAAATCTGTCGCGCGTGCCCGGACTCCTGCGCCGATCTCGACAAAGCTGTTTTCATCGAGCAGAGCAAGGATTCTCTGTCTCGCTGCAGAAGTACTGCCCATAAATTTCACCTCCCTCACCGCACCTGAGTGCGGATTTCATTGATACCTGTCTATATGGTATATATACTTCTTATTGCATAAAACGTCTGCAAGGTATTCTAACAGCTAACGTTTTTAAAATCAACCGTTTTCCTGACGCCTGTCAGTTCAGATCCGCTCTGATCTCTTCAGAAAAATGCGAGGCAGAAGATGTCTGTGTCAGCTGCCTGTGTCATCCCGGGAAAAGATCTACTGCTTCAGAACTGCTTCATCCCGCTTACATAAACCGATTCAACAGAGTAATCGTCCCTTAGCACTGCCAGATCCGCCTCTTTTCCCGTCTGAATGCTTCCTCTGACGTGATCCATCCCGAGCAGGCGGGCAGGGTTGATGGTGCAAGCGTTGATCGCTGTCTGCCACGGCACCTCCGCCTTCTCGACCAGATTTCGAAGGCCTTCGTTTACCTTGAGAGTGGACCCGGCAATATTTCCCAGCCTGGCTTTCCCCGCATTTTCTCCGCTGCCCGGCTCTTTTGCTTTTGTTCCCGCATTCTCTCCGCCGACCGGCTCTTTTGCTTTTGTTCCGGCATTTTCTCCGCTGCCCGGCATTTTGGGCTCTGCTCCGGCATTCTCCCTGCCGCCCGGAGCCATTGTCGCCGTTCCGGCATCCTCAATCACCAGCCGCGCGCAGCCGTCCGGACACAGCTCGATCAGGTTGCCCCCGAAACGCACCTGCGTACCTGCGGGAAGGCCCTTTACCCTTAAGGAATCCGTGATCATAACGCCGTAGTCCGGTCCCTTTGCCGCAAAATAATCGTTCAGGGCAGGCCATGCAGAGTGATTTCCGTCGCAGATGACCTCCCCGTAAACGTTCCTGAACCGCATTGCCGCGCCCACGATACCGGGACTACGATGATGGAAAGGCGCCATTCCGTTAAAGACATGCGTGACGCTCCGCGCGCCGTTGGCGAAAGCCAGGGCGGCCTGCTCATAAGAAGCCGAGGAGTGGCCCAGCGATACTGCGATGCCGTGCTCCGTCATCCATCTCGTCAGGGCAAATTCCTCATCGTGCTCGCACGCTACGGTCGCGATCCGGATCAGCCCCCGCGAAGCCTCCCAGTATCTCTCAAACTGAGGAATATCCGGCTTTACGCAGAACTGCTCAGGCTGTGCCCCCTTAAATTTACTGTCAAGGTAGGGGCCTTCAAAGTGGATGCCCAGGATCCTCGCCCCCTTATAGCCTTTCTCCCCGTTGACGACCTCTGCGACATTTCGGAGCGCGGCCGTCAGCACCTCTTCCGACTGCGTGATGGTCGTGGGGAGAAAGCCTGTCACGCCTTCTTTCACAAGGCTTTCCGCCCAGTTTCGAAGCCCCTCCTCGTCCGCGTCATTCGTGTCAAATCCGCCTGCCCCATGCGTGTGCACATCTATAAATCCGGGAAGGATCCTCAAATCTCCGAAATCCTCGTCCGCCGGCCTCTCCCCGTAAGGGCGGACAGCCGTCATCTTTCCGGTCTCTTCCGAAAATTCCACCTGGGCCTGCAGCCAGGTGTTCAGTACCCATACCTTCCGGCTCTGAACGATCATAATATCCTCCTTCCTGACTTACCTTTTGCCGCGTGATTTATTTCTATTAGAAGGTCTTCCGCCGTTTTTACCCTGGTCTGCGTGTTTCGCGCCTTTTACTTTTGCAGCGCTGTTGTTTCTCGCGGCGCTGCTGGCGCCTTTTCCAGCGTTGACTCCGCTGCTCTTTGCGATGCTGTTATTCTTCGCAGCGCTGCTGGCTCCTCTGCTCTTTGCGGCGCTGCCGCCGATTTTCGCTGCGCTGTTTCCTTTTGAGGCGCTGCTGCCTTTTGCGGCGCTGCCGGCGCCGGACATCTTCCGCGGCGGAATGAGGCATTTTTCTCCAAAGCCTATGAGGTCCTCACGTCCCGCCCTGATCAGAGCCTCCTTCACAAGGTCATAATTTGCAGGATCTCGGTACTGAATCAGGACTCGCTGCATGGCCTTCTCGTGCGGATCGCGGGGGACGTAAACGGGCTCCATGCAGCCGTCTTTTTCAGCGTCCTGCCCCGGACCGCGTTCGTCCTTCCATTTCTCATCGTTTTGGGCATTCTGTCTGCCTGACGCATTTTCCCGGGTCAGGGGATCCAGGCCGG
>DEPS01000198.1:17078-18783 GCA_002358875.1 Lachnospiraceae bacterium UBA3386 | reverse complement strand
CATGCCCTGCGGGGATTTGCAGGACGACAGGTGGGGCAGCAGGTCGGGATAATTGTGCTCCATGAACTTGATCCAGCCGGGGCAGCAGGAAGTGAACATGGGAAGAGGGGGCTTGTCGAGTTTATTGGAAGTAATGCGCTCGATGAGCTCGTTGGCCTCCTCGACGATGGTGAGGTCCGCCGTGACGTTCATGTTGAAGACCTTGACGTCGCCCAGCATGCGGATGGCCTGGACCATCTTGTCCTCAACGTGGGTTCCCGGAGGCATGTCAAAGCACTCGCCCAGGGTCGCCGCGATGGAAGGAGCCGTAAAGAATACGACCTGCTTTTTGGGATCCGCGATGGCATCCCAGACCTCATCGATATTGCTCTTCTCATAGAGGGCACCGACGGGACATGCCACGATACACTGTCCGCAGCCCACGCAGGTGGTGGTGTCCAGGCCCTGGTCGAAGGGAGAGCCGACGCGGACGTCGTAGCCGCGGCGGATCTGGCCGATGGCGCCGATCTGCTGCACATTGTTGCAGGCGGAGACGCAGCGCAGGCACTGGATACACTTGTTGTTGTCGCGGACCACATAAGGAGTGGAGTCGTCGATCTCGTATGCAGGCTCCTCACCCTTGAAGTGGTCTTCGTCGATACCGTAGTCATAGGCCAGCTTCTGCAGCTCGCAGTGGTTGCCGCGCACGCAGGAGAGGCATTTTTTGTGGTGCGTGGAGAGGATCAGCTCGATGGTGGTCTTGCGGGAAGCGCGCACCTTTGCGGTGTTGGTATAGACCTCCAGCCCCTCCTCGCAGGGGTAGGTGCAGGCGGCTGTCAGGCCCGGCCTGCCTTTGATTTCCACGACGCAGACACGACATGCGCCGATGCAGTTGATATCCTTGAGATAGCAAAGAGACGGGATCTCGATATTCGCCATCTTGGCCGCCTGCAGGACTTTTGTGCCCTCCGGAACAGTGACCGGGATATCGTTGATCTTTAAATTAATCATTTTTTTCACGTTTTTCATCCCTCCTTATTCCAAAACGGCCTTATTCCATGAAGACGGCGTCAAACTTGCAGTTCTGCTTGCAGAGGCCGCACTTGATGCAGGTGTCGATATCGATGTGATGAGGCTCCTTCACGGTGCCGCTGATAGCGCCGACAGGACAGTTCCTGGAACAGAGCGTGCAGCCCTTGCACTTGACGGGATCGATCTGGTAGTGGAGCAGATCCTTGCACTTCTTTGCCGCGCATCTCTTGTTGACGATATGATCGACATACTCTTCACGGAAATAGCGGAGGGTGGACACGACCGGGTTCGAAGCGGTCTGGCCCAGCGCGCACAGGCAGGAGACCTTCATGTGAGCCGCCAGCTCCTCGATCTTGTCGAGCTCTTCGAGGGTGGCATGGCCCTTGGTGATGTCCTCCAGCATCTGAAGGAGTCTGTGGGTGCCGATCCTGCAGGGAGAACATTTTCCGCAGGATTCCTCGCAGGTGAACTCCAGATAGAATTTGGCGATATCCACCATGCAGGTATCTTCATCCATGATGATCAGTCCGCCGGATCCCATCATGGAGCCGATCCTTGCCAGGCTCTCGTAGTCAATGGGGGTGTCGATGTGGACGGAAGGAATACATCCGCCGGAAGGGCCGCCCGTCTGGGCCGCCTTGAATTTCTTGCCATTGGGGATGCCGCCGCCGATCTCCTCGATGATCTCGCGCAG
>DEPS01000198.1:11851-17001 GCA_002358875.1 Lachnospiraceae bacterium UBA3386 | reverse complement strand
TGATCTTGCCGCCCAGCGCGAACACCTTGGTGCCCTTGGAGGTCTCGGTTCCGATGGAGGAATACCATTCGGGGCCCTTCAGGATGATCTGGGCTACGTTGGCATAGGTCTCCACGTTGTTGAGAACAGTGGGCTTCTTGAAGAGGCCTTCCACAGCGGGGAAGGGAGGCCTGGGGCGGGGCTCGCCGCGCTTTCCTTCGATGGAGGTCATCAGGGCCGTCTCCTCACCACAGACGAAGGCGCCCGCGCCCAGACGGATCTCGACGTCGAAGTCAAAGCCGGTCCCGAAGATGTCCTTCCCGAGGAGGCCGTACTCCCTGGCCTGGGCAATGGCGATCTTGAGGCGCTCGACCGCGATGGGATATTCCGCACGGACATAGACATAACCCTGGCTGGCCCCGATCGTATAGCCGGCGATGGCCATGGCCTCCAGGACGGCGTGGGGGTCGCCCTCCAGAATGGAACGGTCCATGAAGGCGCCGGGGTCTCCCTCGTCCGCGTTGCAGCAGACATACTTGATGTCAGATTTGGTCGCCTTGCAGAAGGACCATTTGCGCCCGGTCGGGAAGCCCGCGCCGCCGCGGCCGCGAAGGCCCGAGGCCAGCATGGTATCGATGACCTGGTCCTGGGTCATGGAGGTCAGGACCTTGTAGAGCGCCTGGTAGCCGTCCAGCGCTATATACTCTTCAATATTCTCAGGGTCGATGACGCCGCAGTTCTTGAGCGCAATGCGCATCTGCTTGGCATAGAAATTCGTCTTGCTCAGGGGAAGGATCTCGCCGTCCTCATGCACTGTCTCGGGATAGAGGAGATCCTTGCAGATCTTGCCCTGGATGATGTGCTCGTCGATAATCCTCTTGGCGCCCTCGGGCGTAGTCTGCGAATAGAAGGCACCCTCGGGATAAACGATCACGACGGGGCCCAGCGCGCACAGGCCAAAGCAGCCCGTCTTCACGACGAGGACGTCGGTCAGGTTCTTTTCCTTTATCTCGGACTCCAGGGCATCGACCACCTTGTGGCTTCCGGAAGAGGTGCAGCCCGTGCCGCCGCAGACCAGGATCTGCTTGCGGTAGGCGGTATGCTTCGCCATCTCCTCGGCCTTGGAGGCGACCAGCCTGCGGACCATGACCAGCTCCTCGTTTTTCCTTTTAATTTCATTGAGCCTGTCCAATGTCATTGTCATGGCTTACACCTCCTCATAGTAGGAATCAATGATCTTTACCGCTGACTCCGGCGTGCATTTGCCGTAGACCTCGCCGTCCACGGTCATAACGGGCGCAAGGCCGCAGGCGCCAAGGCAGCGGCAGCTGTCGATCGAGAAAAAGCCGTCCGGCGTGCACTCCCCGGCTTTGATTCCGAGACGCTCCTCGATGGCCGAAAGGATCTTGTCGGCGCCCTTGACGTAGCAGGCCGTACCCAGGCATACACTGACAGTATGCTCGCCCTTGGGTGTCAGCGTGAACTGTGAATAGAAGGTCGCGACGCCGAAAACCTGCGAGAGCGGGACATTCATCTCGTCCGCGATGATCTGCTGGACCTCCCTGGGAAGATAACCGTAAATCCCCTGTGCCTCCTGGAGGACAGGCATCATCGCCCCGGGCTGATCCTTGTGGGCCTTAATGAACTTACGAAGCTCCCTCTCCTGTTTGGGTGTTCCCCGAAAAGCTATAGCCATCGATTACCATCTCCTTTCAATACTACAAGTAGTCTCCGCAATCCTCCGGCTTCCCTTCCGGAAGGATATCCTGAATAAATTGTACACTAATTATCTGTCCATTGACAGTTTTTCTTTGTGTTTTTTTAAAAACAGGCGGCATGTTGCCGGTCACCTCGGAACCAGTATCATGCCGCCTGCCGGTTTTACTACTTAATGCCGGATTTATTCAGGATTGTCTCAACAGTATGTTGCTTCCTGTCGGCGCGAAGCGCCGGAGCTTATTTCACCCGTACGATGACCTTCTTCGTGATACCATTCTGGGCGGTCACCTGGATGGCGCAAAAGCCCGGGGCCTGGGCCGTGACTTTACCGTTTTTGTCCACTGTAGCGACGCTCTTGTCGGAGGAGACAAAGCGGAGCTTCGCGATATGGGTTTTGGGCAGGGGCTTTTTGCTGCTGTCCAGGAGAGTGAGATCCGCCTTGACGGTGAAGGTCTTTCCCGTTTTGAGCGTGACGCTCGTCTTCTTCAGCTCCATGCTCTTTGCGGCGGTATATTTGGCGCTGCTGACCGCTATATGGGCGGAAGAGGTCGAACCGAGCTTTTTGTTTCCTTTCTTCGCAACCACGTATGCCTTGACGGTTTTGCCGGCCGGGATCGCTTTGCCGTTGATCTTTTTGATTGTGACGGAGGTGGTATTTCCGTTCTTTACGGTGGCTGCAGGCTGCGTGGAGAAGCCTTCCTTTCCGCAGTACTGGGCGTAGACCTCATAGCCGGTGGCGCCGGGCACTTTGCCGTAGGTCACGGTGACCTTCGTCTTGACCTTCCCGGTCTTTTTGTCCTTCGTGCTGGTGTCCTTTACCTTGCAGCCGCTCCTTAAGACCATGGAAGCCGACAGGGTCTTTGCCTTGCTGCCCCTGCTCTTGGGGGATGCTTTATAATTGGTCTTTTCGGCCTTCCTGGTGACGACGGTATAGCGCTTCCCGGTCTTCAGGCCCGTGAAGGTGACCGTGTCCTTCCCCTTGCCGGGGGTCTTCCAGGTCTTTCCTCCGTCGATGCTGTACTGCTGGCCAAAGACGGCTTTTACTTTCAGGCTCGTGCCGGCGATGTCTGTGATGACAGGGGCGGCGGGGGCCTTCTGGGCCGCTTTGGCGATGGTGAACTGCTGTGTATTCCCGGAAGGAAGCTTGTAGTTGGCGTTGTCCAGTTCCGCGGCTGTGGCAGTGTAGGTGCCGGCGTTGGTCTGTTCACCGGTGACGGTGACGGCGCACTTGTCGCCGCTCACAAGGCCTGAGGCTGTGGCAGCGGGTTTCTGGGCCTTGCCGCTGTAGGTGAGGCTGGTACCGGACCAGCTCAGACCCACTTCTTTCTTCGCAATCGTAAAGGACTGCTTCGTGTTGGCGGGCAGCTTGTAGTTGGAGTTGTCCAGTCCCGTCGCCGTGGCGGTATAGGTGCCGGCATTCTTCTGCGCCCCCGAGACGGTGACGGCGCAGGTGTCGCCGCCCACAAGGCCGGTGGCCGTAGCCGTGGGTTTCCGGGCCTTGCCGTTGTAGGTGAGGCTGGTATTGGTCCACGTCAGGCTCACCACCTTTGGGGAGATGGTGAAGGCTTTGGAAGCGGCCGCGCCGCCCCAGGTGAGCTGCGCCACATAGGCGCCCGCGTCTGTGGGGGCGCCGCCCAGGGCTTTGCCTGCGGCCTTGGTGCTGCCCTCGCCGGTGGAAGCATAATAGGTGAGGCTGGTCTTTGTTGCCAGATTGGCCGGCGCGTCATCGGGACAGCCTGTGACCTCAGCCGTTTTGGGCTGACCGTCATAGGTGCCGCCCGCCGCGCTCAGGGTCAGGGTGATGCCGTTGGTGTCATAGCCGTCCGTGCAGCCTTCGGTGCACCTGGCGGTGATGGTGTTTGCCCCCTCACCGGTGCCTGTGGTGTAGGTAAAGTCGTGGCTGTGGATCTCCAGCGTAATGTTCATGCCCTTTTTGACCGACGTTACCAGATGGAGGGTGCTCTCCTTCTGGATGTAGTAGTCCGCCAGGGTCCGGTTGTCCTCAAGCTGTTTTCCGGCAAAAATCAGCGTCTGCTGGTCGGGCGGGATGCCCTCCTTGTCCTGGATTTTCGCCTTTACGTTTTCTATGGTGTCGCTGGGCTCCACGTCCAGCGTGATGGTCTTGCCTGTCAGCGTTTTGACAAAGATCTGCATGGCGAAGGTCTGTACCGTCAGCATGGACAGCAGCAGCACCAGCATGGCCAGCGATCTTAAGGCGCTTTTCCCTTTTCGTTTCATTTGACACGTCCTTTCTTTTTGTGGTCACGGTACCACAATGTGGTCACTGTACCACAAGCGTGAGTTGTATCTCCGCTCCGTTCAGCGGTGCACCGTCCTGTGCGGCAAAGCAGTCATAGCGCAAGAGAGCGCCGTACTCACCCGCCGGGAGGGCCTTGTTCAGCGTGATGGCGGTGAACCGCTCGCCGGGGTACAGCCCCTGTCCCGTCCACAGCGCCGTCCCGTCCTCCAGCATAAGGGTGAGGACGAACAGGCAGGGGTTTTCCGGCGGGTTGGTGAGGCTCACCGTCTGCTCCAGGCTGTCCGCCTGTAAGCGCAGCGTCTCGTACCCGGGGATGGCGATGCTCCCGCTTTCAGAGGGAGCGGCCTCGGCGTAGCGCTCAACTGTGTCGCCGGGAACGGCGGCAGCGCCTCCAAGGGAGGCGCTGCCTCCCTTGGAGGCACAGGCGCTCAGCAGCAGGGCCAGCGCCAGCAGCGTCAGGAGGATGTCGGAAAGTGATGTTCTTCTTCGGACGGGCGGCGCAGCGCTTTGCCGATTCTGTTGTCTCCACTTCATGTTTACCTCTCCTCCACACACGTTTTTGGCGTATAAACCGATATGCCGTGCCGCCGCAAAAATGCGGCGGAGCACACTTGTCTCCCATGCCGCAGCGCTGCGTTCCCCGATCCCGACTGCTCCGATGGCACAAGAATTCACTTCAACTTTGACAGACGGTCCTTCACCTCCACGCCGTTCACCTTGATGGAATTGAAAATCCATCCGCTCGGCCCGCCATAGCTGCCCTCAGAGATGTAGAAGGAAAAACTGTAACTGCCCAGACTCAGAGTAGCTTTATCGTCCTCAACCGTGAAGGTTCCATAGCCATTCAGATTAGTGAAGCCTAAACCGTTGCCATATCGACATTTGGTAATTTGGAAAGCACCTTCATTGTTTGTGATCTCATATTCGTAAGTCTCATTTGGACCTTGGCCTTGCCTGTCATGCGTAATGCTCACCTCAAAGGTGCTCCCGCTATTCAGAATCGGCGACAGCACAGGCACATCCTCCACGCTCGATGTAAACACCACGGTATCGGTATAGGTCCCGCCGGGCTTTCCGGTATAGTCCTCCACGATGATGCCCATGGGCGCGGTCTTGCCGTTCTCGCTGTTCAGGTCGGCGGCGGAGAAGGTCCACACCGTGGTGGCCTCGGTGTCGCCGGCGGCGGCCAGCG
>DEPS01000198.1:7633-11777 GCA_002358875.1 Lachnospiraceae bacterium UBA3386 | reverse complement strand
CTGTTGGCGGAGGCGGCGGTAACGGTCAGCTTTTTGGACGGGTCAAAGTTGTTTTTCTCGTTGTTGACCCTGATGCCGTCCGTGCCGTTCCAGCCCGCGCTCTGCACGCTCAGGGTGGAGGGGATGACCATGGTGTAGTCGCTGGTGGGCTCAATCACCGCAGCGGGGACCGTGACGGTGGTGTCCGCCGTGGGCGTGCCGGAGACGGTGACGGTGTATGCATTGGTGCGGGTGACGGTGATGCCGTCTGTGGTCACGGGGTCAAAGGGGGCGAAGTAATAGTCCGTGTCGGCGGTGTAGACCACATTGGTCATGGCCCCTGTGAGGTCCTGCTGGGTCAGCGCGCCGCCGCTGGGCTGGGCGTTGGCGCCGCCGGTGAGGGTGACGGTGTGGGGTTCGCTCAGCTTCAGATCGCTGCCATCCGCCACGATGGAATATGCGGTGTTGTCGCTGGTAAAGTTGGCCGCCGTGCCTTTGCCGGACAGCCCGCTGGTGAACATTCCGAGGGTCTGCATCGTCACGCCGATGGGTTCGGTGTTTTCCAGCGTGCCGTCAACGGTGATGACGGTGCCGCTGCGCAGATAGACATTGTTCTCCTCACCGCCGCTCAAACCGCTGTTGGTTTGTGTGCGGCAAGCGTAGTTGTCCGAAACGGACGGATTGCCGGAGATTTTGAAGGTTGCAGCCGAAGTCATGCTGCCGGGTAAACCGGATGGACCGCAGACGTACACGCCGCCGCCCTGATTCACAGCGCTGTTTGCCACGATGCTGCCGCCGGTCAGGGCGACCGTGCTCCCGCCATAGGCAAAGACGCCTCCGCCACCTTCACCACCATTTTCGCCCAGGGCGTTATTTCCGGTGATGATGCCGCCGGACATCTGGAATGCAGCGCCGCTGGAGACGTACACGCCGCCGCCGCGGCCCTCGGCCACGTTGCAGATGATATTGCCGCCGTGCATCTGGAATGCGCCGCTGTCAACCCTTACGCCTGCGCCGTCACCGCCGACATTTCCAATGATCGTACCGCCGTACAGATGGAACGTGCCATTGACATACACGCCGCTGACATTGCCGTTAAAACTGCGATCCTGGTCTTTTGCCCCCGTGATGTATCCGCCGGCAAAGGTCGTGTCGGGCGTCTCCAGCGTATCGTCTACCATTGCCAGCAGTCCATTTTCCATCTTGATCTTGTGCTGCGTGGTGGTATCGCAGTCGTAGAGGTTCAGCGTTGCACCCTCGGGGACAGAGATGACGTGGCCGGAGGTTCCGGTATACTTGATACCGTGCCCCTTCAGGCACAGGTTCACCGTGCCGCTGATGGTCAGGGTAGAGTTACGGGTCACATCCTCGGTCAGGTAGTAGTTGCCTGCGGTGAGGGTGTCGTCACTGCCGTCCCATGCGGTGAAGTTGATGCTCTCACCGGGTGTGCCCGTCTCGTGGGTGTGGGGAGGGCCAAACGAACCCACAAGGGCGTTGGCGTAGACAGTTTTACCAGCATTCTGAGCTGCCGTCCTCAACGCAGTAAGCTGCTCCTTGCTGGTGATCTCTGTTGCGCCGTTCGTCATGACCTCCGTGCTGGTTTTGTTGGAAGGCAGATAATAGCAGGAGGTGGCGGTAAAACCGCCCCGGACATTCCCGCACAGCACACCGAATTCACCCTTATTATTGCTACTGCTGTTTGCGCAGGAGATGGAACCCAGACAGGTGCAGTTCTCCATAGTAGCATCTCCCACACCTGCAATACCGCCGCAGTCCCTGGCATTTCCACCGCCGGAGGAAATGGAGCCGGTGAAAGCGCAGTTGGAAATTGTTCCGCCATAAAGGCAGCCCGCTATGCCGCCGTAGGTCTGATTGTGGATGGTAGCGGTCTGGGCATTGACACAGTTGTCGATGAAACCGTAGGATTGAAACGCTACGATTCCACCGCCGGAATCTGCAACGACAGTTCCTTCCACTCTCAGGTTTTTGACGGTTCCGTTACTACCTAAGTGTTGGAACAACCCCACAGGTTTGCTTGAGTCGTTGAAATTGTATTTGATGGTATTGCCTTGTCCATCGAAGGTGCCAGAGAACCACGACTCAGAGAAGCTGAGACTCCCTCCAATGGTGCTCCAGCTCACATTGGTACAGTCAATGTCATTCATCAGGATAAAGGATTTGTTCTTATAGCTGGAGAAGTTGGTATTAAACTCCTGCAGGTCCTCTACGGTGGAAATCTGGATGGGATTGCCGCTCAGAGCGTTCATCGCCTCCTCGGTGACGGTCTCCTCCACCTCCGCCTCGGTCACTTCCCCGGCTTCGGTTGCTTCCTCTGCTTCGGTTGCTTCTTCTGCCTCGGTGGGCTCCCCGGCCTCGGTCGCTTCTTCCGCCTCGGTGGGTTCCCCGGCTTCGGTGGGTTCCTCCGCCTCGGGCAGCTCCTCCGTCTCGGTGGAGGCTTCGGTGACTTCCTCCGCCTCGGTCACTTCCTTTGCTTCGGTTGCTTCCTCGTCTTCGGTGACTTCCTCGGCCTCGGTGGTTTCTTCGGCCTCGGCTGCTTCCTCGGCTTCGGCGGTTTCCCCGTCCTCCTCCTGGAACTGGCCTGCGTCCTCCTCTTCGGACAGTGTTTCCGTTCCGGCTGCGATATCCGAACCGCCCGGATCCTCCGCCAGCCCCGCCCACGCCATGGCGCCTGTTAAAGAGAGCACCATGGAGACGGCCAGGACCAGGGAGAGCATTTTTTTCATGCTTCTTCTCATTTTTTAACCTTCCTTTCCTGTTTTGACCTCATATTCCTTCCATTGTTTCACAGTTGACGGGTTGACTGGTTTGACTCCCCACCCTTGAAAAAACGGATGGGTTCATCCGGTTGACGGGCTGCATTGCTGCTATGCTGCATTGCTGCCGCGCTGCATTGCTGCCGCGATGCATTGCTGCAGGGTCACCTGTGGAGTGCCCCCGCGATGCAGCTTTTCTTACAGAAGCAGATGCCGTAGGACTTCACGCCCAGGTAGCCGTCGTCCAGCACGCCTTCCTCGTATCTTTTGTCTTTGATCTGGTCAAAAGCTTCTTTAAGCCCGTCCTCCATCTCGGAGAACTTCTTCCGCACCTTGACCTCGAAAATGATCGCGGGATCCCGGGGGCGGTCCGGATAAAGCACGATGTCGGGCCTTCCGTCCCCCTCCTCCCGGTTGGACCTCGGGGCATAGCCCGGCACCCCGTAAAGAAGCGACAGGAAAAAGCCGTGATAGAAGGCTTCCCCGCTGTCAAATACGCTGATGCTCTTTGCAAGCAGGCCGCTCACATAGTCCGCGATCCCCTCCGTATCTCCTTCCAATACCGCCTTGTTGAGGACACCTTTATCCGAATCCTTGATCTGCCTGTCGAACCATGTCCTGATCTGCGTTTCATAAATGCTCGCAACCTCCATATTGGGAATACGCATGGACATGTAAACATATTTGCCATCTTTCCTTTCCGACACCTTCCTCATATATCCGGTAAAGAACAGGAAATTCCACAGATTATCCTCCGACTCATGGATGTCGTCATAGGTGATATCCTCGTGGATGCGCTTCTCGACAGTGCCGCCTCCGATCAGGATATCCAGCTGGCGTTTCATGTTTTCATCCGCCTGCCACACCAGGTCTTTGATAATGGCATTCGATGAAGTGTTCGCCCAATAGGGTTCCGGGAACTTCCTGCCGCTTATTGCGATCGAGTACACATATTTTATTACGCTCCACGGGTTGTAAATCTCCGTCTCCCCGAACAGATAACCGTCATACCATTCCTTGGCCTCGGGGATCCTGTCGGCGATCCCATAGTCCCTGAGCATGGCCTCCGTTTCCTGCTCCGTGAAGCCAAAGCTCTCCGCGAAATCGTTGTCCCTTATGGAAATGATCTGCAAATGGTTCAGTCCCGTGAAAATGCTCTCCCTGCTGATCCGCAGGCACCCCGTCACCACCCCGAACTGCAGCGCGTCATTTGTCTTTAAAACGGATTCGAACAGGGAGCGGATAAAGCCGACCATCTCCTTATAGAATCCCTCATAATAAGCATTCTCGAGCGGCACATCATACTCATCGAGGAGGACGATGACGTTTTCGCCATGATGCTTTTTCAGGCATACCGAAAGCGTCTTCAAGGCCGTGGCATAGCGGTCGAT
>DEPS01000198.1:0-7437 GCA_002358875.1 Lachnospiraceae bacterium UBA3386 | reverse complement strand
TTAAACCGCGGCTGCTTCGCGGACTTTAAAGACAGGCTGATGACGGGATACCTGCCCATCATGGACAGTATCTGCTCCGGGGCGTCCATAATCTTCTTCCCCTCGAAATACCTGCGCTTGTCCACAAGGTTTCCCTCGCTGTCATATTCCTTTTCGAAAAAAGTCCGCAGCATGGAGAGCGCCAGGGTCTTGCCGAAGCGCCTTGGGCGTGTGAAAAGCGTGACTTCCCCGCCCTTTTCAACAAGATCCCGGATCAGCAGGGTCTTATCGATATAGTACATATCATCTTGTATAAATCTTTTATAGTCCTCATATCCTATCCCGATCTTCTTCATAGCCCGATCCTTTCCGCTCCCGTCGTCCCCATTGTTCCCATAGTTCTCGTTCCTTCGGGCTTTTCGAAAGCTAATTCGCCCCCATCTTTAAAAGGCTCCTGGCGGCGCATTCGCGTCCTTTTTTCGCGCAGTCCATAAGATTTTCTCCTTTAAGGACTCCTGACAAAAAGCCCGCCACGAAGTTGTCCCCCGCACCGGTGGAATCGACAACCTCCACCGGCAGGGCCGGCAGGTGGAAGGCTCCCTCCTCCCCGTCCACATAGCAGCCGTCCGCGCCGGCCTTGATGATGACGTTCCTAATGCCGTATCCTCTCAGAACCCTGGCCATCTCCCAAAACCCTTCGGGGGAAGGTTCTGTCCTGGCACTGCTTCCGGAGGGCATGAAACCGGTATAGTAGGCAGCTTCTTTCTCATTGGGGAAAATAAAGTCGACGAGAGGCCAGATATCCGCAAGCTCTTCCATTTTCATCTCCCGGAAGGTGGGGAGCTTGGTGTCCGCGCTCACGACGGCACCCGCCTCCTTCGCGGCAAGGACCAGTCTTCGGACGGTGTCCGCCTGATCCAGGGGCGCGCGGAAAAGGCTGGCCAGAGAGACGATCTTGGCCCCCTCCAGATCCGCCCGGGAAAGGGAGGGGAAGTAACCCTCCAGCAGGGTCGCCCTGCTGTTGATGGAGTGGCGGCCGCCGTCCCTGTGCACCACGAGCTGGGCGATGGGGGTCGTGAGATTCTCTTTCACCGTGACGCGCGAGGTGTCCACGCCCCTTCTTTCAAGCTCCGCACGCAGGATGCCGCCCCCCAGATCCGCCCCGACGCCGCACAGGATCGCCGCCCTGTGCCCCAGCCCGGCCAGAGCGATGGACTCGTTGACGGCGTCTCCCCCGACATGCAGCTCGATCTTCTCCGCCCGGTATACATTCTCTTTGTGCCGGTCCGGCTCCTGCCCCCTTATGATACAGTCGATGACCGCCTGCCCGATGCACAGCACTTCCGGTTTCTCCATGGCCTGGCCCTCCTTCATAATCCTTTTATCTCCACAGCCTCTCCCGCCGCGAGGCTGGCCGGGACGTCCACCAGCCGCTGGTTGCTGCTTCCTCTGTAGATGCACTCTTTTGATAAAAGTTCCTGCACAAAGGGGCCGTCCACCAGTACGTCCACATGGCCCAGGGCCTCCCGCGCCCGCGCCCCGGCGGCTCCCGAGGCGATGGCCTCATAGGTCCAGCCCGTATAGGCCCACACGGACAGCCCCTTCTCATGGGCCGCGTCCGCGACTGCCCTGGCCGCCTCAGGCTGGCAGAAGGGATCCCCGCCCGAGAGCGTCACGCCATCGAGATATTTCGTCCTGTTCAGTTCGTCGATCAGATCCTCAAGAAGGATCTCCTCTCCACCTTCCGGATCCCAGGTGTCCGGGTTCTGGCACCCCACGCAGTGATGCGGGCAGCCCTGAAAAAAGACGACGTACCGAACGCCCGGCCCGTCCACGCTCGAATGGCGCACTGTGCCCGCGATCCGCGCCTTACCTGCCCGGCCGCACATTACGAGCCCCCTGTTTTCTTTTTCAGCATCTTCTTCAGGTTTTCGTACCGCTGCCTTTTTTCTTCCTTTTTAAAATGCACCTCGCGGAACTGCTCCGGGTTGTTCTCATAGCACAGCTTTTCATCCCCGAACTGCTCGCTGGTGAGGTCAAAAACATGCCCGTCGACATCGTTGTAGCAGTGGTAATTTCCGCCGGGTCTGAGAATGCCGTACACCTTTCCCCCGAAAATATCCTGCACGAGAAAGGCAGTGATGGAACACTGTCCCAAAGTCTGATTATCCATGGACCACTCGTCCTGCATCCTGGGCGCGCAGGTCTCCCTGCACCAGACATCCTTTAGCGCGTCATACAGTTCCTTCGGTGTATGGATCCCGGGATATTCCGCGCTCAATGCAGGAACATCCGCATCTTCATTTCCGTAAAATATATATTTCAATCCTGTTTTCCTCTTAAAATATTAATTTTCTGCCTGCTTAAATAATAATTTCCTGCCTGCCGTATCTGTCGTACAAAACGCGCAAATCATCCCGGCCGCAGCGGCTCCTTAAAGATACGTTTTTAGAAAAAATATCCAAATACCGCTAAAAGGGACAGGTTTTTGTATCTGACCTGTCCCTGACTGAGCCTGAAAAGCTTATTTAGATCCGGACAGGAGTTTTTTCTTTAAAATATCTGTCAGCCTGCTGCTCTGCCCCTGTTTGTGCAACTGTAAGCGTCATTTTCCGGTTACGTATACTTTTCCTGCGGCGCTTCCGTACTCCGGTTATAAATCTATTTTATCACTCCTGCGTCCTGCGGACAAGAAAATGTTCTCACAGGCCGTGCTGTTTCATAACCCGGGGTTGTTTGACGAAGGCCGGGGCAGGCCCGCAAAACCCCCCTTCCGCATGGGAGGGGGCTTTTTATGCCGGGATGCTGTGCCAGTCAAGTACTTTTCTGCCAGGTATTATTTACAAATTTTGCGTGGGCTCAGCAGCCGAAAGCTGCCGGGTCACCCGGGGAGCGCCCCCACGATGCAGCTTTTCTTACAGAAGCAGATGCCGTAGGACTTCACGCCGAGGTAGCCGTCGTCCAGCACGCCTTCCTCGTATTTCCTGTCTTTGATCTGGTCATAGGCCTCCTGAAGCCCGTCTTCCATTTCGGAGAACTTCTTTCTGACCTTGACCTCGAAAATGATCGCGGGATCCCGGGGGCGGTCCGGATAAAGCACAATGTCCGGCCGGCCGTCCCCCTCCTCCCGGTTGGACCTCGGTGCATAGCCCGGCACCCCGTAGAGAAGCGACAGAAAAAAGCCGTGATAGAAGGATTCCCCGCTGTCAAATACGCTGATGCTCTTTGCAAGCAGGCCGCTAACATATTCCGCGATCCCGTCCGTATCTCCTTCCAATACTGCCTTATTGAGGACGCCTTTATCCGAATCCTTTATCTGCCTGTCGAACCATGTTGAGATCTGGTTTCTGTAAATGCTGCGGATTTCTCTGTTGGGAATACGCATCGTAAGAAATACATCGTCTCCTTCCGCCCTTTCCGACACCTTCCTCATATATCCCGTAAAGAACAGGAAATTCCACAGGTTTTCGTCCGACTCATGGATGTCGTCATAGGTGATATCCTCGTGGATACGCTTCTCGACAGTGCCGCCTCCGATCAGGGTGTCAAGCTGGCTCTTCATATTTTCATCCGCCTGCCACACCAGATCCCTGATGACGGCGTTTGATGAGGTGTTCGCCCAATACGGCTCCGGAAACTTTCTGCCGCTTATTGTGATCGAGTACACATATTTGATCACGCTCCACGGATTATATATCTCCGTCTCCCCGAACAGATAACCATCGTACCATTCCTTGACCTCGGAAATCCGGCCGGCGATCCCGTAGTCCCTGAGCATGGCTTCCGTTTCCTGCTCCGTAAATCCAAAGCCCTCCGCAAAATCGTTGTCCCTGATAGAAATAATCTGCAAATGATTCAGTCCTGTGAAAATGCTCTCCCTGCTGATTCGCAGGCACCCCGTCACCACCCCGAACTGCAGGGCGTCATTTGTCTTTAAAACGGATTCGAACAGGGAGCGGATAAATCCGACCATTTCCTTATAAAAGCCCTCATAATAAGCGTTCTCGAGTGGCACATCATACTCGTCGATCAGGACGATGACGTTTTCACCATGATGCTTTTTCAGGCATACAGAAAGCGTTTTTAAAGCCGTGGCATAGCGGTCGATCTCTTCCCTGAAGTCGTGCCCCTTCTCTATTGCATCCCGACTTTTGCCCGAAGACAGTTCGTTAAACAGCCTGATTTCGTCTTCGTCTAATTTTGTCGAATTCCTGACATATGAGTGCCGTTTGAATTCAGATATTATCTCATCCCTGAGCTGAAGGGCCGCCGCCTTAAACCGCGGCTGCTTCGCACTCTTTAAAGACAGCCTGATGACGGGATACCTGCCCATCATGGACAGTATCTGCTCCGGGGCGTCCAGGATCTTCTTTCCTTCAAAATACCTGCGCTTGTCCACAACATTTCCTTCGCTGTCATATTCCCTTTCAAAAAAAGTCTGCAGCATGGAGAGCGCCAGGGTCTTGCCGAAGCGCCTGGGACGTGTGAAAAGCGTGACCTTCCCTCCCAGTTCAACGACATCCCTTATCAACAGGGTTTTATCGATGTAGTATATGTCACCGTCTATAAACTCTTTGTAGTCTTCATAGCCTATCCCGATCTTCTTCATAACCCGATCCTTTCCGTCCCAGCCCTTTTCCGCTCCTTCTTACCCTCATCAATTATATAAAAAACGGGTGGCCTTTGCCACCCGTCTTCCGTGAATCTTCAGCCTTGTTCAGTGGAACCAGGGGACGGTTCCTTGTTCCACTAACGAACGTACCAAGGAGCAGTTCCTTGTTCCACTAACGAACGTACCAGGGAGCAGTTCCTTGTTCCACTAACGAACGTACCAGGGAGCAGTTCCTTGTTCCGGAACACGGACCTCCTGCTGTTTCTGTCAGGTTCCAAGTAGCAATTCTTAATTCGCCCCCATCCTCAGAAGGCTCTTTGCTGCGCTCTCGCGCCCGTTTTCAGCGCATTCTCGGATGTTTTCCCCCCGGAGGACACCCGACAAAAAACCCGCCACGAAGTTGTCCCCGGCGCCGGTGGAATCGACTACTTCTACCGGCAGGGCCGGCAGGTGGAAGCAGCCCGTCTCCCCGTTTACATAGCAGCCGTCCGCCCCGGCTTTGACGATCACATTTTTGATACCGTATTTTCTCAGTGCCTCTGCCATCTCCCAAAAATCATCGGGAGAAGGCCCTGTCTCTACACTGCTGTCAGGGCTCGTAAAGCCGGTATAGTAGGCAGCCTCTTTTTCATTGGGGAAAATAAAGTCTACGAGAGGCCAGACATCCGCAAGCTCCTCCATTTTCATCTCCCGGAAGGTCGGGAGCTTGGTGTCCGCGCTCACGACGGCGCCCGCCTCCTTTGCCGCGAAAACGAGCCTTCGAACTGTGTCCGCCTGATCCAGGGGCGCGCGAAAGAGGCTGGCCAGGGAGACAATCTTCACCCCCTCCAGATCTGCCCGGGAAATGTGGGGCAGATAACCCTCGAGCATGGTCGCCCTGCTGTTGATGGAGTGGCGGCCGCCGTCCCTGTGCACCACGAGCTGGGCGATGGGGGTCGCAAGCTCCTCTTTCACTGTGACGCGGGACGTGTCCACGCCCCTTCTTTCAAGCTCCGCGCGCAGAATGCCGCCCCCAAGGTCAGCTCCGACACCGCACTGGATAGCCGCCCTGTGCCCCATCCGGACCAGGGCGATAGACTCGTTGACGGCGTCGCCCCCGACGTGCAGCTCGATCTTCTCCGCCCGGTAGACATTCTCTTTGTGCCGGTCCGGCTCCTGCCTCCGCGTGATGCAGTCGATCACGGCCTGACCTATGCAGAGTACTTCCGGTTTTTCCATATGTTCCTCCCTTAATTAAAAATTTCCTCCATATCCGTCAAACGGCCACTCTTCTATACAGCTGCATCCCATGACTCATTGATACGCAGCTATAATATTCTTTTCCGGATCTCCCTTTGCCGTTTCCTCTTCGAATGCCGGTAATGACCTTATCATAACTCAGCGAGGAGCCGCCACGGCGGGGAGATATTTTCTCCGCTCCTCTTCGACAACCTGCCGGATCCATTCCCGGTCGGCCAGGTTGTCAGCTGCATCCGCAAGGACGGATTCATCGGCAAAGAGGTCAAATTCGCCCTGCTTCTGATCAAGGATCCTCATGACTGCTTCGTCCACTGTATCTTCGCACAGAAGATGGAAAACCAGGACATTCTGCACCTGGCCCATGCGGTAGACGCGTGAAATGGCCTGGGCGGTCAGAGAGGGCTTGATCTGCGGCTCACAGAAGATCACGATGCCGGCCGACTGAATATTGAGGCCCGTCCCTCCCGCCTGCACCTGGCAGATGAGGATGCCTCCTCCCTTCGCTTGTGCAAAGCGGTCGACCAGGTCCTGTCTCTCTGCGGCAGGCGTGCTGCCCGTGATCATGTCGACAAAGTATCCGTCTTTTCGGAATGCGGAAATCCGGCTGTCCGCGGCCGGAGCCCTGTCGGGTGAAGGTGACCCGTCAGGCGAAGCTGTCCCGTCGGGTAAGGATGCCCCGCCAGATGAGGGTGCCCCGTCGGGTGAAAATGCCAGCATATCGTATACCTTGCGGATCGTCTCCCTGAAATAAGAAAAGATGACCACTCTGCGGCCTTCCTCCCGCGCTTCGCTGCAGAGCTCCAGAAGCCTTCGGGCCTTGGCGCTCCCGCGCATATCATCCTGCAAAAATGACACCCTGCGCATGCCGGTAAAGTTTCTGTCCATCACCGGGATGCTGTAGGCGGCAGCGTCCTGCGCCGTCATGGAACACCATTCCTCCTCCTGTGTCAGGGGCGGAAGCTCAGAGAGGACCTGATCCCTCTGCCTTCGCAGATAGACCGGAGCCAGCATTTCCCTGAAGGCCGGAACATGCCTCATTCCCGCGCTGGCGCGCACCTCCTTTACCATATCGGGGCGGATGAAGCCGATGAGCTCGCACATCTCGTCCACCTTATTTTCCAGGGGGGTGCCGGTCATCATCAGGATCCGCTCCGACTCATCTTCAAGAAGACGTATATTCTTTGTCCTCTGCGCCTGAGGGTTTTTGATATAATGAGCCTCGTCGATGACGAGAAGCCGCATGGTCAGACGGTTGTTGATCCGTCCCGAGATCTTACCCATGCTCTCGTAATTGGTCACCGCCGCGCCACCCTTCTTCTCCCACTGCAAAAATGCATCCTCCATATTTTTCCCATGGAGAAGAAAGGGCTCGACAGAAGAGAATTTAGCGATCTCCCGGCACCAGTTGATCATGACAGAGGCCGGACAGACGATCAGAAAACGGGACGCCGGATCCTTTGCATGAAGATGCGACATGACCGCAAGGGCCTGAATGGTCTTGCCCAGGCCCATCTCATCACCCAGAAGCACTCTTTTCTGCGTCAGGACATATCGGGTGCCGAAGGCCTGATAGGCGCGCAGATTCCCTTTAAAGCCGGACAGGTCAA
>DEPS01000204.1:45504-54488 GCA_002358875.1 Lachnospiraceae bacterium UBA3386 | reverse complement strand
AATTACCCTAAAAAATTATGTGCTCCCGTTTTCTATACTGTACACATGTTTGAGGATAAGTGAGGATGGTATTGTCTATAGTATATTTGAATGAAGAGATTGGGAAGAGGATTGCCGCACTGCGCTCTCAGCATGAAATGACACAAGAGATTCTTGCCCAAAAGCTGAACTGCTCGATCAAGCACATCAGCCATGTGGAGCGCGGAGTAGCTTCATTCTCTCTCGACATGCTGATCGAAGTCAGCGAGCTTTTTGACTGTACGCTGGACTATCTGGTAAAAGGAGAGGCTTCCTCTCTGGAATCCCAGCTTCCGGCCTTCATCCTGAAGATTCTGAGCAGTAAAGAGGCGCGGATGGAGCAGGAGAAGAAGCTCCTTCTGGAATATTTGAACATGTACAGAAAGCTCCGCCTGGATGGGACGGATATGAATAGAAAGCTCCGCCTGGGAAGGGCGGAGATAAATTCAGGCCAGAACAGTATTGACAAAGATTAGGGACCAGCTTCCGAATAGGCAGCTGGTCCCCTTTTTTTCAAAATAATATGCGGTCCCTACTCAGCCGCATGGGAACCGGATCCTGGTCGGAAACACTATCAGTGAGTTCTGGATGTTCAAGGAGTGGAATGGTCCGCTGCGTCACTGTACGTGCCTTTGTGAAACAATCCTGGTTTCTGTTCACGGGGTACCGAACTCGAGACATTTTTACGCGTTCTTCAACGTAAAAACCTGAGTTTAACCAATCCTGAATCCTCCTTGAATCCTCCTGAATTTGCCTTGCAGTTCTCCTGTATTCATGCTAAAATAGTTGCATCCCAAAGTGATCAGGGGCAGGTCGCCCCTCAGAGTACTTTGTCATAACGGCCCTGCGCAGGCAGCGCCGCCGGAGCTTATGAACCCCATGGGGCTCCGGCGGATTATGGAAGACGCCTGCCTCCGGAATACGCAATATGAGTACCCGCTTGATCCCGGTTTACCGCCCGGATGGGCGGACTGCCTTCCTTCACGCCGGCATCGCGCAGCATAGCTACGGGCAGTATGAACGCGGACTGCCTCCGCGCCGGGGCCCCTCCTATTATTTTCATGTTTTTCATATTTTTCATGTTTAAGACATGACGAGGAGGTAAAAAATGACAAAGAAAAATATTGACTCGCCACGCGAAAGGTCAGCTTCTACGCTGTCCCCTGTTGAGATGTCCGAAATGACAGACGCTTTCCCAACAAAGTCAGCTCCTTTGCGGAAACTGTTTCCCGGCTACAGGGAAAGGGCAGCTGTGGAGCAGGAAATCAAATCCAATCCCCTGCTCAGGGCGGAATTTCTCAAATGGAAGGAAGAGAAACAGCAGGAGTTTCTTGACATCTGCTGCGGCAACAGGGGTGCGCGGATCCTCTACGACGCCTGTTTCAAGTACGTCTTCAACCCCGACCAAGGGAAGGAGCACCTCTCCCGGCTCATCTCGGTCATGCTGGGACAGGAAGTGAAAGACGTCCGCGTCCTTCCAAATGAGTCGCACCTGGGAGGGGATTATGCCCTCATCATCATGGACATCATCGTCGAAACGGCAGACGGAACCGTCGTCAATGTCGAGGTGCAGAAGGTCGGCTACAATTTCCCCGGGGAGCGGGCCTCCTGCTATAACGCCGACCTTCTCCTGCGCCAGTACAGGAGGGTGCGCGAGGAGGTCAGGACGGAGGCAGCCAATACGGGGGAAGATCCTGACCGGAAGTTCAGCTATCTCATGATCCGCCCCGTGTACACGATCATCTTTATGGAGAAGTCGACTTCAGAATTCAAAAAGTTCATGAAAGACTATATCCACACCTTCGTGCCAACTTCGGACACGGGGCTCCGGCTGAACATGCTCCAAAACATTCTTTACATCCCACTGGACGTATTCAAAAAGAACCTGGCGGAAAAAATCGAGAAAGGTGCTGCGCTGACGGAAAAGGAGGCTTGGCTCGCCTTTCTCTCCTACGATGAACCAGCAGTGATCAACTTGGTTCTGGAACAATATTCTGAAATCTTCCAGCCCCTTTATGAGAAGATCTGCGATATGTGCCGGAACACTGCGGAGGTAATGAACATGTACTCCAGAGAACTTGCCATCCTCGACAAAAATACCGTCATGATGATGATTGAGGAACAGCAGGAGACCATTGAACAGCAGCAAGGTACGATCAACCAACAGCAGAAAACCCTCGACCAGCAGCAGGGTACGATCGACCAGCAGCAAAAAGCACTCGACCAACAGCAGGGAGTGATCAACCAACAGCACGATACGATCGAAGAACAGCGAAAAAAAATCGAAGACCTTCAGAGGATGGTTGACAAACTCCAGCATATTTCGGGAGTGCAGACAACATAAGGCATCGCGTAACCTGAAACGACACGTATCTTTTTTTCTACAAGTTTTCCTGTTTGCTGTTACCTGAACTGGCTGAAGTGCAGGACAAGGCTCTGTACGGGGAGATACTAAACCTGTACGACACGATTCTGATGAGGCTGAAGGAGCTGGCTGATTCCGGCACCATCAACGCATACGAAGCAAGCACGCTCTATGATTGTCTGAAAACGGTTTTTGAGGCGCTTGGGAAAACGAATAAAGCGGAACAGGAGGTCGCGGGCATTATGGGTGGCAAGATTCTGGAGTTTAGCGCTGACAAACTCTTCGATGCCGGCAAAGCTGAAGGCAGGGCTGAAGGACTCGCTGAAGGCAAAGCCGAGGGCAGGGCTGAGGGACTCGCTGAAGGCAAAGCCAAGGGCAGGGCTGAGGGCAAAGTTGAGGGGATTGCCGAGGGCAAAGTTGAAGGTAAAGCCGAGGGAGAACAGAAACTGGCCAATCTCGTAAACGTTCTGATTACCAACGGGAGATTGGATGACGTCGCGCGCGCAGCAAACGACAAAACATACAGAGATTCCCTCTACAAGGAATTCAACATCGGTTAGGAACAGCCCGAATCCGGCAGACCGGGTTTTGGTTCCATCCAGGTTGTAAGAAAGCAAGAGGCCCGGCTCCCATTCAGGAATCCGGGCCTCTTGTTTTCTTATTCAGGTTTTATTGCGGCAGGGCCGCCCCTGCCTTATTCCTCGTCGAGCATGTAGCAGACCTTGCCGGGGTTGAGGATCAGATTGGGATCGAAGACCTTCTTGATGCCCAGCATGAGGTTGAAGCTGGTGTCGCCGACGCTTTCGCGCAGATATTTCATCTTGCCGCGGCCGATGCCGTGCTCGCCGGAGACGAGGCCGCCGATGGCTGTGGCGCGCTTATAGAGCTCGTCGAAATACTTGTCGACACGTTTCTTGAACTCTTCCTCCTCCAGTGTGTTGCTGCACTGGTAAATGTGGAGGTTGCCGTCGCCGGCGTGGCCGAAGCTCTTGATCTCCAGGCCGCACTCTTTTCCGAACTCATTGGCAAATGTCAGGAACTCGGCGATCTTGTTGATGGGGACGACGACGTCGCACTCGTCAAGGAGCTTGGTCTCGGACTCGATGGCCTCCAGGAAACCGGAACGGGCTGCCCAGGCATCCTTAATCTTTGTGGATGTGTCGGCAACGAGGACATCGATGGCGCCGGCCTCGAGGACGAGCTCGCAGGCCTCCTCGACCTTGGTCATGACCTCATCCTCTGTCTTGCCGTCGAAGGTGACCAGCAGGTAAGCGCCGATCTCCATGCCGTCCATCTCCTTCGGGAAGGTGCTCCTGCCGATGAAGCGCTCACTGGAAAGGACAATCTCTCTCTCCATGAACTCCAGGGCCTGAGGATCGAGCTGGGCCATCTTGATCTTGGGAACTGTGGAGATCGCGGTCTCGAGATCCTCAAAAGGAATGATCAGGGAGACGACTACCTTGGGAGCGGGAATGATCTTGAGGGTGAGCTCGGTAATCACGCCCAGAGTGCCTTCGGAACCGATCATCAGGTTGAGCAGGCTGTAGCCGGAAGATGTCTTACTGACCTGTGCGCCGAAGTCCACGACTTCGCCGTTGGCCAGAACGACCTTCATTGCGCGGACGTAGTCGCGGGTCGCGCCGTATTTGACAGCGCGCATGCCGCCGGCGTTGGTGGAAACGTTGCCGCCAAGACATGCGAACTTCTCACCGGGATCCGGGGGATACAGAAGGCCCTGTCTTGTGCAGTCCTCGGCCAGATCGTTCAGAAGGACGCCGGGCTGTACGCGGACGATCATGTTCTCGAGATCATAGCCGAGGATCTGATTCATCTTCTGCGTATCGAGCATGACACCGCCAAGTACGGCGACGCTGGCGCCGACCAGACCTGTACCTGCCCCGCGGGGGGTGACCGGGATCAGATTGTCATTGCAGATCTTCATGACGGCCGAGACTTCTTCCGTGGTCAGAGGCTGAATAAGGACATCAGGCATCTTCTTGCCGTAGATCGGCATTTCGTCGCGCATATAGTCCTCATTGATGTCTTCACCGGTGTAGACGTGGCCGGGAGCAGCAGCCTTGAGCTGCTCAATGATTTCGGGAGTTACCTGGTTATACTTTGCCATAATCACTGCCTCCTCTGTTCATTGCATTATTACGTATTATTAAAATTCAACCCCTCAGGCGTAGGGAAGTGCCTGCGGATTCGCGCCCATTATGATGGCTATAGCCATGACGATCACAACGATGATGCAGAAGGTCGCGCAGGGAATGATGTTTGTCTTGATGATCTTGCCTTCATTGCCGTTGGTTCCTGTCGTAGCGCAGGCGGAAACGACGTTGTTGACGCAGACCATGTTTCCAATCGCGCCGCCGTTATTCTGCAGGGCGACAATGAGGACATAAGGAAGATGCACGATACCGGCTGTTGTAAACTGAAGAGAACTGAACAGTGTGTTCGAAACCGTGTTGGAACCCGACATATAAGCTCCCAGCACACCGATAAACGGTGCGATGACCAGATAGGCGCTGCCGGCGATATCCGCCAGGCCCTTTGCCATCGCGTACAGCATGGAATAAGATACTCCCTCGCCTACGCCGGCGGGAACCATTTCCACAGGCATCTTTGTGAAACGGAAGATATTGACCATGGCAACGCCGAACAGCAGGGCGATCGCCGCGCCTTTGACCTGGTTCAGGGCGCCCTTCCAGGCAGTCCTGACGTTATCGCCGGTCATTCCGTGAAGCGGGATCGTGATCAGTGCGACAACAATGAATACAACACCGGGATTCCAGAGGATCGCCCAGTTCCAGTTGCCGCCGAAAATAAGACCGCTCGAACCGGTACCGATCGTAAAGCTCTTCATCTGATCAAACAGTCCGACACCGAATTTCTGTGCAACACGGGTGAGGACCAGAAGACCTGCGATGATGAAATAGGGCGTCCAGGCCTTGATAAGCGCCATGTCGCTGATCTTGGGCTCCGGAACCTTTGTCGTCGCAAGCCAGCTCCTGTCCCAGTTGTCCTTCTTGTCAAAAGTCCACACATCCTTGGGAACAAGGAAGCCGTTCTTGGTGGTGACCACGGTGATCAGAAGCGTGATGATCGCGGCGAGAAGGGAAACCAGCTCGGGGCCGATGAAAGCGGCGATCAGGAGATAGAAGAAATCAAATGTGATCGTGACAAAGAAAATGTAAGGTACGACCGGGAAAACATCGCTGAATTTTTTCTCCCTGCCGTAGAATTTACAGACAAAGCCGACGGCGATGATCATGATGACCGCGCAGCCGATCGCCAGCGGCAGTGCGGACCAGAAGGTAAGCGCCATCTTCCATGCGTCGAGGTCTCCCCCCAGACCCGCGACAGCATCTTTAACAGTCGTAAAAGCCATATTTGTAGGTGTTCCGACTGCGCCGAAGCAGACAGGAACGGAGTTGAAGATCAGAGCGACCATGGCAGCGCACAGGGGCGGGAAGCCCACAGAGATCAAAAGCGGTGCAGCCAGAGCTGCCGGTGTGCCGAATCCGGCTGCGCCCTCGATGAAAGCGCCGAAGATGAATCCGATAATGATAGCCTGCAGCCTTGCGTCAGGAGTAATGCCCTTGAACATGCCGTTGATCGCAGCCATAGCTCCTGACTGGGACAGCGTGTTCATGATCAGGATCGCACCGAAGATGATGACCAGGGTCTCAAATGCGCTCAGGAACCCGAGTATCGTCTGTCCAATTGCACTGGTGCCGTCCATGGCAATGACCGGCATCTTCCAAACTGCGACGCCGATAATGCAGGCCAGAATCCAGGCAAGCGGAAGTGCCCTCTTTGCGGGCCAGTTGAATCCGACCATCAGGACTATCGTCACAACGATCGGTATGAACGAAATGATTGCAAACATGTTGCACCTCCCCATAAATTACCGTATGTTTCCTGTTACGGCTGATAAAATGTTTTTACCAGTACATTATAATCCATTGCCACAACAAATACAATTGATAAATCCCTGTTTTTTATATATTATCCACAAATCATGCTTTAAAACAAATACTATTTTTGACAAATAAATCAGCCGCGCCATAAAGGCGCGGCCGGGCTTTCGTCAGATATTCACAAATTGCATCAGCCTGCACAGCCGGAATTTGACATCGCCTGTATACCTGCATTCAGGCTTTCCCGCCGGCCGGCTGTTCACGCCCTGTCGAGGGCGTGAACATGTAACGCCTGCGCGAGGCGATAACAAAGCTTCGCATTGTCAGTACGCTTACGCGGCGCCGCGCGCCGCCGATCAGATGTATTTCTTAAATCCAGCGGTCGTGCGCATGATGAGTCCGTCAAAGATCAGGAACATTCCCGGCATCAGGAAAATGACGGAGAACATGCTGACGACAGCGCCCCTTGCAAGAAGGGTGCAGATGGAGCCGATCATGTCGACGCGGGAATAGGCGGACACGCCAAAGGTCGCCACAAAGAAGCTCAGTCCGCTCGTAATGATGGAGAGCATGCAGGCGGAATGGGCCGTCTTCAGAGACTGCTCCTTGTTCTTTCCCGCCTTCCGCTCGCAAAGGTAGCGGTTGGTCATCAGGATCGCGTAATCCACCGTCGCGCCCAGCTGGATGGTGCCGACGACAATGCTCGAGACAAAGGCCAGGCTCACATTCTGGAAGAAGGGGACCGCCATATTGACATTTATGGCAAATTCGATGACCAGCACCAGAATAAAGGGCAGGGAGATCGACTTAAAAACAAAGAGGATGATCAGGAAGATGGCCGCCATCGACAGAAAATTGACCCTCTTAATGTCGATATTGGTCGTGTCCTCCAGATCCTTCATCATCGGCGCCTCGCCGATAACCAGGGCTCCCGGATCGCGGCTTTTCACGATCTCTGCGATGCGGGCGATCTGGGCGTTGACCTCCGGCGTGGCCTCCGTATATTCGGATACAACCATCCCCATCTCCCAGTTCTCGCTCCTGAGCATATCAGTGACATCATCCGGGAGTATTTCCTGAGGAATGAGTGGACCCACCAGGGAAGGCAGGCTCAGGGTGAATTTCACTCCGTCCACCTTTTCCACCTCATCAAAAATCTCACGCTTGACCGAATTGTCCGTGCCGCGGTTCATGAGGATCAGGTGGGTCGTGTTCATGTTGAAGGTCTCTTTGAGCCTTGCATTTGCGATATTTCCCGGGATATCCTCCGGCAGGGACTTGGAAATATTGTAATAGACGCCTACATGATTGCTTCCATAAAGCGCCGGTGCGGCCAGGATCAGGAAAACCACCATCCAGAGCCTATAGTGGCGGACGACAAAAGCGCTGACCCTGTCCAGGCTGGGAATGAACCGCTTGTGCGTCGTCTTATCGATTGCATTGTCGAAGACCAGGATCAGGGCCGGCAGGATCGTGACACAGCACAGGACGCCGATCACAACTCCCTTGGACATGACGATGCCGATGTCCCGCCCCAGGCCGAAGGTCATGACGCACAGGGCCAGAAAGCCCGCGACCGTCGTCACGGAGCTGCCCACGACCGACAAAAAGGTCTGGCTGATCGCAAGTCCCATGGCCTTCTCTTTGTCGCCCGGATACAGCCCCTTGTTCATCTCATAGCTGTCCAGAAGGAAGATGGAGTAGTCCGTCGTGACCGCCAGCTGCAGAACAGCCGACAGAGCCTGGGTCACGTAGGAGATCGACCCAAGGAAAATATTACTGCCCAGATTGTAAAGAATAGAAAGACCGATACCCAGCAGGAAAAAGATCGGCACGACGTAGGATTCCATGGTGAGCTCCAATATGAAGAAGCTCAGGATCCCGCCGATCACGACATAAACCGGCAGCTCCTGCATACAGATATCCTTAATATCGGTGACAATACCTGTCATACCCCCGATAAAGCACCTCTGGTCGGCGATCCGCCGCATCTGCGTGAGCGCCCCCATAGACTCATCGGACGAAGTCGTGCTGTCATAGAACACCACCATGAGCTGGGCATCGTCCCTCATGAACTTTTTCCGCACACTGTCCGGCAGGATCTGCGAGGGAACGCTGATATCCACCAGCTCCCCGTACCAGAGGACATTCGTGACATGCGGGACCTCCTTGAACTGATCCGCCAGCTTTTGAACCTCCTTCATAGGCATCCCTTCGACGACACATACGGAAAAGGCCCCCTTTCCGAATTCATCGACCATGATGTTCTGGCCGTTGATCGTCTCCAGAGTGTCCGGAAGATAACTCAAAAGGTCATAATTGACCCGCGTGCGGACCGCCCCGATTACAGACGGGATGACCAGCAGTGCTCCGATGATCAGGATCAGGATCCTTCTTTTTGCTATCCATTCACCCAGTTTCAATTTACTCACTTCCTTATCGTATTATTACTTAGATGAAAAACACAGTCTGACCGTTAATACTGACGATTTCGAGTATAGCAAAGCCCTTCCCGCGTTTGAATAAACAATCTCTCTGCTTTGTCTATAAAAAAATAACAGCCATTTACGAATTGAAAATGAAAATACCCGGGTGATGCGCTCCCGGACATTAACACACAAAAAACCGCCGCAAACCGGAAAATCTCCGGCTGCGGCGGACCATAACGTTCATTTATG
>DEPS01000204.1:45167-45367 GCA_002358875.1 Lachnospiraceae bacterium UBA3386 | reverse complement strand
CTTTCAGAAAAAGCTTTCAAAAACCAGCCTTCAAAAGACCCGTCAGGCATCTGCCTTCAAAGATCCCGTCAGACATTCGCCTTTGCCAGCTCGGCCAGAGTTGCGAACCCTGCTGCGTCATTGACAGCGAGCTCGGCCAGCATCTTGCGGTTGATGTCAACGCCGGCAGCCTTAAGGCCGTGCATCATCTGGCTGTAGGA
>DEPS01000204.1:32615-45099 GCA_002358875.1 Lachnospiraceae bacterium UBA3386 | reverse complement strand
CTGCGCATATCTCTCTTGCGCTGCTTGCGGCCCGCAAATGCGGAAGCCATCGCGCGCATGACGGACTGCTTGGCGATCCTGTACTGTTTGGAACGGGCGCCCCTGTAGCCCTTCGCAAGCTTTAATACTCTTTTATGTTTCTTCTTCGCATTGATTGCGCCTTTGATCCTTGCCATTCTTCTTTACCTCACATTCTTCTATTCTATCTTCCTTGCCTGTACTTCGATACCTTCTCTTCAGCCCTTTCAGCAGGCCGCTCTCCGGTCCCTGCTTTTTTCGTGCCGGATCAAAGATAAGGCATGACCTTCTTCATGTTCTTGACATTGGTCTCGTCCAGAATGGTGGACTGACGAAGATTTCTCTTCCTCTTGGTGGACTTCTTGGTCAGGATGTGGCGCTTGTACGCTTTGAATCTCTTAATCTTACCGGTGCCGGTCACTGAGAAACGCTTCGCGGCAGCTCTCTTTGTCTTCATTTTAGGCATAATTCAATCCTCCTTGCTCATGTACGTACAGCACGCTTGCGTGCGGCACGCTAATATGTGCAGTACATCTTTTGTGCAGCACGTTCTCACAGCACATTCACGTGCTCTTCAGTCCGTCCTACAATCCTGCCGGACAGTTACCTCTATCTATCTTAACTGGTCTTCCAAAGCCCGGACGCTGTGCAGTCCTCAGCGCTTTTCAGTTAAAAACATAGTCATGGACCTGCCTTCGACCTTGGGTGCCTTCTCAACGACGGCACAGTCAGTCAGCATGTTCGCGAAATCGGAAAGAATATGGGCGCTGGTACTCATGTGCGCCATCTCTCGTCCGCGGAAACGGAGCGTGATCTTTACACGGTTCCCCTTGGTCAGGAACTTGCGGGCTGCGTTGACCTTGGTCTCCAGGTCATTGGTGTCAATGTTGGGAGAAAGTCTGATCTCCTTGACCTCGACAACGTGCTGCCTGCGCTTGGCATCCTTTTCCTTACGGGTCTTCTCGTACTTATACTTTCCGTAATCGATGATTTTGCATACGGGCGGTTTCGCGTTCGGGGAAATCTTGACCAGGTCAAGGCCCGCTTCCTCAGCAAGCCTCAGCGCATCCCTGGATGACATGATGCCCAGCTGATCTCCGTCAGCAGAAATCACGCGCACCTCTCTGTCGCGAATCCTTTCGTTAATGAACAAATCGTCTCTGTCCCTGTCTCTGGTATTAACTTTCATGGCCTCCCACGCGCTCTGGCGCAATAAAAAACAGTGGCGCAAAGCTCCACTGCTACGTTCATGCCTGTCGGTTTTCCAGATCGGAAGCCCCCGCCTTTTCGCCGGCGGAAACCATCGGGAACAATACCGATTCAGCCATTCCGCCTGCACAGCCAAACACCTACGTGCTCCGCACAGGCCGAATCTATAAACGCCGGAAGCCTCAGCCGCCGGGTGAGAGTGTCGCTCTGCTTGATTGTATGCAAATGCCATCTGGCACGCCTGATATACTAACATCCCCCGGACCGATTGTCAACAGCAGAACAAAAAAAATGCTAAAATCATTTGCGCAAAAGAAAAATGTATCCTATACTGATGAACAATTGTTACAAGTCATAACAGTTCAGTAACAGACCGCGCTGTGGGAGGACAATTCATATGTACCGTCACAACGATATAAATCCTGATAAGGATCCGGGCCGCCAGAACAGGCCGGACAGGCTCACAGGAATGACCCGCGAAGAGTATTACATGGCAAAACTGGAAAACTCGGCCTTTCTGATGGGTGTTTTAGCAATTCCCTCTTTCTTCTTATTCTCCGTCACAGGCCCCTTTCTGCTTGGGACTTTAGCCGTCATCTTTGCCATCCTGTCCAAGGGAGGGCACCTGAAATTTTCCCCCAAAGGCCGGCGCGCCATGGCTCTGGGAGTGATCTCCATCATCATGGGGCTCGTCTTCCTGGTATACTCGTTCAGGACCCTGCAGACCATGCTCTCCGACCCGTCCTCCAGACAGCGGCTGAGCGACATTCTCTACCGCAAGTACGGTCTGACGCTGGACGAAGTCATGCCGGCGCTTTCCGGTGTCCCTTTCCTGAGCGACTTGTTTCAGTAAGCTTTCCAGTGTCCCCTTCCTGAACGACTTGTTTCAGTAAGCTTTCCGGTGTCCCTTTCCTGAACGACTTGTTTCAGTAAAAAGCAGTCGCAGTATAAAAAGAGGAAGCAATATATGAACATCTCTTTGAACGATCCTGCGGACAAAGCTGCGGATCAGCCCTATAACAGATCAACCACCAGCAGACATAAGAAAAAATACAAAAATTCCGCCCGGCTGTTTGCGGATGCAAGATATTCCCTTCTGGGAAATCTGCGCACAGCCGTCTGGTCCCAGCTCCTGTACCTGATCACACTCCTGTTTCTGAGCACCCTTCCCGGCTCGATCCGCTTCGAGAACACAGCGCTGGATCTGGCATTCATCCTTCTGGGAAGATTTATTACCTCCCTCTTTGCCAGCCTCTTCGGGATCGGCCTGTCCCTGGTCTTTTTGAATCTCCAGTACGGCCAGCAGGCCTCCGTCCGGAACCTCTTCCACTGCTTTTTCGCATTTCCGGATAAAGCAGTGAGAGTCAGGTCATTTGTGACGGCAGGAGAACTCCTCTGCCTTCTGCCCATACAGCTCACTGTGTATTTTATACCCTACAGCAGTTTCAAAAAATATCTTCCGCTCGTTCTTGCAGCCGCAATCGTCAGCATCGCCGCATCGGTCCTGTGGTCTGCTTCCTATGCCATGACAAACTTCCTGCTCCTCGATTTTCCCCAGCTTGATGCCGGCAGGATCCTCCGCGCCTCCTCAAAAATCATGAACGGCAGCCGGCTGAGGCTGATCCGCCTCTTTCTGCGCCTGCTGCCGCTTCATCTTCTCGGCGTGTTTTCGTTCGGGCTCGCGAACCTCTATGCCGGGATCTGCCAGAATGCCTGTGCGGCCGCCTTTTACAAAGACCTGATGCAGAAAAACGCCCCTGCCGACAGCTGAGCAGCCATTCCCCTCAGTGTCAGCCAGGGGTGCCCCTAAAAAAGGGGGAGGTGTTATTGGCCAGTGAACATCACCTTTCCATAATAACACCTTCCCTTTTTTGAAAAATATTTACTCGTCTCCATCCGCCGCGGCTTTTTCTCCGGAAGACTTCGTTTCGTCATTATCCGCCGCGGAGATCTCTTCCTTATCGGAGCTTTCTTCCGGAGTTTTTGTAGCCTCCTTTTCTGACAGCTCCGCCTCTTTCCTGTTTTCTTTTAATCCCTCTCCCTTGTTCTTTTCCGGATCCTCAGTCTTCTTTTCAGTCAAATCCTGATCCTTCGTTTCCTGATCCTTTGTTTCCTGTTCCCCTGTTTCCTGGTCCTTCTTTCCCTGACCTTCCGTTTCAGGATCTTTCGTTTCTGAATCCTTTGTTTCCGGATCTTTCTTTTCCTGATCTTCCGTATCCTGATCTTCTGTTTCCGGATCTTTCTTTTCCTGACCTTTTGTATCCTGATCTTTTATATCCTGATCTTCTGTTTCCTGGTCCTTCTTTTTCTGATCTTCCTTTTCCGAATCTTCAGTTTCCGGATCCTTATTCTTCGGATCCTTATTATCCGTATCTTCCGTTTCCTGATCTTTTATTTCAGTTCCGGATCCTTCGCTGTCGGATTCTTTACAGTCCGGATCCTTCTGATCGGTCTCTTTCCCGCCGGTTTCTGCCTGATCGGTCTTCTTTTTGTCAGTCTTTACCTGGTCGGTTTCCGTCCCGCCGGTGATCTTCTGATCAGGATCTGTCCCGTCAGCTTCCTTCGGGAGGATGATCGTCTGTCTGATTTCAAAGGAACATTTGCACAAAGCGTTCGAATCAATCTCTCGGACCAGATCTTTGTCCCCCTCCAGTGCCGCACTCTCGCGCTCTTCAAATTCGCCGGCGGTATAGACTGCCAGATGGCATTTCGAGACGGATACCCCCTCCTCTTTCTGAGAGGTTCCGGGCTTTTTCCCGGCCTTTTTCCCGGCCTTTCCCCTTTCATCCGGGATCAGAGCGGTATAAATCACCAGATCCGCTTTCCCTTTTCCCCCCTCAATTTCTTCGAGCCGCAGCAGACCTTTGTCCTGCGGACGCTTTCCTTCCTTTACGCTGATCAAAAACGACGGGCCGTCTAAAAGGTCGTCCTCCGAATAGCCGTCATTTCCTTTCAGCCTCTTTCCCTTATTTCCGTTGTGGATGTGGACATTGCCGGCATCCTTTCCATTCAGATCGACGGCCCCAAGAAGGAGGCTGTCACCATCCTGGTCTTCCTTCAGAAAACCCAGCACAAGCGGACCCGAGGAGGTTTCGTCTGCCTTGAGCTCCGTCTCCCTGTCCGGAAGTCCGGGAGCCCTGACAACAGCGCGAATTTCCAATTCCAGATCTTCCTGTTCCGCACTGTAGGATGCACGGCGGGTCAGTATGGAAGGTTCCTCTACTTTAATAAAATACGACCCGATTGCAGGCTGACTATCTTCTGAACCTGAACTGTCCCCGCGAAGTGAGACTTCGATACGGGCCGTTCCTTTTGCCCGGGTCGTCACCACTCCGTTCTCATCGACCTCTGCCACCTTCGGATCGCTGCTCCTCCACTTCAGCGCAGGCATTATCTCCCGGGCAGGAACGATCTCCACATCCAGTGCGAGCCGCTCGCCCGTGTAAAGACTTCCGTCATGGAGCTGCGCGTTCCCCTCTCTGGAGGAAGGGAAAATATGAGCCTTTAAGCCGTCAGGCTTCTCTTCCTGTCCGGGAAGTGCCTGGGCGGCCTGACCGGAAATAGACTGCGCCGTCTGTCCCTCCCCGGAAAGCGCCTGGACGGAAAACGCCCTGGCCGAAAATGACTGGACAGAAACTGCCTGGGCAGAAAATGCCCATGTAGTCTTCACGGCAGGATTATTCTTCTTCTGTTCATCCTCTTCGATCACATTAGAAGAAGCGGAATCAAGGTCTTCCTCTACCGTATTTTCCGTTTTTGTCTGCTTCTGTTTAGATGAGACATTCTTCGAGGCATTCTTCGTGGAAGCGACGTTCGTCTTCGATCCGGCCGTCACAGTCACCCTGCAGGTCGCTTTTTTTCCGTTCACTGTTTTGACAGTAATGGTTGCCTTTCCGGCCTTTTTTGCCGTCAGCTTCCCTCCCGAGACGGAAACGACCTTCTTATTGCTGGATGACCAATTGAGCTTGCTCCTTCCCGCATTGGAAGGAACGATCTTCGCCTTGAGTGTAGCCGATGTATTTACGGCAATCGATTTCTTATTAACGTTAAGAGATACTTTTTTGGGCGCAATGGCGGCTGTCATTTTGGGCACGCCATAGCCGTACATATTGTCCCTTCCCTTTGTCCCCAGATCCTTTGAATAACTTTTGATCATTTTTTCGATATCCGAGGGTTTGTAGGAAGGATAGATCAGCTGGTACATGGCCGCGGCCGCCGAAATATAGGGAGCCGCCATTGATGTCCCGTCCGCCGTCGCGTAGCCGCCGCCCAGCCAGCAGCTCCTGACCGCCACACCCGGCGCCACGACATCAAGGGAGGAACCATAATTGGAAAAGAAGGCCCGCATGCCGTTCTTGTTGATGGCGCCCACCACAATGGGAGTGGAAAGATGAGCAGGGCAGACATAGCGGACATTTTCATTTTCATTGCCGGCTGCCGCCACAACCGTTACGCCCCTCTGATCTGCATATGCGATGCATTCCTCCAGATACCTGTAGTGGGAATATGTACCCAGGCTGAGGTTGATGACCTTTGCTCCCTTGCGCACTGCGTAGCGGATCGCGTTGCCGATCGTCGAGACATTTCCCCTCCCGGACGAATCGAGGGCCCGGACAGGAAGGATATTGACCTTGAGACCGGGCGTGCAGTCCACAATGATACCCGCCACATGCGTGCCGTGTCCGAACCTGTCTGTGGGATCGTTGTCATTGTCTACCAGGTCCTTGCCCTTCAGGATCCTTCCGTTCAGCTTCGGATGGTCTGCAACGCCGGAATCCACCACAGCGACCGTGATCGACTTTTTCGTGCAGGTTTTGACATAGGCGGCATACTGATCCGCCTGAATATAGGACGTTCCCCAGCCCAGCGTGCCGGAGCTGCCCGTATTTTTGTCCGATACCGTGTCCGTCCCCAGACTGGGAGGCTGATCCTTCCTGATCGTGGAAGAATATGTCAGGTCAGAGCCGTCGTCCGCAGCCGAGCCTCCCGGAATGGTGTCCACACCGTACTCTCCCGGGCTGTCGCTGCCGCTTTCATCCTTTGCGGCGCTGCCCCGAATGACCGCGTCCCCCGTATCCACCGCATTGTCATCGGGCTCGACATAGGCAACTGAAGAAAGGGCGCTCAGGGCATCCGAGGCTTTTCTGGCCTGTTTTTCCGTTGCAAACTGCACCAGATTTACCCCGAAACTGCTCTCGACGACAGTGGATGCCCTGTATTTGGAGAAATCCACCTTCTTTTTGTCCTTCACCCTGACGATCAGCCTGGCGCTGGAGTACGGCCTCACATCACCTGTACCATAGGCGATGACCCCGCGGTTCTTTTTTGCCAGCCGGGAGGCTTCAGCCGCAAAGTCCGCCTCATCCTTTGTCCTGATGATCCTGGTCGCAGTCTTCTTTGCTGTCGTGCCCGCCTGTGTCCGGATACCGAAAAAACCCATGCCAAAAAGGAGGGCGGCTGCCGCAGCCACAGCGAAAAAAGCCCTCCTGTATTTTTTATTTCGAGCAATACTTTTCATAAAACCGTTCTTTCTATCGCTCATTCTTTCCCCGTACATCTCCATAACGGCTCTTTTTCGAAAAGCAGCGGTCCGGTATGACGCTCTCCGCCTTCCTGAAAAAGCCGTCCGCACAGTTATTGGCTCAAAAATCTGTACTTCCCTGCTGCACTTTTTGAAATTATAGCACAGATTTTATTACAAGTCACACCCGTCCAGGTCTTCTTTCATCTCTAAGGCTCTGGTTTTTTCTGTCCGGATCCCGATCACAGGACCCCCTTTTCCCTCGACGAAAGCCCGCGTGATCGCAACAGTTCCGATATTGTCATCCTTGGGGATCTCATACATGATATCCATCATAAATTCCTCTATGACGGACCTCAGGGCGCGGGCGCCCGTCTCCCTCGTGAGCGCCTTCTCCGCGATGGCTTCAAGGGCGCCGTCCTCAAAGGTCAGCTCGACCTCGTCAAGAGCCAGGAGCTTCTGATACTGCCTGAGAATGGCGTTTTTGGGCTCACGCAGGATCCTGACAAGCATCTCCCTGTTCAGGCCCTCCAGGACACAGAGGATCGGAAGCCTCCCAATGAATTCGGGGATCATTCCGAAACGGCGCAGGTCCTCGTTGGTCACCTTCTCAAGGATGTTCCTGTCTTCATCCACCGAGTCCTTAAGCTGCGCGCCAAAGCCTATGGAGGTCTGCTTCCTGAGACGCTCGCGCACGATGGTCTCCAGATTCGGGAAGGCCCCGCCGCAGATAAAGAGGATATTGCGGGTATTGACCGTAACGAGAGGGACCATGGCGTTCTTGCTGCTGGCCCCGACCGGAACTTCGATGTCCGCTCCCTCCAGGAGCTTCAAAAGTCCCTGCTGGACGGACTCGCCGCTCACATCCCGGGAAGTGGTATTGCGCTTTTTGGCGATCTTGTCGATCTCGTCGATGAAAACAATACCCTTTTCCGCTTTTTCGACGTCATTGTCCGCAGCTGCAAGAAGCTTTGAGATCACGCTCTCAATGTCGTCGCCGATATACCCCGCCTCGGTGAGGGACGTGGCATCCGAAACAGCGAGCGGAACATCCAGAAGCTCGGCCAGCGTGCGGACCAGGTAGGTTTTTCCGCAGCCGGTGGGGCCTATGAGCAGGATATTGGACTTCTCGATCTCGATCTCGTCCATAGTGCCCGTCCTGACCCTCTTGTAATGATTATACGCCGCCACGGAGATGAACTTCTTGGCCCTCTCCTGGCCGATCACATATTTATCCAGCTCTTCCTTGATCCGGTGGGGCGCCGGGATATTGTCGATGGAAAAGACCGGTTTGCGCCTGTCCTTCTTTTTCTTTTTGACCTTGGGACCCGTCTGGCCGAAACCGCCTCCGTTCCCGAAGAGGTCGCCCAGATTCAGAAAACTGATCGAAGGCCCCCTGCGGGAAGATCCGCCCTTTTCCTTTTCGGCGTTCTCTTCCTCTTCTTCCACCCGCTCCGCGTCTTTGGCCTTCTCCGGGCTTTTTCCCGCTTCCTTCACGGAATGAGGATCTTTTGCCTTTTCAGAGCTGCCTGACCGGCCGGATGTCCCGGACGAGGAACCGCCCGAAGAACCCGCCTCTTCAGACAGGCCGGAGGCAGAACCGCCCGAAGTATTTCCCGTTTCAGATGCGCCGGACGAAGCTCTCCCCGAAGAGTTCCCCGTCTCAGACTGACCGGACGGATCCTTTGCGTCACCTGAAGGCGGCGTGCTGAACATGTTGAAGAGATTCTGCCCTGCCATCGGATTTCCCATAAGCCCGGACAGATCCATCTTTCCGGCAAAATCCATCATCTTCTGCATGCAGTCACTGCATACCCGCATGTTCCCGGGAAGATAGATCATTTTTCCGGCCACCGAATCCGGCCTCCTGCACAGTACGCAATATTCTGTTTCATGGTAATTATTATCACGATTTTCCATATATTCTCTTCTCAAAAATAAACGTAACTCATCTGCACCCGTGGGTGTTAACGCGAATTATCCCATCACCGTTTTTTCGTCGCTGCAAAAACGATGATGGGATCATTCAGGCGCGTGACCTCACATGCACACACCCGTCATTTCATGTTATCAGAAGCCAAAGGGAATGTTGAAGAAATAATCGCCCTCTTCCTCCTCCGTGCTGTTATCCGGATTCTGCTGTCCCTTCCGGCCGCGGGAATCCTGTCCATTTGAAGACTCAATAACACTCCTCTTTGAGAGCGTCACCTTGATCTCGCGTTCCTCGTAGGTTCTGCCGTCCGAAGGACGCTGCACGGTCAGTGTCACCTCTGTGCCTGCCGTATAATAGGAAAGCTGGTTGGAAAGATCCTCCATACTGCCGATCTGCTGTCCGTTAAGGCCTGTGATGATATCGCCGACCTCAAGCTCGCTGGAAGCTGCGCCGCTTCCCTCGATGATCTCTTCTACGTAGGCTCCTTCGGGAAGGTTGTAGGCACTGGCCACACTCGATGTCACAGAAATGCCCTTAATGCCGATGACACCCTGCTCTTCTTCCGCCACCTTGGTCCTGCTCTCCTGGAGCTTTAATTCATTGATGATGGGGATCGCCTTGGAGATCGGAATGGCAAAGCCCATTCCTTCAACCGAGCTTCCGCCGATCTTGTTGGAATTGATGCCGATGACCTGGCCTTTGGAGTTAAGAAGGGCGCCTCCCGAATTTCCGGGGTTGATGGCTGCGTCCGTCTGGATAAAGGTCCCGGTGATCCCGTTTTCACTGGTCATCTCACGGTTGAGAGCGCTGACATAGCCCACTGTCAGGGACTGGCCGTAACCCAGAGCGTTTCCGATCGCGATTGCCTGCTCACCAATCCTGAGGGAATCGGAATCGCCCATCTCCGCAATGGCGATCTTTTTCCTTGTGTCTGCCGACAGATTGGAAAGAGAAACGGAAATGACAGCAAGGTCAGATCCGGCGTCAGTTCCTTTTAAAGCCGCCTCGCAGTTTTCTTCATTGATAAACTGTACGCTCAGGCTCTCCGCTCCCTCAACAACGTGGTTGTTGGTCACGATCAGGAGCTCGTCCTCGGTCTCTTCAATAATGATGCCGCTCCCTGTGGACTCGGCTTCCTGTGTATAGGTCCTTCCGAAAAACTGTCCCTCCTGAGTGTATTTATTATACACAGAAACGATGGCGGGCATCACCTCTTCGGCAACATCTGCGACCACATTTTCGGAACCGCTGCCGCCTGAAACCTCCCTGACCCTGGAGATCGTCTTCTCCTCTGTTGAGATCCCGGCCGTCTCATTTTCCGACTGAGCAGACGCATCCTTGTTCTCCTCAGTCTTCTCTTCTTCGGAGGCCTCCTCTGTCTCTATGCTGTTCTCGGTCTGAGTTTTTGTCGTCCCGGCCTCCGCAGGGGAAACCATCCCGCCGCGTCCGGACATATATGCGCCCATCCCGGCGCCGAGGATAAAGACCAGGATAACCGCAAGCACGCCGCCCAGGCGCCTCCGGTTTCTATTAGCTTTCGCCCTGTTTGAAGCAGGGGAAGATCCCGCGGCCGTCTTTGAATTTCCGTAGCTGTAATAGCGGCCGCCTGTGCTGCCGGAATAACTTCCTGTATTGTCGGAATAGCCGCCCGTACTGCTGTAATCGCTGTAAGACTGTCTGCTGTCAGAACCGGCAGAGCCGTCATATCCGGAATTCAAAGATTCTCCTTCCGGGGAGCTGTATCCCCCCTCGCTGTACCGGCCGCCCTCAGGATTTGCGCTGCTGTATCCGGTATAAGTACTGTTATCATTTTCAAATCTTTCGTCTGACATAATTTCCGCCTTTCCTGTTCCTGTTATATTCACAACAGTCCGGCTTTTTTTCCGGCCGTTGTCCTGCTTTCTATGGTTCTACAGTTTAGACGGAAAATGTGATGTTTTTGTGTGCTTTTTTAACAAATCGGGAAAATCCACGTTTTTTTCACAAAAAACTCACCTGCCGGTTCTGCAGCAGCAAACATAAAATAAATAACAGCAGTAAACGTAAAAACAATTGTGACAGTAAACAGCAGATCTGCCGTTTACTGTCACAAAAAGCTCTACGGATCCTCTTCGATCACACTGATCTCAAGATAATCAAAATCGATCTCCTCCACAAAGGCGTCGCGGGGAAATCTCGCTTTTGAATGTCTTTTGAAATCCCGTATTGAGGCGTCAAACCAGACAGGCATGGCAAGGTCGAACTCCACGCAGGCCTGTTCGAGGGCGCGCATCACCTTGTGCGTCCTTGTGTCCTCCGACGGATCTTCAATGATCGTATCCCTGACAAGGCGGTTGTCACGCCATTCTTTTGCCCATAAGCGAAACATATCTGTCCTTTTCTCCGGCACCCGGCCGGTCCAGCCCCTTCCGAAACAGGTATCAATGATAATTATTTATAATTCGATCCCGTTCTGCAGGCAGAGGGCGCGGGCGCTCTCGACGGAATCGATGCCGGTCCTGTTCTTGATCGGCGCGAACTCCCGGCTGCGCTCGACCTCGACAGGAAGGCAGGAATCCAGCTCCCTGACCATATCCAGAACAAGCTGTTCAAATTTATAACCGTTGGGCTCTGCAGGCGAGACAGGATTTCCGTCCGGATCGAGATAGGGGATCTTTTTCTCAACGACGTGCACGGGAAGGATGTCGTCCGCGATCCTCTCCAGATCCTTCTCACGGAAGAGATAGTTCATGATCACGCCGAAATTATAGGCGGGATCGCCGTTCTCATTCTTTGTCTCCATGAGCTCAGGGGTCATCTCATAGTACTCGATAATGGAGGGCCTGCCGTCGGAAAGGCACATGACACCGACGCGCTCGTCCGGAGCCGCCTTGCGGACCGTCTTTGCGCCGCAGGCACAGCCGGAAGCGATCGTCGCGCCCACAAAGGCCGGATCCGCGATACGCTGCAGCACGTTGTCGACCGCAAAGGTATTGAGCCACTCGATCCCCAGTTCATGGACTTTTTCGATAAGACCGGCGCGCTTCATGGACAAAAACCAGCCGCCGTTGCCGTTGGGGGAGGTGGAGATCCTGTTCTTTTTCTCCATATAAACCTTACCGCTGTAGTCCGCCGCCGGAGCCATCTCCTGCTTGAAAAACCAGACCTTGGAAGGATCATAGCCGAAATAATTCATCTTTTTCATAAATTCCACGGTCTGATCGTGGTTCTTGTCGCTGGTCATGATAAAGAAGGGGACAAAGACCCCCGCCTCGCGGACGACGTCCATCAGGTTTTCCACAAGGCGCTGCATGATATAGACGGGATGCGTGAGCCCGATGTCATACATGCACTTGGGGGCATCGCTCCCCAGCCGCGTCCCCATGCCTCCTGCAAGAAGGACCGCCGCGACCTTCCCCTGCCTCACAGCCTCCAGGCCGATCTTTTTGAATTCCTCATGCCGGCGCTCCATCTCGTCGAGCTCCATGGCGGAAATAGGAGTGATCTTTCCGGTCTCGAGCGACTCGTCCCTGTGCTGTGCAAAGCGCAGGATGGAAAAATCCGTCTCCTCGACCTGCTGCAAAAGCTCCGCCTTCTGCGCCTCGTCCAGCTCGTCAAAATACTTCAATACATGAAGCTGCCCGCAACCTTCAAGCTTCTGATATGCCTCCTGATACGTCATGTTTTTTTCCGGGATCCTGTTCGCCAGTCCGGCAGCCTCCCGGCCGCCGCGATCCCTCCCTCCTTTCTCTTGTTCAAAATCACATCCTTAACATCCGTCAAAATACCCGGGAACTGTACAAAGACAAATGCTGCCTTTGTTG
>DEPS01000204.1:24970-32524 GCA_002358875.1 Lachnospiraceae bacterium UBA3386 | reverse complement strand
TATATATCCGTCACAATACCCGGAAACTGCACAAAGCCCCGTAATCGAAGTGAGCAAAAATTGAGATACCCCCTCTCCGAAAAAAGAGCTTTTAGCAGAAAACACTGATTCTGACAAAGATCCTGCCCTTCCTTGTCGTCTTCTCCTCACCTTCATAGATGAATTTTCCGTGTCCGCGCACGGAGATCCGGCACCCTTCTCCCGGCACAAAGGAAGAAGACGTAACAGTCCTCCCGTCCGCAAACACCTGCTCGCGGGACACAAGCTCCTGGGCTGCCGACCTTGACAGGTGAAAGGCCATCGCCACCAGACTGTCGATCCTTACGGAGGCGATACTGCCTGTCTGCGTTTTCAGTTCAGGCTTCACCCCGCAGCCCGACGGGGGAACGGCCCTTAACTCCACAGAGCTTTTTCCTACCGTCCTTAACTCCCGGCAGATGTGCTCAGCCATTGACGAGAGCACATAGACATAGGCAAGCGCGCCGTCCTTATCGATCAGGATATCTCCGACCTGATCCCTTTCGATCCCCAGATGCATCAGCGCGCCCAGGCAGTCCCTGTGCCCGATCTCCCTGGAAAAACGGGCGCCCCGCACCCGGATCTCCAGACAGGCAGTCACACCATTCCCCTCCTCTTCCTGACGAAAAAACTCCTTTTCATCCAAATAGGAGGGAAGAAAAAACAGCACCTTTCTGTCCGCCTCCCCGCTTCCGCCGTAAAAAACAGCCCGAAAGCCCTCCCGGCTGCTCTCACGCCCCGCTCCGGGCATACCAAGGCCGGGCACCTCCATAGCAGCCCTCGACTGCTCCGAGAGAGACAGAAAACCGGTGTGCGTCAGATAATCATTCATTTGCGCCTGCCTTGCGAGATCCCGGATCCTTCCCGCAAAAAGCAGATCCTCATCCTTATTCTTCATTCTTTTGCTTATCCAGGGCCAGAGCCGCCTTCATCATCAGCGCGCACTCGATCCTTTTCTTAAAGATCTCACATCCGGTCTCATAGGTACCCAGGATATCGCCGGCCGCGTGATAGGAATTGGCCGCGCATCCTCCCGCGCAGAAAAGCTTTGCCCAGCAGTTGGCGCACTCCTTCCTGGAATAAACATTACAGAGCTTGAAGGAATCGCGCAGGTCCGTGCGCGTGACACCCTTCCAGATATCCCCCATGCGGTATTCCGGATCATTTACGAACTGATGGCAGGGATACAGGTCTCCCTGAGCCGTCACCGCCAGATACTCCGTCCCCGATCCGCAGCCGGATATCCGCTTATAAATGCAGGGACCGTGTTCCAGATCCAGTATGTAATGATAGAAGGTGATCGGCTTCCCCTCCCGCTCCCGCCGGATCATATCCTTTGCGAGAATCTCGTACTGCTCGAAAATGACGGGCAGGTCCTCTTTTTTGAGGGCAGAGGGACTGTCCGGATCCGCGACCACAGGCTCCATGGACAGCTCCGAAAAGCCCAGATCGTCCGCCATGTGGAAGATGTCGTTGGTAAAATCCGTGTTAAAATGCGTGAAAGTCCCGCGCATATAATAGCCCTGACCCCCGCGCTTTTCCACGAACCTCTGAAACTTCGGAACGATCCTGTCATAGCTCCCGTTTCCGGCGTAATCCTTCCTGAAACGGTCATGGACCTCCTTTCGCCCGTCCAGGCTCAGCACCACATTGTGGCACTCCCGGTTGGCCCACTCAATGACCTCATCCGTGATCCCGACCCCGTTCGTCGTCAGAGTAAAACGGAAGTTCTTCTTTTTTTCCTTTTCGATCGAACGCGCATAGGCGACCAGATCCTTACAGACCTGGAAATTCATCAGCGGCTCTCCGCCGAAAAAATCCACCTCCAGATTCCTTCTCAGTCCCGAATTTTCGACCAGAAAATCCAGCGCGCGCTTCCCCGTCTCAAAGGACATCAGCCCATGCTGGCCCGAAAAATTCCCCTGGGCGGCGAAACAATAGCTGCAGTTGAGATTGCAGGTATGCGCCACCAGAAGACACAGGGCCTTGATGACCGTACTGCGCTTCTTTAAATCAAACGCCTTATCCGCGAAGGTCTCCTCCGAAAACAGCCTTCCGGCTTTTTTCAGCTCCTCAATATCGTCCAGACTCTCCTGAACCTGAGCCGCCGTCACTCCCTTTCCGGAAAACCTTTCCAAAAGCTCACGCCCGGCCTCATCAGGCGACTTCCCGCTGTCGATAAGCCCTATCGCCTCATACGCGAGCTGATCCGTCACATGGATGCTCCCGCTGTTGACATCCAGGACAATGTAATATCCATTAAGATAATATTGATGTATCATTTATTATTCGTTTCCCAAAAATCCCTTTTTCACGCAATGAGCCATGCGCTCAATAGCTGGAACGCATGGCCCATGATGAACCCGGTCAGATTTGAAATCCTTGATCCCGTAACTTATACCCTATGCCGCAAACCTGAAAAAATGTTCCAAACAAGGATCACTCGGCATCCTTATTCTCGCAGGGCTGGTTGGCAACACCACAGCTGGTCTTGCAGGCGCTCTGGCAGGAGGTCTGGCACTCACCACAGCCGCCGTTCACGGCGCTCTTAGCCATATCACGTGTATCCAATGTCACAATATGCTTCATGGTCAAATCCTTTCTCTACATGTATTAATTGATGAAATTTTTATCCTGAATTGTTTTATTTTCAAAAAAAGCGCAACAAAATAAAACAACGTCGGCAATGTGATAAAAACATTATATGGACTGTATGCCCAAAAGTCAACAGCCGTGGAACAGGGGGACGGTTCCTCGTTCCACTGACATCACTCCCTGATGCAGCGTATCCCGCTCTCACTGTTTTTCCTGAAAGGGACCGCCCCGCATTCCCGCACCTGCTGACATCACTCCCTGATGCAGCGTATCCCACTCCCCATGTTTTTCCGGAAAGGGACCGCCCCGCACTCCTGTGCCCGCATAAGAAGCCGCAGCAGCTTATCTCCGATGATCTCCCCCGGCGCGAGAAAAGGGATCCCCGGGGGATAAAAATACAGATACTCCGCACAGACGCGTCCCGAAGCCTGCCAAAGCGGCACCTCCTCCCAGGCCTGTGCCCTGGCCTGAGCCATGGTTGATGCCGCGGCAGGCCTGCACAGGGCAAGTTCATAAAAAAGATCCCTCAGGGCAGATGCAGATGCCCTGTCGGAAGCCTTTGCAGAAGAGGACTTCCCGCCTCCTTCCGCCGCACCGCCTTTTTGCTCCTTCGCGTTTTTGCGGTCATCTGAAGGCAGCTCCGCACAGGTTTTTTGCTCCTTCGCGTTTTTGCGTTCATCCGAAGGCAGCTCCGCGCCGCCTTTTTGCACCTTTAAGTTTTTCCGCTCACCCGCAAACTGCTCAGCTCTCTTTTCATCGATCTCAGAAAGCGCCGCCGCCAGCCTGTCCAGGGCATCTTCGTCGTCACAGACTGATGTCATGGCCAGGACGAGACTCCCTTCAGACATCTCCGTCTCCATGCCGTATTTTTCCCTCAGGATGCGGGCAAGACTGCTCCCTGAAAGACCTGCCCCGCCGGCGTCGATCAGGATCTTGCCCGGGTCACAGGAAAAAAACAGCCTGGAATCAAAGGATTTCTCTGCGGAAAAAAGATTCAGGACCCGCAGATACCGCATATCCCGGACCTTAAATTCAAAACGGGCGATCCTCTCCGCCCACGCTTCGAACAGCGCATCTCCCTGCCGGATCAGAATATCCGTGCAGCCGTCCAGGGAGACCATAAGGGGATAAGACGGGGAGCTGGTCTCGAAAATATCCAGCTCCTCCTCGATCCGCCCGGCATCCACAAGCGATCCCCTGATATGCAAAAGAGCCGTCTGGGTCAGGCTGGGCAGAGTCTTGTGGGGGCTCTGCACCACGACATCCGCACCGCAGGCCAGAGCCCCCTTCGGAAATCCGGACTTCTCGGAACAGGGGATCAGATGAGCCCCGTGCGCCTCATCGACCAGAACAGGGATCCCCCTTTTATGACATATCTGACATATCTCATCCACCGGCGAAAGGATCCCCTCATAGGTCGGGCTGGTCAGGATCACAGCCTCCGAATTCGGGTGCCTCTGGATGGCATTCCCCACCATGGCGGCGCTGATGCTCCCGCAGATTCCCCAGTCAGGATCGACCGGCGGCATCAGCCAGTGCACACGGCAGCCTGCAAGCTCCAGGGCATGAAAAACCGCCTTGTGACAGTTCCTGGCACAGATCACCTCGCTCCCGGGATGAACAAGCGCCCGGATCCCCGCCAGAAGGCCGCAGGTAGAACCGTTTACAAGGTACCAGGTCCTGTCCGCCCCGCACAGACGGGCCGTCCTCTCCATAGCCTCAAAAAGGACCCCCTGCGCGTCATGAAGATCGTCAGTGCCCGGAACCTCCGTCAGATCCCATGAAAACGGCAGACCCGGAGCCGGCTCCATGCGCCGCTTATGACCCGGCATATGAAAAGGATAAAGCTCCTTTCTACAATATTCCTCCAGCTGATCCCGCAAAGATCCCTGTCCCTGGGGCGCGTCCGCAACTGCCATTTCCCACTTTCCTTTCTCCCGTATACGGGGTTTTCTCCGCTTCCCGCCAGCTAATAAAAGTTGGGCGCTTTCCGCCTGCAAAAAAACACAAGCTTCCCGCCCGCAAAAAAAAAGGCGGAGGCTCTCGTCCCTGCAACATTCCCGACGCAAAAGCGGATTCTTTTGCTTCCCGCCCGCAAAAAAAGGCGGAGGCTCTCGTCCCTGCAACATTCCCAACGCAAAAGCGGATTCTTTTGCTTCCTGCCCGCAAAAAAGGCGGAAGCTCTCCGCCTCCGCCTTCTGCTGCTTTAAAAACTTATAAATAATATATATGATCCGTCAACCGCATCATGCCTGCGCTGCAGCAGCCTTCTCTTCCTCGGACAGCTCAAGCTCGGAACCGCAGTGGAGGCACTTGCATGCGCCGATCGGGATATCCTCGCTCTTGCAGTAAGGGCACATCTTTGTCGTAGGAGCTTCTTCCTCCTGCTCCTTTTTAAGCTTGCCCGCAGCCGTATTCAAAGCCTTGATGATGCTGAAAAGAACGAAGGCCACGATCAGGAAATTGATCACAGCAGTGATGAATTTGCCGTACTGAAGTGTGACATCACCGGTCAGCTTCAGAGCCAGCTGGTCAAAATTCATGCCTCCGAACAGGCCCAGGAGCGGGCTGATCAGATCTTCGACCAGGGAGTTCACGATCGCTGTGAACGCGCCGCCGATGATGATACCGACTGCCATGTCCATGACATTGCCGCGGCTGATAAATGCTTTAAATTCATCAAAAAAACTCTTCATAATGCCTTTACCTCTTTAATACTGTTAAAAAAACTGTTTACGTTCCCGGCTGGCATCGGCCAGTACTTGACGTACGCGCTGACATATACCTCCCTGTCCAAAGGCCTGGAAAATAATCCGTCCAGAGCCTGTTTAAACAGGAATGCTCCGCCTCCGCCCACGCCTAACAGCCATTTTAGCAGATTCTTTTAAAACCACAATGGGAAATTTCATTTTTTTGCAACTCACCCGATCTCCTTTGCGGCGGCAGCGATTTCCTCGTAGCAGCGCTCCAGAGCAGGCATTTCCTTCCTGGCGAGCTCCATGTTCCCGGCGCGGAGCGCTTCTGTCACAGCACATGCATGGTCAAACAAACGCGAAAAGCCGACATTCAGACACACGCCCTTGAGCGTGTGCGCAGCAAGAAAGGCATCATCCCTGTTTCCTTTTTCCAGACTGTTTTTCAGATCCTGATAGCTGGGATCTCTCATAAACATCCCTACGAACCTTACAATTCGCTTTACATCCACAAAGCGCGCGAGAGTTCCTTCATAGTCCCCGCCTGTCCGGTCATAAAATTCTTTCGCTGTCATCATTGCGCCCCCCTTTCTTCAGGATATTAAAAAATTAAACCAAACAAAATACTTTCTTAAAAAACACCTGCCTTTCCCGGCACTGCCGTTACTTTACACGCCCTGTCGAAGCCGTGTAAAGTAACCGTTTCCTGTCATCTCGCCCAGAAGTTATTACTGATATATTCGTTGATCGCCTCCGCTTCCTCCGACAGCCTGTAATCATCCTCCTTGAAAAGGAAATCATGAAGCCAGCGGACATTATCTCCCAGACTGAGCGGAAGGATGAATTCCCCGTCCTCATAAGTGCTCCCGAATCCGCGGTACTCCTCTCTGGGCAGGCCTTCCGTGCCCACCAGCTCCAGCTTGCCCGCCTTCAGGATCAGGCTGACGATCTCTCTCGAGGAAAGTGACATAGCCAGATCGCCCGCGACATTATTGACAACATCCGCCAGCCTGACAGGGGACGCTGCCTTTGCCTTGTCCAGAGTCAGTTTCAGCACCGTTCGCTGGCGCTGAGCGCGGCGGAAATCATCTCCCGCCGTATAACGGATCCGGCTGTAAGCGGTCGCCTGAATGCCGTTGAGCGTCACAAGCCCGCTCGATTCCACATAAGTCTCCGGCGTCCCCAGCTCGGCATGCATGTCGTGCACATACATATTAAGATATCCCCGCTCCTCCTCGTCGATCTCAAGCTCGATGCCCCCAAGGGCGTCGATCGTATTGGCAAGGCCCTGGAAACCGACCGTCACAAAATCGAGGATATTCATATCCAGATTCCGGTTGAGCATATTGATGGCTGCTTCCGGACCGCCCCTCGCGTAAGCCGCATTCGCCTTGGTATAGACATCGCTGCCAACATTGAGCAGCGTATCGCGGTAGAGGGAAACGAGACGGATCTCACCCGTCTTGTCATTGATCGAGCAGATCATGATCGAATCGCTGCGGTTATCCCCCTCCAGAAGATCCCCGGAACGGGAATCCACACCGAACAGGGCAATATTAGTATAGCCCGCCATCATCTCATCATTTTTTACCTTGGAAGCGATATTGGGCAGCAGCCTTTCCTCCAGATCGACAGAGTTTATCCTCTGAACAGTAAGGATGGACCTCATTCTAAAGAAAAGAAAACCCCCGATCGACGCCGCAGCGATCACCAGGATCAGAAAAAGGATCACCAGGATCCTGACGAAGATCCCCCGCTTTTTGCGCTTTCTCCCGGGTGCCCTGCGGACTTCCTCCGGCCCCCTTTCATCACGGCCGCCGGCCCCGCCCTGAGCAGGACGGCTTCCGCTGGCAAAGCCCCTGTCGTCCCCGGCCGCGGACTGCCTTCCGGCCCCGGCACGCCCCGGTCCCTGACTGCTTCCCGCACCGCGGCCCGCTTCCTGCCGCATGGCCTGCATTTCTCTTTCACGAACAAATTCCCTGTAATCCTCTTCGTCCTCCAGAGAACCCTCTGCAGTGCCGTAATAATCATCCTCCGCGTATCCGCGTCTTCCTGTATTCTCCCTGTTGTCATCAAAACGGCCGGCCTTTTTCCGGCCCATATTACCTGAAAAATCCATTTTCACCTCTCAATATCTGTCAGTCTATACATACAGCGCGCAGCCTTCACGCTGCCTGCCGCAATTCAGCCTTATCCCCCATGCCGCAGCGCCCAAGCGCGGAGGCTCCCGAGGCGTTTTCGCGAAGGC
>DEPS01000204.1:19994-24932 GCA_002358875.1 Lachnospiraceae bacterium UBA3386 | reverse complement strand
GATCAGGCAATTTGGGCCGCGCAAGCGGCACAAATGCGGTTTAAAAGTTTTGCCATCGGGCAAAACTTTTAAACTGCACCCAGAGCATTCAACAGAATACTTATAAAATAATCATAATCCATACAGCCACAAACCGCAATCAGTAAAAAAATAATAAAAAAACCCATACAATTTCATGTAATTTTCTGACACATTATTTTGAATTTTCTGTTGACATCAATCCCCTCCATGCATATAATCACTTCATGGCTTTAAAGCGTTTAAGCGTTTAAGTGCAAAAGCACAAAGCCATAGGTAATAACTGTTCTATTCACCAAACTCTCTTTTTAAGGAGGAACTAATGTCATGATAGCAAAAATCCTGCTGCTCCTCATCTTTTTCAGCGTGATGGTCGGTGTGGGCTTCTATAGCCGCAGCAAAGCCGCAAGCGTCACTGATTACGTTCTTGGAGGCCGCGAGGTCGGTCCCTGGATCACGGCCTTCGCTTACGGTACTTCCTATTTCTCATCGGTCGTCTTCGTTGGATATGCGGGGCAGTTTGGATGGAAATACGGCCTGTCCTCTACATGGATCGGACTCGGAAACGCCTTTATCGGATCGCTCCTGGCCTGGCTGGTGCTGGGAAGGCGCACACGCGTTATGACCCAGAAGCTGGATTCGAAGACCATGCCCGATTTCTTCGGCAAGCGTTTTCAGTCAAAGAGCCTCCAGCTCACAGGCAGCGCCATCGCCTTCATTTTCCTGGTACCTTACACAGCATCGATCTACAACGGCCTCTCCCGCCTTTTCGGAATGGCCTTCGATATCCCCTACAGCGTCTGCCTCGCCGTCATGGCAATCCTGACGGGCGTATACGTCATCGTCGGCGGCTACATGGCCACAGCCCTCAATGACTTCATCCAGGGTATCATCATGCTCTTCGGCATCTGCGCCGTCATCCTCGCCGTCCTGAACGGCCACGGCGGCTTCCTGAACGCTGTTCACGAGCTCTCCATGATCCCCGCCGACGAAGTCGCTGTCCCCGCCCTCAAGGGAAGCAGCGGACTTCTGGCCAGCTTCTTCGGCCCCGACCCCGTCAACCTGGTCGGCGTCATCATCCTGACCTCCCTGGGTACCTGGGGACTTCCCCAGATGGTGCACAAATTCTACGCCATCAAGGACGAAAAAGCCGTTCACACCGGAACCATCGTATCCACATTCTTTGCTGTGATCGTAGCAGGCGGCTGCTACTTCCTTGGCGGCTTCGCACGCCTCTTTGACTGCCCCGCCATCTACAAGGCCGACGGAAGCCTCGCGTACGACACCATCGTTCCCCAGATGCTTTCCACCCTTCCCGACCTGCTCATCGGCATCGTCATCGTCCTTGTTCTCTCCGCTTCGATGTCCACCCTGTCCTCACTGGTCCTCACCTCGAGCTCCACGCTGACACTGGACTTCCTGAAAGGAACCTTCGTGAAAGATATGTCCGAGAAGACCCAGCTCGTAGTCATGCGGATACTCGTGGCCTTCTTCATCCTTCTTTCCGTCGTCATCGCCCTCAACCCGCCCACCTTCATCGCACAGCTGATGGGCATCTCCTGGGGCGCACTTGCCGGTGCCTTCCTCGCCCCCTTCATGTACAGCCTGTACATGAAACGCGTCACCAAGCTTGCCGTCTGGGCCAGCTACATCGCCGGCGTCGGCATCACCGTGTCGAACATGTTCCTGCACTTCATCAAGTCCCCCATTAACGCGGGCGCAGCTGCCATGATCGCGGGACTCATCATCGTTCCCATCGTGAGCCTCATCACACCGGCTCCCGACAAGAAATTCGTCGACGACGTCTTCTCCTGCTATGATCAGAAGGTCACCGTCAGGAAGATGCACTCCCTGGAGGAAGGCTGATCCCTTACCGGCACCAATGCCTTAACAGACGAATATTAAGAAGCACTCGTTACGAGGATAAAAATACTCATTGGCGGAGCCGGATTCCGTCAATGAGTATTTTTTTATTATAAAAGCCTTCCACTTGAGGGGAAATTGCCCCCGCAGGAGCCGGATGAGGTGAAATCAGGCCATTCTCACCCTTTTATCACCTGCTCACAGTCTGATAATCCAGGGCAAAAGCCAGCTCCAGCTTCCCGTCCCCGAAAGTCTGCCCGGCAAGACTGCGCCTGCACAATAGATCCGGCAGACGAAGGCGCCGCACTTCATTGCGGACATAGAGGATGAGATCGTCCCCCGCTTTCTCCGCCCTGATCTCCTTCTCATCCGCATAGGGCAGCGAGATCACCAGCGTCCTGATCCCCGAATGCGGGTCATAGTCCAGCCGGAAAGCCTCCTCTTTACAAAACACCTCCGCAGGATCCTCCCCCGCATACAGCTCCTTTGCCGCCTTCTCCAGAAGATCCCTCCCCCGGATCTCCTCCTCCTGCAGATACAGATAAAAATGCTTCCTCCCCGGAAAGCTCTCCTTGGTGATCTGAAGGCTCTCCTTCTGCATCTCATTCCATCCCCCGAAATACCCTCTCATGGCTTCCACAGGATAGATCTTATTCACGCAGACCGCGTCCACTCCAAAATCATATTCACACATCCAGGTAAAGCTCCGCCGGGCCTCCTCGAGGACGATCCGCTCCGGCGTCGTCACGATACGCAGACTGGTCACCTCACGGTCGCGCAGGATCTTCTGGAGCGCATTCAGACGCTTTACCAGCGCATCAAATTCCGCAAAAACCATATCTCTCGGCTTAGGGACACTTGTCCGCCTGGATATCAGCCCGCCGAACACACTCGTGACACCGCGTATCATAGGCAGCAGACGGTCAGCCAGAACGCTGAGCCGCTCCGGATAACGCAAAAGAGCAAGCGTCTCACCGGTCGGCGCACAGTCCACTACCACCGCGTCATACTTTCCCTCCTCGTAAACATCCAGGATCCGGATCAGGGAACAGAGCTCCTCCAGCCCCGGAAAAAGCAGGACCTCATCCGCCTCGATCCCTCCATTCGCCTTCTGCGAAATAAGCTGACGCAGATAATCCTGCAGCGTCCCCCAGGCTCTTCTGCTCTCCCTGGACGGATCGATCTCCATCGCATCCAGGCCCGGGAACACCTCCAGCGGCTCCGCGCCCAGATCCATGCAGAGAGAATCCCCGAGACTGTGCGCCTGATCAGTGCTCATGATCAGAGTCTTCCTGCCGGCCTTAGACAGGCGCACTGCCGTCGCTGCCGCTATACTCGTCTTCCCGACGCCCCCCTTGCCAGTATAAATCAGGATCCTCATTTTCCTGTCTCCCTCCCGAAAAAAATCCCATTCTTCAAGATTATTGAAAAAAAGATCAAAAGCCTGTTTTCTGAACCCAGTTTACTCCTTAACACAAACGCCTTGACAACCGGCGGTCTTTTGTTTATATTATTTAAGCATATCACATCCCTGCTGTGGGGATGGAGTATTGACAGCTGCCTGCCGGCACGTATGAGTTCGGGTCTCGCGCAATGGAAACCTGTGAACCGTGTCAGGATGGGAACATAGCAGCACTAAGCGGGATCTTTCATGTGCCGCGAGGGTGCCTGGCCCTGCGGCCGGCCGGCAGCTGTCAGCGCTTCATTTCCTGAGCAGGGTTTTTCTATTTATATCCCGGAAAACTATCAGACATTATATGATTCCCTTAAACGATCCTTCTGTCTGCCTCCGCAGATCTATTTGGTAAACGAATACCCATGATAAATAATCTGGACAGACCGGAATTTAAAAAATCTGGCAAAAGCAAAACCCGTCTTTATGGAGAAAAAATCATGCAGCTTTCACCCTACTGGTCAAAAATACTATCCGACTGCACCCTCTGCCCGCGCAGCTGCCATGTCGACCGCCTTCACGGACAGCGCGGTTTCTGCGGGGAAAGCGCCGAGATCCGGGCCGCCCGGGCCGCCCTCTATTATGGTGAAGAGCCCGTCATCTCTGGACGGCGCGGCAGCGGAGCCGTATTTTTTTCAGGCTGCTGCCTGGGCTGCATCTACTGCCAGAACCGCTCCATCTCCCGCCCTGCGCCCCACTGCTCCATCTCCCGATCCGCACCCGAAACCAGATATAAAACAGGAAATGACCCCGATGGCGCAGTTGCAGCAGCACTTTCCGGGAAAAAAACCACAGCCATTTCTCTCTCACCGGAGCGGCTTTCTGACATCTTTTTTGAACTCGAACAGGAGGGCGCTCACAACATAAATCTTGTGACTCCCGAGCACTTCGTTCCCCTCATTATTCCTGCTCTCGAAAACGCCAAAAACCGGGGGCTGTCCGTTCCGGTCGTCTACAATACAGGAAGCTATGAGAAGGCAGAGACTATCCGGGCTCTGGAAGGCCTCGTGGACGTCTGGCTTCCCGATCTCAAATATGTCTCGTCCGAGCTCTCGGCCCGCCATACCGGCGCAGCGGACTATTTCCAATATGCCTCCGCCGCCCTGGCGGAAATGGTCAGGCAGTGCCCTGAACCCGTCTTTTCCGACGGCTCGAACACCATCGACTGCGCAGACGACGCCGACGATCCGCTCATGGTCCGCGGCGTCCTGGTCCGCCACCTGGCACTTCCCGGCTGCGCACAGGACTCCCGCGCCGTCCTGCGCTATCTTCACGAAACCTACGGGAATAATATATTTATCAGCATCATGAACCAGTACACGCCCATGCCCCAGGTACTGAAGGGGCAGACAAGCCAGGCAGAAGCAATCCGCAGCTACTCATCCCCTGACGTACACGGTTCTGACGATTCACGAGGTATCAACACACCCGGAGACCAACACGATCTGCAGGACCTCTGCCGCTGCCTCTCTCCGGAAGAATACGACGATCTGATCAATTACGCCATCGAGATCGGAATCGAAAACGGGTTTATTCAGGAGGAAGGTACCACATCCTATTCCTATATTCCCGATTTTGACGGAACAGGGATCCGGTAAGTCTTC
>DEPS01000204.1:19645-19892 GCA_002358875.1 Lachnospiraceae bacterium UBA3386 | reverse complement strand
CAGGGATCCGGTAAGTCTTCCGTAACTGACCGGATCCCTGTTTTATTTAAGATGTTAAAAAGAAAATTGAATCAAAAAATGTTCCAGGACATAATCAATTACTGATCAGACTGCGGGCGTTTCCTTTTTTCATCCTCAATTCGAGTCCTCAATTTCCATCCTCTTTGTCCGGCTTCGTGACGGATCAGTTTTCCGCTCCTGTATCTCTCTGAGTGTCGGTAACGGCTCCGCTGTTCGCCTGAGCTCC
>DEPS01000204.1:16707-19588 GCA_002358875.1 Lachnospiraceae bacterium UBA3386 | reverse complement strand
CGCTGCTTAACTGCGCTCCGGAGTAATTTGTGCCTCCGGCTCCGTTATTTGCCTGATTATAATTATTAGCTCCATTGAAGTTCCTGTATCCGGAGGCTTCAGGAGTGCCGCTCCTGCGGCGTCCAAAGAAGCCTCTTTTTGCCTCCTTCTGCGCAGCGACAGAGGCGGCGGGAACCTTCATCCTGCGGGCACGCCTGCGGCGGAGCAGCCTGCGGATCAGGACGATAACGATGCCCAGCATGATCAGGAAGGGGAAGGTCTCCGCAATAAACAGGATCACATCCTCCCAGAACTCGACAAAGTTATCGATTGCTCTTCCAAACGCCTTTTGAAGCCGTTCCCAATAAGAGATCTCCACGACCTGCTCCGTATACTCAAAGACCTCCTCCAGCCTGATGTAGACCGTGGAAAAGCCCACATCACGGTCCATAGCGGAAAGCTGAGTCTTCTCGTCATTGAGTTCTCGCTCCACCTGCGTCAGACGCTGTTCGACCGCGATCATATCCTCGACTGTTTCGGCCTTTTCCATCATCTCCAGAAGACGCTTCTGCTCGATCTCCAGGGCCTTCTTAGAGGCGTCGTGCGTCGCGTACTGCACGCTGATATTCCTTGCGTTGACGGATGTATTCGTCACCTGACCGTCATTTTCCAGATCCTTCATGAAAGAATCGAATTTCTCCGCCGGTATCCTGGCCGTAATATTCAGATTCCTGCGCGTCCTGCTTCTTCCCGACCGGTCACTGTAATACCAGTAAGGATCCTCATTATAGGTATCCTCCGACTCGATAAAACCGCCAAAACTGTTGATTTTTTCGTGGATGCTCTGCGATGACTTTTCATATTCCAGTGTCTGCAGGGAGATATTTCCGGTGTAAACGATCTTGCGGTTCGAGGACTTCAGATCAGTCTGCTCCGTACCGGATGCCGCCGCACCTGCTTCACTGCCTGAATCCGCCGCTTTAGCTTCTACAGCCAGGTAATCCTCGTCCTGCTCTGCCTCCACGGCTTCATCCAGGTCATAACTTTTATACCCTTCCTCAGCAGCCGAATTATATGCCGCACCTGCAGCTTCCGCATCATAAGCCGCTTCATAGCTATCCTGCCGGGCGGCGCTGCTTTTTGATGTCCCTCCACAGGCACTAAGCAGAAACGCCACTGCCAGGACACAGACAGCAGTCTTTTTCCAGCTTCCTGTTCTTCTCTCCTTCATAATAGCCTTTTCCTTTCCCGGTTCTGCCTGTCAGCACGTCCGCATGTTTATACACTCAATATTATATCATTTCATATCCGGAAGCCAGCCGCATTCCCGGCCCCGTTTGCTTTAAATGACGGAAACAGCTTTCTGTGGTTACAGACAGGTGCCTTCCAAAACATGAAAACCCGTTCAGAAAAACTTTCCCGACTGGCTGCTGCCATGTAAAAAAACAGGCAGGCAGGTTTTTACATCCTGCCTGCCCGGTTAACTGTCTTTTAATCAGCCTGTCATCTGCCTTTTAAACTGCTTTTCCTGTAAGGACACGGCTGACAGTCTGTCCGGCTTTAACAAACAGCCATCAGTCACCTTCATTATCCCTTGTATCAATCCCGGACACTGTGGCAACCGCCGCGATCACACCTGCGAGCACGCCGATCAGTCCCATCACGCAGATAGCAGCAATTCCTACAACAACTCCAAACTCCATCTCGATCCTCCCCTTCCTGCGGCATTTTATCATCTGTTCCGGCAGTCTTTCGAAAGGGCCCTGCCGAAGCTGAATAATCATCAGATAACAGAACAATTTTCCCACAAACAGCAGCAAATTACAAGCGGGTTTTCACTGCCTGCCGCCCGCACAGGCTGGTCAGAAGATCACAGCAGCCTGCCGGCGGCAGTGTGACCAGCCGTACTGTGACCAGCCGCCCTGTGATTAACAGCACTGCCTGTTCTTGTCGTCGTGCATATGCTCCATGGCCAGCTCATCCTCGATGGAGACGGAGCAGGCGCCGGGCACGAAATACTGACGATACCAGACAAGGAAGGTGTAGACGCACCAGATGTGGCGGCTGTAGTCCTCTTTTCCGGCGTAGTGGGCGTCCAGAAGCTTCATGAGCTCGTCAACATGGAAAAATTTCTCCGCTTCTTTACTCAAAAAGGCTTCCCTGACAATGCTGTAGTATTTGTCCTGGCGGAGCCAGACGCGGATGGGAACCGGGAACCCCAGTTTCTTCTTCTGCGAAGAAGATTCGGGCATATAGCGGCGCGCAGCCTCCCGGAAGGCGGTCTTGGTGTTCTCATCGCTGATCTTCTCGCCAAGAGGGATGTCCTTTGCGACAAGATAGACCCCGCGGTCAAGGAAGGGAACGCGGCTCTCCAGGCCGTGGGCCATGCTCATCTTATCCGCCTTCAGAAGGATGTCTCCCTGAAGCCAGAAATTGAGGTCAATGTACTGCATTTTTTCCGGGTCGGTCAGGTGCCTTGCCTTCCTGTAGAAGGGAGCCGTCAGTTTTTTGGGCTCGGAATCCGGGGAGGAGTAGCGGAGCACCCGCTTCCTCTGCTTCATGCTAAACACATTTGCGTTTCCGATAAAACGCTCTTCGACGGACCTGGAACCGCGCAGGATAAAGCCCTTTCCCTTGGGATGCCCCGGGATTTTTGACACAGCCGCGGCAGCTGCCTTACGGATGCCGGCCGGGAGCTTCTGATATCTGTCCAGGGACAGGGGCTCGTGATAGATCACATAGCCTCCGAACAGCTCGTCGGAGCCTTCGCCGGAAAGGATGACCTTGACGTGCTTTGACGCCTCGCGGTCGACGAAATACAGGGCCGCAGCGGAAGCATCCGCCAGAGGCTCATCCATGAAATACTGGATCCTGGGGAATTCCTCCCAGTATTCCTTTGTCG
>DEPS01000204.1:2354-16582 GCA_002358875.1 Lachnospiraceae bacterium UBA3386 | reverse complement strand
AAATTCGCCGCGACATAGGAAGAATCCACGCCGCTCGAAAGCAGGGATGCCACCTCCACATCACTGACCATATGGTAACGGATCGATTCCTGCACAGTCCTGTCGATCTCGTTCACCAGCTTCTTGTGGTTTACGGGCTCCCTGGGCGTCAGGACGGGGTCAAAATACCTGCGGATCCTGATCCTGCCGTTTTTCCACACAAGATAATGTCCTGCGGGAAGGCGATAGATCCCTTTGAAAAAAGTCTCCGGCAGCACCGAATACTGAAATGACAGATACTGCTCCAGCGCCTCCAGATTGACCTGCCGCTCATATCCTGGATACTCCAGAATACTCTTGATCTCCGAGCCGTATACAAAGCCAGTGCCGGTCTCAGGATCCCTTCTGCCGGCAGCACCCTCTTTAACGGCATTCTCCATATCAGCGGACTTTATTTCCGCATAATAAAAAGGCTTGATCCCGAACATATCGCGGGCGCAGAAAAGCTCCTTCTTCTTCGTGTCCCAGATTGCGAAGGCAAACATCCCCCGCAGCCGGTCCAGGATCCTAGTCCCGTGCTCGCTATAGCCGTGCAGCAGCACCTCCGTATCCGAATTCGTCCGGAAGGTATGCCCTTTGATCTTCAGCTCCTCGCGCAGCTCGCGGTAATTATAGATCTCCCCGTTAAAAGTGATGACATAACGGCCGTCCGCCGTCTTCATGGGCTGATCGCCGTCCCTTAAGTCGATAATGGAAAGCCGCCTGAACCCCATGGCGATCCCGTCATCCATATACTGTCCGCCGCCGTCCGGCCCCCGGTGGATGATCCTGTTCATCATATTCGTCAGGACCTGCCCGCGCCTCTCATCGTCACGGCCGCTTCCGGCGCCGTCAACGGAAGCAAATTCCCCGTTTCCAATCCTTCCGGTAAATCCGCAGATTCCACACATATTCAAGTCCTCTTATTTTCTCTTTTCTTTCAGGCAGGCATTTTCCGCGCCTGAACCCGACAATCTGCCCGGAGCTCATCTGCCTCTGCAGCCGGACAAATAATCACCGTTTCCGGCATGTGGATCACCACATACACGTGACAGTATAGCGCACGAAGACGATTTTTCACAATAAAAAAAATGACGTAACTGCAGGGCTCTTTTCACCCGAAAAGTTAAAAAATCAACAAAAAAAGAAGGGATGCTGAGCGGCCTTTGCTCTTTCAGGCCAGCGGTCAACATCCCTTCTCAGGATTCCTTGTCCAATGGTTTGTACCTCCGTATTCAGTTTTATGAGGTTCTGCCTCCCGTCAGATATTTATTTCCCTCCTGCATTTCTCGTCTGCAGATGGTACCCGGAACTCCTTCATCTCATATAACCATCAGTTATTCTGGATGTTATGGTTCTCTTTTAATCGATACGGTATGCAGCTTCTCAATAAAAGAATGGATTTTAAGGTTTCAAATCTGACTGCTCAGTATGTCAATCAGACCGGTTAATTCAATTCCGACCAGACATATCGGATTGATAACCTGTTTTAAGGCTTAAGTTTTCTTCGGACCGTACCCCCTTTACCCAGATTTCTTAAGTTCCGAATACAGATCGATCGAAAAAATTCAAAGACAAATCAATTCAAATCACATCTATATAAAATAAAATACTTCAAGACGCCTACAACCTTCTTTTAAATTAACAACTGCCAGAAAACCGATCAAAATACTATCCTTTTAAGACTTACATCGTCAGCTTCCATTGTTAACAGTTTCAATCGCGATGATTGTATTTTTTTTACCCGGGTAACGTCTATCTGTTTGATGTGTCTATTATATCATTTTCATAATAATTGTCAATAAATTTAAATTATTTTCTTTTATTTTCTAAATATACAGACATTTACAACAATTCTGCAAATGCAAAGACTTCTTGAATTAGGACTGCTCCTCCTGTATTATTAACAGATGTGGTCTTTAAGGCAAAGCATCAAAGTAAAGGTAGCAAAAAGTGATCAGACTCCTGTGTATCGGAAAAATGAAGGAACGCGCTCTGCAGGATATGGCTTCGGAGTACATAAAAAGGATCTCCCCCTTCTCCAAAATGGAGGTCGTTGAGGTAAAGGACGAGCCGAACGCGCATGCCGAAAGAGAAGCAGAGGCGGACCGGGTCAAGGACATAGAGGCCGGCCGGGCGCTCTCAAAGATCCGCCCCCAGGATCTGGTGATACTGCTGGATCTGCACGGCAGAATGTGGGACAGTGAAGGCTTTGCCCGCGAACTCGGTGCATGGCAGCAAAAAGCCGGCCAAAAAGGCGGCGACCTCGTTTTTGTGATCGCAGGCTCCCTGGGTCCCGGAAAAGAGCTTGTGGCCCGCTCGGATATCCGCTGGAAGCTGTCCGACCTCACCTTCACACATCTTCTAACGAGAGTCCTGATCCTGGAACAGATCTACCGGGGCTTTACCATCCTGCATGGCAGGACCTATCACAAATAAAAACATTTATCAGTCAGAAAAAAAAGCCCGGAAACATCAGAAAAAGAAGCCCGGAAACATCAAAACAAAACATGAAAACCTGTTCACAGAAACCTGTTCACAGATTGTTTTGAAATATTCAATCAAACTATAACAAGGAAGAGAGAACCACAAATGAACATCCGCGAAGAAGCAAAAAAAATGAAGCTGGATGCGCCGATCCTGGCTGCGTCCTCAAATGAACAGCGAAACGAGGCCCTGCGCCTGATCGCGGAGGCGCTCAACGCCCACCGCGATGAGATCTTTGCCGCCAATAAAGAAGACTGCGAAGCGGCAGAAAAAACCGGGGTCGCGTCCGCGGTCATGAAGCGCCTCGTCTTTAATGAAGAAAAGCTGTCTGACGTCTGCAAGGGTATTGAACTGCTTCAGACGCTCCCGGATCCGATCGGCCGCACGCTCCTGAAGAGGCAGCTCGACTATGGGCTCATCCTCGAGCGCGTCAGCGTTCCCATCGGCGTGATCGGCGTGATTTTTGAGGCAAGACCCGACGCCATGGTGCAGATCTCCACCCTCTGCATCAAGAGCGGAAACTGTGCCATCCTCAAAGGCGGCAAAGAGACCTCCAAAACCAACCGCGCCCTGTTCAAGGTCATCCACGAGGCCGTCATCGCGGCGGGCCTTCCCGCCTCCTGCCTGCTTCAGGCCGAGCTCCACAACGAGATCGACGAGCTCTTGCAGTGCGAAAAAGACGTCGACCTGCTCATCCCCCGCGGATCGAACAAGTTTGTCCAGTACATCATGAACAACACAAAGATCCCGGTCATGGGCCATGCCGACGGCATCTGCCACATCTATGTCGACAAAGACGCGGACGTGGAAACTGCCATCCAGGTCATCATTGACGCCAAGACACAGTACACTGCCGCCTGCAATGCTGTCGAGACCGTCCTGATCCACAGGGAAGGCGCTTCCTTCTTCCTTCCCATACTGGCCAGAGCCCTCTCCGGCGCGGGCGTAAAGCTTCGCGGCACACAGGAAGTCGAGGATATCATTGCGGGTTCCCCCGAGACAGCTGCCGCCGTTGATCACATTGAGATCATGGCCGAAGACGATTTCCGCACGGAATACCTGGACCTGGTCATCTCTCTCAAGATCGTCGCCGACGTCGATGAAGCCATCGATCACATCAACCGCTACGGCTCCCACCACACGGACGCGATCATAACCAGGAACGACGCCACTGCCGCGAAATTCATGCAGATGGTCGACTCCGCCGGCGTTTACCGCAACTGCTCCACCCGCTTCGCCGACGGCTTCCGCTACGGCTTCGGCGCAGAGGTCGGCATCAGCACGAGCAAGCTCCACGCCAGAGGCCCCGTCGGCCTCGAAGGCCTTGTGACCTACAAATATCTCCTGAACGGAGAAGGGCACGCCGTCGGCGACTATGCCAGCAGAAGGAGCACCTTCCATTTCAAGGATCTTGACTGAGAAAGCCCCCCAAAGGCCAATAATCGAACTTCACAAAAAGCCCGGTCCCATCACAGGAACCGGGCTTTTTTATTTACATCATAAATGTGAGTTCTGCAAAAATACACTAAATGCTGTCAGAGGTCATAAACATCATGACCTCATCGAATCTTTTTGTGCTTTTTTGATAAGCATCTTCATAGAAAGTATTGGCTTATTTTGTTATCAAATATTCATCCAATATAATGCATAAGTTGCTTTTCCCATTTTGATATTTTGCAGCCTTAAATTTTTCCATACTCAAATCTTTAATCATTTTCTTCTTCAAGAAAGTATTTGCTTCATTTTTCTTACTATTATCTGGAACGCTTTTTCCAAGATAAACCTGCTCAATATCCTTACAAAACCATACAAACTTGAAACCTTTCTCGTCACAGAAAGATTTTACTCCATCCAGAAACACCATATCTTCTGGTCTTGAATCATACTCATCACAATCGAAACAGCATAGAACAACACTTTTGTTATCTTCAGAGGAAACTCTGTATTGTTTACTTAATGTATCGATATTCTTGAGGGTCTTCTTTGAAGAATAATTACCCTTTCCATCCAAATAAACAGGAGACAACTTGATATTCCCTTGATTAACAGAATAAAACTGTTCAATAGAAGATTTTATGTATATATAATCGGAATTGCACTTTTTATTTGTTTCTACACAAATAATTAATTGTAGCCCCATTACCCTTCTCCCCCTTCATGTTCAAAAACGCTGATGAAATCAAACGAATCAATATTAAAAGGGGATCCCTCTATCATGCCATTCCTGTAGAGCTTTGAAGGAGAATAATTCCCACTCTTTGTCCAGGAATAGATTTTCTTATCCACGGATAGAAAGTCTATGGAATTCTTATTTCGTTTTAAGATATCCATAGGGCCAATATTATGAGTGGTAAAGCACAGCTGCCCTTCTCCATACTCCATAAGATATTCCAGCATAGCACACAGGTAAACATCGTGAAGATTGGAATCAAGCTCATCAATAAAGACTATGTTTCCTTCCACCATTTTTTGTAGATAGGCGAATAGACGAATTAGTTTTTTTATCCCTGTACTTTCAAATTCAGCGTTTAAAGAGTAATCCGGATATTTCATTACGAGCTCACATCGAAAACTGTTTTTTTCTTGTTTTTTTTCTATCTCTATTCTTTGCAGATCTTTTTTAAAAATCCTTAGAAATGATTCAAGCTCAGACACCTGTTTTTCAAAATCCAGATATCTTTTCTCAGGGATAGACATCGAGGTTACAGAGATTAAAAGCGGAAGTTGTCTTTTCAGGTGTACTTCATGTTTTCTCAATTCAAAAATCTTATCCAACTGCCCTGAATCTATCTCCGTATTTATCATTTCGTTAATAAAAAAATCTATATGGTCATCCTCAGTATCCAGATATACAAATAAGCTAAGCCCGAAGAGTAAGACAAACATAATACCATTTTTAAAAACCATTTCCAAATAATCTTCGTTTCTTGATTCTCTTATAAGGCTTACAGATATAGCAGACAGTGAAGCTCCAGACAAAAGGTTTTTAGTTTGTTCAATTAATGACATAGCAGCCTCATTGTGCTCCGGCAAATACTCAATAGTCGAATCAACCACATGAAACAGCATATCCATGTGATTACTATGTGAAACTGCTCTGCGAAAATACAAGGATTCCTCTAATATAGACCATCTGGCAGCACTTTTTTTCCCCAACGTAATAAGATATTTATAATGTCTCAAACCATCTTCATATTTTATTAGGAACTCTGTATTATACTCAACTTTTCCTGTACTCTTATTAACAATCTCTTCGAGCTGTTTCTGAACCAATGGATTATTCAAATATGTTTTATCAATCAGAAGACTTTTTAGTATTTTCAATGAAGTCACAATTCCGGATTTACCAGCGCCGTTAGTTCCATAGACTCCTTTAATATTAAAATTACGAATACTAAAAGTATTAGAGATAGTTTTCTTGTAGAAAGACAAATGTACCCACTCGTCTAACGCTTTAACACCTTTTACAGAATAATTTAGTAAATATACACCTTTCATTTTTCATCGCCTCCTCATCCACCATTATAGCACACAAACAAAGAGAAATAAATACAAAATGTATTTATTTCTCTTTTCTCTTAACGGTATGAACTTTTAAGGCTATAGTGTTAGTCAAATAATGTGTTGGCAATACTTCAATGTCCGCTACGCGGACATATCGTTTGTAATAATGTGTTTATCATCTGGATTGAGAGGATGAGCGCTCCCATCCGATCCTCTGCTTGAGGGCGGTCATTTCTCCCGGCCTCCAGGCACGGCGATGCCGCCTCATCCGCGGAATAGAAGGGAAATTGACTTCTCCATACTGTTTTTCTCCGGAAGAAGACTCTGCGTAAACCGCCGCAGCTGCCTTTTCCGCAGAAGCTTTCCCACCCAAAAGCTCTTCCTTTTCAGGAGAAAGCCCCTTGTCAGGAGATTTCTGTGCTGCGGACTTTTTAATTGCCGGCACTTTTTTCCTGACCCTGGCAAGCGTTTCCTTAAAGACGTTGGGGGCTTCTTTTAAGATCGTCACGCCCTTCGCGCGTTCTCTGCCGGATTCTTCTTTCTCCGCAGCTTCCGGCACCACAGCAGTTTCCGGCACAGAGATATCCGAGGCGTGCTTCTTTTCTGCTTTTTCCTTTTTCTTCCGGCCAGGTTCAGGCTCCGCGGCTGCTTCCGGCGCAGGAGTATTTACGGCTGCTTTCGGCGCAGAGATATCCGCGGCAGCTTTCGGCCCAGGAATATTTACGTCAGTTTTCGGCGCAGGGATATTTACAGCGGTTTTCGGCGCGGAAAGATCCGCAGCGGTTTCCGTTCCGGAAACAGTTTTCGCAGAAAGAAGGGAATCAGAAGCATCCGCAGCAGCAAGGAAACGTCGGATCTCGGGAAGGAGCCGGCGGGCAGTCCTTCTGCCTTCTTTGTAAGCGGCGCGGATCTTGATCCGGTCGTGCTCGACGCGCCCGATGTCCAGATCGGTCTCAGGACGGATGACAAAGCAGAATTTTCCAGACTCGCGCTGCCGGATATAGGCAAGGGCCTCGTTATAAACGAGATGCCTTTTTTCCATCGCTTTGACTGCCTCAGGGTACTGATGAAGCGCGCGGCTGATCACCCGCATCATGGGATTTCTTCTCTTTATATATCCTGCAGGGCGGGTGAGAATAACAAGATTTCGCTCATATCCCTGTTTCTCCATAAAAAGGAGCGGGATAGAATCGGCAATGCCGCCGTCAAGGAGCTTATATCCGCCGACCTCGACGACGCGGGAAACAAGCGGCATGGATCCCGAGGCTCTGAACCATTCCATCATCTCCCATTCAGGTTCGTCACCGCAAAGATGATAGACCGGTTTGCCCGTCTCTACATCCGTGCACACCAGATAGAACTCCATGGGGTTTTCACGGAATGTCTTCCAGTCAAAAGGAAACAGCTTCTCCGGAATGTCATGGTAGCAGAACTGAGCGTTGAACAGATCTCCGGTCGACAAAAGAGACCGCAGGCTGGAATAGCGCTGATCCTTTGCATATTTGAGATTATAACGGATCGTACGCTTTTGCTGCTTTGATTTATAATTGCAGCCAAAAGCCGCGCCGGCCGAAACGCCGACTGCGCCGTCAAACTCGATTCCTTCTTCCATCAGTACGTCAAGAACGCCCGCTGTAAAAATGCCGCGCAGCCCGCCGCCTTCCAGAACCAGTCCTTTTTTCATTGCAACCTCCTCAATCGTGTTCATCCTTCTCATGCCTGCCGTCCGGTACCTGCTGTCTGCAGTGTGTTTTCTCATGTCTGCCGTCCGGTACCTGCTGTCTGCAAGTATGTATTATCATAACATATCCCTGCTTTTCCATGAATAACAAACTTCATAAAAAGGTTCATTTTTTCTATCCGGTTTCTTTATTTTATTTTTATGATTTCCCTATTACTATTTTAGAATCATTGTGTATCATATATATTGTAAACGGAAGACAGACAAATACTTCCCCCTTTCGTCTTCCGTTTTCCAATAGATTTTCATACTCCCCCTTTATGTTGAAAAACCCCTGGCAGAGGACCTGAACGTTCGGCTCTTCTGTCAGGGGTTTTTCATTTCCGCATTCTTTCTTTCTGCATTTTTTCTTGTCCGGCTGAATTTCTGCCCGTTTAAGTTTGTTGTCACAATAAAAAGGCTTCCCACTCTTCCTGCACGGCTGGTTTTCTGCCAGCTTAAGGGTGTTGTCACAATAAAAAAGGCTTCCCACTGTTTCCGATGTTTGGCATCGGTCTTAGTGAGAAGCCTTTTTATCTGTCACCAGGTCACGGCGATATCGATCTGGTTGGAATTATGGCCTGCGAATCCGCCGGTATCACAGACGATGCATGTGCCCAGGGTCGTCTCCACCAGCGAGCCTCTGGGATGTACTTTCAGGTTGGCGGCGCACATGATGTAGTTGCCGAGCATCTTGCAGCCGTCGTCGCGCACCCAGTATTCGTCGGTATTTCCCATGCTCCGCATGACGTTCACGACGCCGGTCATATCGAGGTTGTAGTAGGTCTCCTTGCCGCTGGGTCCGTTCACAGAGCCTCTGCGCTGGCTAAGTATCAGCCCGCCCCAGGAGGGATTTCTCGTCTGTTTTCTCAGGGTCTCCCTGTAAGCGATATCCTCAAGGATCTTCTCCGTCTTTTCGCGGATCTCCTCCGCCCTCATGGCGAGCTCGCTCTCCTTAACATGGTGCAGGGGCTGTGTAACCACCTGCGCCCACAATTTCTCCTCTTTTTCCTTCTTCCGGAGCTTCTCCACTTCCTCATAGTCGGTGGTTACTTTATCCGCCTCCAGATAGTGGAATTTTCCAAGGCTGCTGACCCTGACATAACTCTCATTTCCCGTTCCTGTCAGACGAACCTCAGAATATTTCGGCAGGGAGGCGATCCTCTTTCCTTTCTCCCCCATCCCGTCCAGAATATAAGCCTGCCTGGTCAGCCAGGCCGTGGTGTCCGATTTTGTAAAATACTGGACGGCATCAAAGAAACGGGCAAAGAGAGTGACGATTCCGGAGCTTTTCTTTTCCTGAGGATTGTCTGAGGCGTCATCGGTCTGCTTTTTTTCGCCCCACAGCTTTTTCAGCCTGTTCTTCACCGGGGTGGGTTCTGCAGCGTCATTATCCTCCGTCTCATCCTCTGTATCGTCTTCCGCTTCGGCTGAATCGCCGGCTGTTTTCTTTTTGATCCAGCCCAATAATCCGGTCTTCGTCCTGTCGGTCTGCTCTTCCGATCCATCCTGTTTTGCGGGATCCGATCCGTCCTGTTTTGCGGGATCCGAGACGTTCTCTGTCCCGGCTCCCGCCTTATCCTTCTCCGGTTCGGAGCTTTCCGCTGTCTTCTCCCAAACCTGCCACCGTCCCGACGGGTCACAGAAAACTGCGCCTTTTTCCTGTCCGTCGGTCCGGCTGACCATCCAGTTCACACTGCGAATGACGAGCGGGGCAGCCGGCAGCTTCCGGGCAAGGATCCCGGCGGCTTCCTTCATAAGAGAAGTCGATTTGTCCCGGTCCTTTTCCCGGAGGGCTTTTTTCATCAGATCGTCATATTTATCATCAGAAAAACCTGTCACATTACTCTCATTATCAGAGATGTATTTTCCCAGCTCCACGGAAGGAAGGTCGGAAGGGAGAAGCAGGTTTGTACAGATGACGTCATATTTTCCATCTGTCTTTTTTTGGGCGATCTTCTCCGCACTTGAAGTTTTTACTTCGACTTCAAATCCCATATCCCGCCAGAGCGCGGCAAGATAAGCTGCCACCTGAGGAACAGCTCCGTTTTCATCAGCCAGAATTGTCAGGGAGGGCAAAGACTCTTTGCTTCCATATGACTCTTTCAGAAGCGCTTTTGCCTTTTTCAATGATCCTGACGGAAAAGCATTTTCATCATCTGTCTGCGCGGATTCTTTTCCGGAATGCTGACCCTCGAACCAGGACATGCTGTCGGCCGGAACAAAGATGTTTTTCAAAATCGATGAGCTGATGTATTTGCGGTCAATTGTCATGCACAGAGCCCTGCGCACATCCTCTTTTTTAAACAGGTCACGGCGGCAGTTAAACAGGATGCCCGTCACATAGGGGACAGTCTGCTCCGATATGGTCTGATCCGTCTCCGACGCCTGACGGATTACCGCTTTTTCTTCAGGAGGAATGTCCGAGATCGCGCCAAAATCCCCGTTCAGCAAATCGGAATACTCCTGGTTCCGGTCGCCGCTGAACCTCCAAAACAGCTTCGCGAAAGGAATACCTCTGCTCTCGTTTTTATAATAAGTGTTCCTTTTGAGGAGAATCCCTTTTCCCTCATAATAACGGACGATCCTGTAAGGCCCGTTTCCGGTCACAGCCTTCCAGACAGAAGCGGAAGACTGGTCTGTTTCCGATTCTTTTTCCGCTTTTTCGTCCGCAGCTGCCTTAGCGGCTGCGGATGTGGTTCCTGCGGCAGCGGCTTCTTTAGCGGCTGCGGATGTGGTCCCAGCAGATGCGGCTTCATCAGAAGCGGCTTTTTTGTTCGTGTCTTTCTTTTTGTCTTCCCTTAAGGGCAGCAGGGTGATCGATGCGCAGCTTCGGGCAAATCCGGGATCCGGGGTGGAAAAATGGATCACAAGGGTAGTTTTACCCCGGGCCGAGACCTTGAGCTTGTCCGGACTGCCTTTCAGAACCTCATCATATCCGGCAATGTTTTTTACAAGATCCTGCCCATAGGGCGTTTCCGACGCAGGATCCGCGATTGTTTTGAAAAGAGTCTCAAAATATTTGGCCTCAAGAGGCTTTCCGTCAGACCAGCAAAGATCCTCCCGAAGCGTAAATTCCCATCTCAGACCATCATCAGAGACTTTCCATTCCTTTGCACAGCCGGGCACGACTTTGCCGTCCCGGTCCAGGGCTGTCAGGCCTTCGCTCAAAAGCCCCAGAAAGCTCGCGGTGTCCAGATCCATCGTCTTTGCAGGGACAGGATCTTCCGGTTCGTCCGCCAGATGGACGCGGAACAAAGGGGCGTCATCCACCTCAGTTTCGGTATTATCGTCCTTAGCAGCACTGCTTCCCGCTTTCCTCTGGGCACCGTAGACCGGCAAGGCGGACAAGATCAATAATAAAGCCAATACCACAGAGAATGTCCCGGGCAAGACTGCAAATGACTGTTTTATATTCCTGTTACTCTTTCGGTCACTTTTCCCTTCCATCCCGGATCCTCCGATTTTTACTTTAACACTTTAACAAAGGAAAAAGAACTGAGATGTTCTATTTAGAACCTGACTGCTCTAATACTACTCTTTGATACACATCCCAAGCAAAACGGTAATAACAAAAGCCGAAACAACACTTAATAAGGTTCCTATTAAATAATATCTCATACTTCGCAGCAAAAAAACTGCGTGTAACCCTTATATTTGCGACATTAATCAATCCCATATTTTCTGATTAAGTTCAGTAAGTATGTTTGGAGGGAGATTATAATCCTCATACCCATGATAAATGCAGATGAATTTCTCTACTGCCCTCAATGCATCTTCCCTGTTATATAGTGATCTTTGAAACGCCAAATCATTTATTGCCACGTCCATATGCTCTTTTCCCTCAGTCACAGCAATTCCAGCAAAGCATTATCCCATTCATCCATAAAGCCTTCCGGCCAGATATTAATCCTGCCGTTTTGGTCTATTTCCGGCTTCTGGACTTTATGCTGAAATCCATCTTTATAATCCTTAAAGAAGTAAAAAATCCCTGTATCATCTGGAGATATCTTCTTTTTTTTGACAGCCAGACGAACCCCGTTCAAAATATGGTCACTGTGTGTCTCTACCAGAACTTGTGCACCCCCTGCAGCAACTCTTGCTATCAATTCTCCCATTTGTCTTTGTCCTGCCGGATGAATATGCGCTTCCGGGTTTTCTATCAAAACAAGATCTCCTGATCTTGCGGTCAATAGGGCGATCACTACCGGTAATATATAAGTAATTCCAAAACCCACATTTACGCTTTTATAACTGTTGGATCTTTCTTCTCCCTCCCTGAAGCAATATTTCAACTCGGTATTTCTAAGAGCAGTATTGATTGAGATCTGAGGCATAATGCCCGGTGATATTAATGACATCCAAAGTCTGACCTGTTCCAACAGAGATCTGTCTTCGGATGAATTAAAAATAACATGGTCATTTTCCACCCTCTGGCTCTGACGAGTATAGAGATAATGAATGGCCAATTCCCCATTATTTCCAAACTCCCGCTCTCCTATCTCCTTTTCATCGCCCATTCGATAAATATTCCTCGGGTCAATGCGAAAAGCAGAAAGATACAAAAATTTATTATCTAAAACAGAACTGAAAAAATCGCTGACAGATGTTGATTCGTCATGTATTTGTTCAAGTAAGTCAGAGTCAGGCACATATTGATAAAACAGGTTTGCCCTTGTCCCATCATCCCGGATCTGAAAACCTATTTTCTCTTCTTCAGCCTTTTCAAACAGAATATCATTTCCGTTTCCCAGATTAACATACCTGCCATTCAGTTTTAATGCATTCAGACCATTCTCCTGGTATGACTGACGAAGAAGCAATAAGCTCTGTAAAACAGTTGATTTTCCCATTCCGTTCAATCCCATGAGAATATTCAGATTCTTCATATCAAGTGAAAGAGATTCAAAACATTTGAAATTAGAAATCTGCATCTGGGTAATCATAAAAATTCTCCTACAAGCATTCTGCCCCGCTCTATTCTCCGTATGCAGTCGTTTCTTTTCCCCGATCTCAAGGCCGACCTGAATCCCTGATCATCAAATAACGCTACATATGCTTCCACAAACTTTTCTTTCTGAGATTGGATATTTTCCAATTGATTTTCATTTAACTCCGAAAAACAAACGGAGAACATTTCAAAAAGCGCCTTGTTAATTCTACCTCTATATCCGTCTTTTCTAATAGTCCGAAATGCCTTTTTCCCCAATATTGTATTACAGTATTTCATTGTCTTCACAAAAGAAGTTTTGATCCGCTCAAGGTCTTCTGTTGTATAAGTATTAACCTTTTTCATTGCTCTAATCAGAAATGCATTTATATCATTTTTATACTCTCTAACATAATCTAATTCTGTAAATGCAATAAACCGGATCACATATTCCTGATCAAGCATTCGGTCGGGACTGACTGCATACTGCGTAGCCTTCAGGAAAAACTCATCTTCCGCAAGCTTTTCAGCCAGTTCAGAAGCCTTCCCGTGGTACATCGCATTTCGAATTTCCTGCTCATTCAGTTGCATTCCGCCCGTATTGATGCGCTGAAAGATATTGTATACCACGTTTTCCGGAGTCCCTTTTTGCACCCCGTAAACAGTAACAGAGGCTTCTTTGATTCTTCGTATATACTGCCTGGGGAGCTGATCAAACGTCTTATCATTAAAGTCCTTTAAATACTGTAATCCTTTGAACCTCCTCTTTTCAAATGTCTTTACTCCGTTCCTTTCTTTTGGTTCACCTATCAGATAATTTTGAAAGGTGGTCAGTCTTTGAAGTCCATCAATCACCTTCCACTCATCTTCTCTGACAGTGTCAAAATAAAAGCCCGGTATGGGAATCCTCAGCATAAGGGACTCTATCAGTCTGCTCTGCCTTTCATCGTCCCACAAATCTTTTTTTCTCTGAAAAACAGGAGATAAATCGATTTCATTATTTTGAAGCCTGTCCATCAGATTTGATACATTTTGAGGTAACGTAATGATATTAACCAAAGCCGGGATAAAATCTTCATCCTCCAGCGAAGATGAGTAAGACTCATCCTGCTCCTTTATTTCAACAGTAATCCCTTCTTTTGAAAGATATCGAATAATCTGATTAATCAACTCTTCGTTTTCTACAATAGGCTGTTTCTCATATTGCAGAATATCTACTAAAGTTAAATAGCTGATTTTATTTCCGTTCTCATGTGCCCACTTGATGATCTCTTTTAACTGTTTCGTCTGTTTATCGTTCATCTGCCCCATGACGCCCTCTGCCATTTAAACATCATCTTTCATTAAACTTATACGAGTGAAGATTCCCTCCGGTTGATAATCTATAAAATAAAGACCCGGAGAACAGACCGTCATCTATGACAATGTCTGACACTCCGGGTCCGCTCTGTTTAATTATTATATCTTAAAGCAATGCTTTCTTCTACCTGTTTAACGCTATGTGTTCCAATCAATTTCCAGAGCCTTCCTGTTCACCGTGACAGGCATCCTATTGTGGAAATGGTTCGT
>DEPS01000204.1:0-2262 GCA_002358875.1 Lachnospiraceae bacterium UBA3386 | reverse complement strand
GAGCAGGAGCCGCTGCATCCCGCCCCCATAAATGCGGCGGAGGGGTTGGCGAGAAGGGAGGCAAGGTCCGCTCCCAGGCTTTCCAGGATCTCTTCGTTGGAAGGGAAGCGCCCCTCTATGACGATCTCTTCATCCGCGGTCATGCAGGGGAAGCCTTCCATCCCTTTTGTGCGCATGATCTGCTGCACGGCGGGGCTCTCCATAAACTCCAGGGCGTTCCTGTGCAGATTCATGTATCTGGCGTCCGCTCCTCGGGAGCCCAGTGTATAGAGCATGGTGCTCACACGCCTGTAATCCGCGCCGGCCTCTGAATCCGCAGGCTGGGTCTCCGGCGAAAAGGTGATGTCATAGACTCTGATCTTTTTCATAATGATTTCTGGTTCCTTTCAAATTCTCTATTTCTGACTGTTGGATAAAAAAATCCAATCTGCAGGAAAAAATATGTAATCTGTCGGGCAAAAAATTCCAGCCGCACAATTCGAAAAATAGTCCGTCTTTTGGGGCGGTTTTTATTTCCCGAGCGGGATCTCGACGACCTCCGCCATCCGGGTGAGGCAGTCTTCGATCTGCGTGGAGATCTCGGAGATCATGCGCCGGATGACTTCCTCGCTCTTTTCTTTTTCCATGGTCTCAAAGCAGGTCTTTTTGATCTCGCCGCTGATCTTCTCCATTCTGGATTCAAAAAAACCGTGCGGGAAGAGTCTGCGCATGACGACTGGGATGTCCAGCTTCATGAAGGCGGATTCCATTTTTTCCCGCCCTAAAAAGAGAACAAGGAGGGTGATCATTGCGCCGGCAACGATGCCGGAGATGCCGCTATACAAAAGGGCGATGCCGCTGCCGCCGCAGAGGAGGCCGACAAGGATGGAAATGATGGCGTTGACCATCCAGGTGAGCTCATTTACCGCAAAGACGTCGCGTGCGTTCACGTGGACGTCGATCTCCGCCAGGGAGAGGTAGGATGAAAAACTGAGGGCCCGGTAGGGGACGTTGTGACGGATGCAGATCGGCATGGTGTGCTCCTCAAGCCGGTAGGCGACAGGGCGCAGCCATGCGGTGATGGGCTTTATCAGAAGCTCCGCCGCCTGGGGCGAGTGGAGCCAGGCATCGATCTCGCGCTCCATTTCCGTGTCTATGTCCGCGAGCCGGCGGATCTCTCCGCTGCGCCAGCGCTCGAAAACAGGGATCGCGGCATTACGAAGGATGGGCTCCACGAGGGTGTCCACCGTTCTGTGGAAGAGGTCCTCCACATGCTCCTCGACAATGCGCTCGATCGTGGTAGACTCCACAAGTTCGCGCACGTCCTGGCGGAAGGCCCGGATCTCCTCGTCGACCCGCCCGCTGTAGGCGAGGCCTCTGGCGACAGAATATTCCGGCTCCGCCCCGGTGATCACGACAGCCTCCGGGAAAGCCTCCCGGCACCAGGCCCGCAGCGCCGGCATTCTGGAAACGCCGCCGGTCAAAAAGAGCAGCTCGGGGAGCCGTCCCTTTCCGGAGGCCTGTTCTTCTTTGTCTTTTCCAAATGCTTTTCCGACAGCTTTTGCAAGCGATTTTCCGTCTGCCTTTCCTTCTGTTTTTCCGGACTCGTTTCCATATCCTTTTCCGGATTCGTTTCCGGATCCTTTTCCGGATTCAAAAAGTGCCGTAAGCCCTGTGTTTTCTGAAAAATACGAAGATCCCGAAGGCCTTGAAGATACGGCTTTTTCCTGCCCTTCCAGCTTCTGCCGGATCTCCTTCAGGCTCGCGGAAAAGACCTCGTGGAAGGATCTGCCGTCCAGCTGCGGGGCGGGCATCTCCAGAAGGCGGCGCGCCGTGTCTTCATTCATTTTCAGCTGCAGCCGGAGCGTGCGAAAGGCCGGGCGCCCCTGCTCTCCGCCTGATGCCGCCACCGTCACAGTCTGCAGACAGTCCCTGTCCTTCCAGTAGTCCTCATCGGAAAAATACTTCTCCTTCAGGCGGCGGGCAGCGAATTCACAATAGCTGCGCCAGGGCGGGCTCTCCTTGAAGACGCGCTTTAAGGCCTCGCGGTTAGGGGACGCCTCCACTGCCGCATCAAGCAGCAGCTCATCCATGATGCCGCCGCCCAGCCTGACTTCACCGGCGGTCTGAAGCTCCAGCTCCCGCCCGCTGTTGATATAGGCAAAATCGGTGGTCGAAGAGCCCATGTCAACGACCAGCACCGGCTTTGACAGGATGTCATAGCCGACCTGAAAATGCCGGGACTGGCAGGCGCTGACCAGGGCCGCGCGCGACTCCGAGACG
>DEPS01000145.1:20256-25570 GCA_002358875.1 Lachnospiraceae bacterium UBA3386 | reverse complement strand
CGCAGGCAGCCCCGCAGAAGCAGGGATTTTTTCCTCCGGTGCCTTTTCCAGGCCCTTTCCCTTCTTGCGGGACATTTTCCCAAGGACACTGCTTTCCTCTTTCAGCGTCCGGCGAAGGAGGGCAAGCTGCTTCTGAAGCTGGCTTCTCTTGATCTTGTCTGACTTTGTGGCAATGATGACCGGTGTGAAACCCGCCTGCAGGATCCAGTCAAACATCTGTACATCCAGGACTGACGGTTCATGCCGGATGTCAAGAAGGAGGAACACTGCCCTCAGCTCCCTGCTCGTATGCAGATAGCGCTCGATCATCTTTCCCCACTGTTCTTTGACCTTAAGATTAGCCTTCGCGTAGCCATAACCCGGAAGGTCTACAAGGTGGAAGGCTCCGTTGATCTCATAATAATTAATGGTCTGGGTCTTTCCCGGCTGCGCACTCACCCTTGCGAGCGACTTGCGGTTCATCAGCCCGTTGATCAGAGTGGACTTGCCCACATTGCTCCTGCCCGCAAAAGCAAATTCCGGCAGGGAACCTGCCGGAATCTTGCTGGTGACCCCGCAGACAAGTGCAAGATTCACTGTTTTAATAACCATATAATAAACTACTCCTGAGTTCTTTCCCTGAGGTGCGTATTTCTTCCTTCAGGTCAGCAGCCCGTCTGCACGATGCAGCATGCTTAATAAAGCAGTCCTCAGTTTATGCCCGGGAAGCTTTCTTTTTCCGGGGCTGCTGGCGCGTGGTTTTCTTTACCGTCGTCCTGGGCTTTTCCGGAAGAGGGGGCTTTTCGCCGTGTACGATGACAGGCATCGTGCCTTCCTCCACGGACTGCTTTGTAATGGTGCAGGAAACGATGGTGTCATCAGAAGGAATCTCGTACATCACATCCATCATGGTCTTCTCCATGATAGAACGAAGGCCTCTTGCACCGGTGCCCCTGGAGACAGCCTTGTCCGCGATGGCCTCCACAGCGTCGTCCTCGTAATTGAGTTCGACGCGGTCGTAGGAAAAAAGCTTTTTGTACTGCTTGAGGATCGCGTTTTTGGGCTCCTTCAAAATGCGGATGAGAGCCTCTCTGTCCAGCTCGTCGAGCGTCACCACGACGGGGACACGGCCGATGAACTCAGGGATCAGGCCGAATTTTGTCAGATCCTCGGGAAGAACATTTTTGATCACGTTCCCGAGCTTCTTCTCTTCTTTATCCTGGATCTCGGCGTGGAAGCCCATGGATCTCTTATCCATGCGGTTGTTAATGATCTTGTCAAGACCCGAAAAAGCGCCGCCGCAGATAAAGAGGATATTGTTGGTGTCGATCTGGATCAGCTCCTGCTGGGGGTGCTTGCGTCCGCCCTGGGGCGGAACCGAAGCCACAGTGCCCTCAATGATCTTTAAAAGAGCCTGCTGCACGCCCTCACCGGAGACATCCCTGGTGATGGACACATTCTCGCCCTTTTTGGAGATCTTGTCGATCTCGTCGACATAGATAATGCCGACCTGGGCGCGCTCAATATTGTAGTCAGCCGCCTGGATGAGCTTGAGCAGGATGTTTTCCACATCCTCGCCGACGTAGCCCGCTTCAGTCAGCGTCGTCGCGTCCGCGATCGCAAACGGCACATTGATGATCTTGGCAAGTGTCTGGGCAAGGTAAGTCTTTCCGGAACCGGTAGGCCCCAGCATCAGGATATTGCTCTTCTGAAGCTCAACACCGTCTCTGTCGTCGTCCTCACGGGCCCTGACGATCCTCTTGTAATGGTTATAGACCGCTACCGAAAGGACCTTCTTGGCCTCCTCCTGGCCAATGACATATTCATCCAGAAAGCGCTTGATCTGCGCAGGCTTTAAGAGCTTGATGTTGTCCGCGTCCAGGGTAGAGAGCGCCATGGTCTCATCGAGCTCGGACTCCTCCAGGATATCCATGCAGATCGAGACGCATTCATCACAGATAAAAATGCCCTCCGGACCCGAGATCAGCCTGTGGACCATGTTCTCCGGCCGGTTGCAGAAAGAACACTTGCGCATACCGGGATACATTCTTTTATTGTCTGCCATTCCTGTGGTAATGACCTCCTGTCTGTAATACCGGCAGCTGCCGGTTCAGCGGATATTTATACGTAAAATTCAGCGGATGCTTACACCGGGATCTCCACGCGTAGATTTAGAACTGTTTACGCCCGGAATCCCCCTCAAAAATCAAGTTGCGATCAGACCGGGATCTCCTTGCGGGTCGTATAGATGCGGTCGATCAGGCCGTACTCCAGCGCCTGCTGCGCCGTCATCCAGTTGTCGCGGTCCGTATCCTTTACGATCTGTTCATAAGACTGTCCCGTGTTTTCCGAGAGAATACGGTTAAGCATCTCTTTCGTATGCGCCATATGGGCCGCCTGGATGGCGATATCCGACGCCTGCCCTTCCGTGCCGCCAAGAGGCTGGTGGATCAGGATCTCGCTGTGAGGCAGGGAATATCTCTTTCCCTTTGTACCGCCTGCGAGAAGGAAAGATCCCATGCTGGCCGCAAGGCCCACGCAGATCGTGGAAACGTCGCATTTGACAAACTGCATCGTGTCATAGATCGCCATGCCGGCCGTCACCGACCCGCCGGGGCTGTTAATGTAGAACTGGATGTCCTTCTCGGGATCCTCGCCTTCCAGAAACAGCATCTGGGCGACGATCAGCTCCGCGGAGGCGTCCGTCACCTGGTCGCCGAGGAAGATGATCCTCTCCTTGAGGAGCCTTGAAAAAATATCATAGGACCTCTCTCCCATTCCGGTCTGTTCAATAACATAAGGGATATAATTTGCCATGAAGGCCCCCTTTCCGTTTCTTTAAAATCAATTATCAGCTTTTTATAAGCCAACATGAAGGGCCGGCGGAAAGCATAGCCTTCCGGCACCGGAACCATGCGGACTAAACCCTGACCGGGCTGTTTCCCGCAAAAGATCCGGCGATTCCGCCGCCCCTTCATTATATGATACGTTTCTTTTCAGCTTCAACAGAATTCTGATCAAAATCTGAGAGGGAAGCCTTTTACCAGACAGGTTTAAACATGTTTCCCGACGCTAATCCAGACAGGATCACGCCCCGGTCATTATTCTTGAGCGGGTTCTTCCTTCTTCTCGACTTCGACGGCATTGTCAGCCACGAAGGTGATAGCCTTCTGTACGGCGAGGGTATCCATCATGCTCTCCTTGCGGTCGCCAAAGATGGACTTGAACTTCTCAACATCCATGCGGTAGGCTTCCGCCATCTTCCTGATCTCTTCCTCGTAATCCTCGTCCGTCGCGACGATGTTCTCTTCCTTCGCGACCTGCTCCATGACAAGGCGGTACAGGATACGGCGCTCGGCCTCACCCTTCATGTTCTCGATCATCTTCTCCCTGTCGGTCTGAGCATAGTTGAAGTAGTCCTCCATCTTCATTCCCTGGGAGACGACCTGCTGCTCAAACTCTCCATAGACCTGCTCCTGCTGAGTGCGCAGCATAGCCTCGGGAATCTCAACATGGGCATCCGCGATGACCTTCTCGACCGCCTGATCTTCTTTTCTGCTGCGGGCATTCTTCTCCTTGCGGTCTGCGAGGTTTTTGCGTACATCCTCTTTATACTCGGCAAAAGTCTCAAACTCGGAGACCTCATCGGCAAAGGCGTCATCCAGCTCAGGAAGGACCTTCTCCGTGATCTTCTTCACGGTGCACTTGAACACGGCGGGTTTTCCTGCCAGCTCTTCCGCGTGATATGTCTCAGGGAAAGTCACAGTGACTTCCATCTCTTTGCCGATCTCAGCGCCAACGAGCTGATCCTCGAAACCAGGGATAAATGCTCCGGAACCGATCTCCAGAGGATAATCCGTCGCCTTGCCGCCCTCAAAAGGCACACCGTCGATAGAGCCTTCGTAATCCAGAACGATCTCGTCGCCCGCCTTCACGGGACGGTCTGTGACCTCGTTTCTGGCCGCGTTCTTTTCCTGCTCCCTGCGGATCTCGGCGTCCACTTCCTCATCTGTGACTGTGACATCCTGCTTATCGACCTCGACACCCTTGTACTTGCCAAGGCTGACAGGAGGCTTCACAGCAACTTCAGCCGTATAGATAAAAGGCTTTCCCGCCTCGATCTGCGTCACGTCGATCTCGGGATTGGAAACGATCTCCTCGCCGCTCTCTTTTGCGGCATCGGGATAGGTGCTGTTGATGAGATCGTTCGCCGCGTCCTCATAAAAAATAGCGGAGCCGTACATCTTCTCCAGAACCTTCCTGGGTGCCTTGCCCCTGCGGAAGCCGGGGACATTTATTCTGTTCCTCTGGCGAAGATAAACCTTATTGACCGCTTTATCGAAATCCTCGGCACTCACTTCGATCGTGAGCCTGACCATGCTTTTCTCAAGTTTTTCAACACTTACACTCATTGCTACCTGAACCTCCATTTAGTTTTTCACACAAGTGAATAGCATTATAGCACATGTGTAAATCCAATTCCAATAGATATTTTCAAAAAACAGATAAAATTAGATAAAAAATACGGAAAAAAGCGAAAGAAAAAGAAAAAAACCGGCCAAGGCACAGGGAACAGATCCCTGTGCCCGGCCGGGCACTAATCAGAAATCACTAAAAACCGCTCAGCTTCCCGCTGCTCAGACAAAGCTTTACATGGTCCGCTGTGAAATAAGAACCTCATTGCAGAGCGCTGCAGCGCTGTGCGCCGGAACTGAACCTTTCCGACGGTACGAAATTATTTCAGCAGACAGGTCTCGTCCATATGTCCGTCGCGGTACATGGAGAAGAGATCCATGGGATAATCCTTCAGGTTGTCCAGCACCTTGCGGCCGTCAGCCTGCTTGAGGAGGCCCTCCCTGGCCCTCTTGATCTCCATCTCCGTCCTGTGCCTGGAAGGTCCGCCGACACAGCCGCCCTCGCAGATCATGCCCTCGACGAAATCCTCGGGGAGACGGCCCGCCTTGAGCAGAGTCAGTGTCTTCTTGCAGGCATCTCCGCCCGCGACCTGGACCAGTTTGATCTTGGAGGTGTCTTCACCGCGCTCCTCCATGCACTCGAGCACCGCCTTTGCGACGCCGCCGGATGTGGCAAAGCGCTTGCCCCAGATCGAGGACTCCTGATAGGTGTTGTCCGCCTTCTGGACCTCAAGGCCCTTCGAACGAAGCAGGGCGCGGAATTCGCCGTAAGTGATGACATAATCCGCATTGTCCGGGATGGTCGGGTCATTTGCCTCGGACTTCTTGGCGATGCAGGGTCCCAAAAAGACTGTGACGCAGCCGGGATGAGTCTTCTTGAGGTAGCGGGAGACCGCGCACATAGGGGAAACGATGCTGGA
>DEPS01000145.1:0-20186 GCA_002358875.1 Lachnospiraceae bacterium UBA3386 | reverse complement strand
GGGCAGCAGGAGGTCGTCATCTTGCGTCCCTCATGAGCAGCCTCTGTCCACTCAAGAGACTCATAGGCCGCCGTCATATCGCCGCCGAGACCGACTTCGACCATATCGGCAAAACCAATCTCCTTAAAGATATTCTTTAAGGACTGCATGGTGATATCTATACCGAACTGGCCTTCCGTCGCGGGAGCGACCATGGCGATCACCTCGTCGCCGGCCTTGATGTGACGGATAATGTCCACCAGATAGGTCTTGGAGCCGATGGCGCCGAAGGGGCAGGAATGGATGCAGTGTCCGCACTGGATGCACTTATCCTCGTCAATGTGGCAGATGCCGTAATCATCATAGGTGATGGCGCCGACAGGGCAGACGCGCTTGCAGGGCCTGACCAGATGCGCGATCGCCCCGTAAGGACAGGCATTTGCGCACATGCCGCACTCTTTACACTTGCTGGGATCGATCCTGGTCCTGTTTGCTCCGATCGAAATAGCGCCGAAGCGGCAGGAATTGATACATGCCTTGCCCATACACAGACGGCAGTTGTCTGTTACTGTATAGGAAGAAATAGGACATTCCTGACAGGCGGGCTCGATCACCTGCACGATATTTTTGGAATCGCTCTTGGGATCGGGGTTCTGGGCAAGAGAAAGACGTATCCTCTGCTTCGTGACCTCCCTCTCCTTGTAGACACAGCAGCGGTAATTGGCGACCGGTCCCGGACTGATCTCATAGGACAGCTGAGCCAGGGATTCATCATTGATATTGTCTTCCCATGCCAGTTTCGCGACCCTCTCCATAATGTTGTGTTTCAGACGTACCAGTGTGGCATCATTGGTAACCATGCTTTTTCCCCCTTTGCTGTGCGGATGACACGCGCGGCAAGACCCTGATCATCGTCACACGGCTTTTGCGCGGCCTGTTTTCTTTATTTTTATTATATAAATCAAAAAATAGTATCAGCGCGAAATGAATATTTGTGGACACAACACGCAGTTATATTTTAACAAATCCTGTTGAAAAAGACCATATCATTTTGATAAAATTCTATTCAGCTTCACTGTTTCCGTTACCGTTCACGCCTTCTTTAGGGCTTAAACAGTAACCTGTTACATACCGCAGATCATTGAGGACACTTCATCCCGTGAAGCATCCCGGGCAAAAAGCAAAAAACGGAATTATTATCAATAAGCACATTTCATAAAAGGAGTATTTTTCATGTTCACACCCAAGACAGAGCTTAAAACAGCCATTTTCTTCGCCGACGGCTGCGAGGAAATCGAAGGACTCACTGTCGTCGATCTTCTTTACCGGGCCGGCATCCCCTGCACAAAGGTTTCGATCAACGAGACCCCGGAGGTCACCTCCTCCCATGAAGTCACCTTCCGCACAGACACGACCGTCTCCACCCTCAATTTCGATGAATACGATATGCTCATCCTTCCCGGCGGCGTCCCCGGAACACCCAATCTGCGCGCCTGCGCCCCGCTCATGGATCAGGTCCTCGCCTTCCACAGATCCGGAAAACAGATCGCGGCCATCTGTGCCGCCCCCGGCATCTTTGCGGAGCTGGGCATTTTAAAGGGCATTCCCGCAACCTGCAATCCCACCCGCGATGAACTGCTTACACAGAGCGGCGCCCTTCTTTCACATGACAGCGTCGTCGTAAGCGGAAATATTATCACCAGCCGGGCCATGGGCACCGCGATCCCCTTCGGACTTGCGATCGTTGCTCACTATCTGGGCGAGGATGCAGCCAAAGCGCTCGGGGAAAACATTCTGTATCTGTAATGGATCACTTTTATTCCAGATAACAGGATGCAGGGCCCTAAAGTGATGGTCTCCTGCTTTATTTCATTAAAAAAATCTCTATAACTGTACGATTGGAGCACTTTGACGCGCCTGCATAAATGCCGGATCAGCCGTACAGGTCAAAAAAACTGCCGTACACGGCCTCTTTGGTCCGCATACGGCAGTCTTTTATTCTTATTTATGGCAGCTGCTTCAACGGATTGCTTCTGGCGTAAAGTACCGCCATTTCATTGAGCTGCTTTGCCAGGCTCTTTTTAATGGCCCCGGGGCGAAGCCTCCATTTCCAGTTGCCTCCGAGTGTGGAGGGCATGTTGATGCGCGCCTCGTTCCCCAGCCCCAGATAGTCCTGCATGGGGATGATGCAGATGCCCGCGACACTCATCATGGCAGCGCGGATCATAGCCTGCAGGGCATCATCCTTGTTGTTGACGCCCAGATAGCGGAAGGCGTAATCGCGGATCTTAGGATCGACGCTGTCAAACCACCCGCGCGTTGTCTCATTGTCATGAGTTCCCGTATAGACCACGCAGTTGGGCGTGTAATGATGGGGCTGGTATTCGCTGTCGCTCTTTGCGTCAAACGCGAACTGAAGGACCTTCATTCCCGGATAACCGCTCTCTTTGAGAAGCTCATGGACCTCCGGAGTCAAAAAGCCAAGATCCTCCGCGATGACCTGACGGCCGCCGATCACTTCCTTGAGAGCATGGAACAGCTCCATGCCCGGTCCCTTGACCCATTCTCCGATCATTGCCGTCTCAGAGTCCGCCGGTATCTCATAATAGGACTCAAAGCCCCGGAAATGATCGATCCTGACCGCATCATACAAAAAGAAGGCACGCTCCATGCGGGATTTCCACCAGGCGTAATTCTCCCTGCGGTGCCGCTTCCAGTCATAGATAGGATTTCCCCAGAGCTGTCCGGTGGCGGAAAAAGCATCCGGCGGGCAGCCTGCGACGACAGTAGGTCGGCCGAACTCATCCAGCTTGAAAAGCTCAGGGTGGCTCCAGGTATCCGCGCTGTCCAGGGCTACATAGATCGGAAGATCCCCCAGGATCCGGATGCCGTGCTTTGCGGCGTATTCCTTTATTGCCTTCCACTGACGGAAGAACATATACTGAATAAAGCAGAAGAAGCGAATGCTGCTCTGAAGCTCGGTATGCCATTTCTTCATGGCCTCAGGGCGGCGGAGCCGGATATCCTCGTCCCATTCGGTCCACGCGGCATTTTCAAACCGCCCCTTCAGGGCGCTGTAAAATGCATAGTCGTCCAGCCATTCCTGATTATTCTTGATATAGGTCTCAAAGGCGTACCGGTCCTGATTGTAGCGGCTGTCGCTCCACTTCCCCTTCGGGCTCGACGCAAAAGGACTGTTCTCAAATGCCTTATGGAGGATCAGATAACGAACCTGATAGATCCGTTCATAATCGACATAAGAAGGGTTGGACCCGAAATCATACTGTTCAAGCTCTTCCAGGGTCAGATATCCCTCCCCTGCCAGCTGCTCCAGATCAATAAAATAGGGATTTCCCGCAAACGTGGAAAAAGACTGGTAGGGAGAATCCCCGTAACCAGTCTGACCAAGAGGAAGGATCTGCCACCAGGTCTGACCTGCCTCCACCAGAAAATCAATAAAACGATATGCTTCCGTTGAAAAACAGCCGATTCCGTACTTTGACGGAAGACTTGTTACAGGAAGCAGTATACCACAGCTTCTATCCTTTACATCCATGACAATCCCCTTCCGGGCAGGAGACATCCCAGATCCCGCCCTTAAAAACGCGCGGCAGCCGGCGCCCGGCCGGCTGCCGCAAACTACAGATTCCCTTACGCGCCGGTATCATTTTCGTAAAGACACGTAATATACCGGCAGAAAGATCCCGGCCTGTTCAGACGGCAGGATCGCTTTTCCTTTAATTTCCCCACTGCATCTTTCTCGCCATGCTGACGAATTCTCCGTTGGTCCGGGTCTTTGAAAAAAGATCCAGTGCCTGCGTCACCGCCTGCTCCGCGCTCAGTCCGCTGAAGGAGCGCCGCATGGTATTGATCGCGGACAGCTCGTCCGGCGTCAGAAGAAGGTCATCCCTCCGGGTACCTGAGCGGGCAATATCGATCGCAGGAAAGATGCGCCTCTCGGAGAGCCGTCTGTCGAGAACGATCTCCATGTTGCCTGTTCCCTTGAATTCCTCAAAAACGATGTCATCCATCTTGCTCCCGGTCTCAATCAGCGCGGTCGCAAGGATCGTCAGGCTCCCGCCTTCCCGCATATTCCGCGCCGCTCCGAAAAAGCGCTTGGGCATATGCAGGGCCGCCGGGTCAAGACCGCCCGAGAGCGTGCGCCCGCTGGGCGGCTCGGTGATATTGTAAGCCCTGGTCAGACGCGTGATGGAGTCAAGCAGGATCATGACATCCTTTTTGTGCTCCACAAGGCGCCTGGCCCTCTCGATCGCCATCTCCGACACCCTTTTATGATGCTCGGGAAGCTCATCAAAGGTCGAATAGATCACCTCCGCATCCGGTCCCTCGATCGCCTCCCGAATGTCCGTGACCTCCTCCGGACGCTCGTCAATGAGGAGCACGATCAGATGGATCTCGGGATTATTGGCCTGGACGGACCTGGCAATGTCCTTGATCAGCGTCGTCTTGCCGGCTTTTGGAGGAGAAACGATCATTCCCCTCTGTCCCTTTCCGACCGGACTCATCAGATCCATGATCCGCATGGAAAGAGTTCCTCCGGCCCGCTCGAGCCGGATCCTCTCGTTGGGAAAGACGGGTGTCATATCCTCAAAATTGTACCGTTTAGTCGCCTCGTCAGGAGAAAATCCGTTTACGCTCTTGACGAACAAAAGAGCGCTGAATTTCTCGCTCTGCGTCTTGACGCGGATGTTGCCGACGATGACATCGCCTGTCTTGAGCCCGAAACGCCTGATCTGGCTGGGCGCGACATAAATATCATTCTCCCCGGGCATGTAATTAGCGCAGCGTATGAACCCGAACCCGTCCTGCATAACTTCCAGGATCCCGTTTGCCAGAAGTCCGCTGTCAAGTCCTGCATTGAGTTCATCCCTGCGCAAGACCGGCGTATCGGGACGGCCCGGCTGATACTGCCTTGACAGACGGGAAGCTGTCCCTTCCTGCTGGCCGCCGTTTTTTGCCTGAACAGAATAATCTCCTGAAGATTCTCGGATAACAGCCTCCTTTCCTTTCTGGACCGTCTCCAATTCTCCTGAAGGCCCCGCCTGTACCTGCTGGGAGTCCCTGACATCCTTTCCTGTCGGGCGTTCCTCACCGCGCGATACATATTTCTGCCTTCTTCCGTTTCCATAAAAGCCGCTTCCGCCGGACCCGTTCCCGTTAAGACCGCCTCCATTAGAACCGTTTCCGTTAGAAAAATTTCCGTTAAAAACGCCTGGCATCCTTCTCGGTTCTCTCTGCCTGCTGTTCTCTGACCTCCCCGGAAGGGCAATCCTGGAAGATGTCTGCCCGGCGCCGCCTCCTGCCTGTCCATGCTCTGTAATGCTGTCCTGCTGCCCCTGCACGGCAGCAGCTCCCGCCATTCCCTGTGCGTCTGCAGACTGCTGATCCTGAGCGGCCGGCAGCATTCCTGACTCAGGAAGACTGGCTTCTGCCTGCCTGGCCTCCATGGCCAGCTTCTTCTCCTGTCTTCGCTGAAATTTTTCCTCCCGCAGGATCCTGGCTTCCTCCTCATCCTTTTCCAGCATCACATCGATCAGATCCGCTTTTTTCAAAGTAGAGATACGGCGCATGCCCCTGTTTTTTGCGATCTCGCGCAGATCATGCAGCGAGATCGATTCATATCGTTCTCTAGTCATCTTACCTCCAATACCTGTCCTTTTATGCCCTGGACACTGCAAAAAGCTCCTGCACCCTCTGTCTGCTCGTTGATGGACAATAAAACAGGCAAAAAGCTCATGGACCCGCGCCTGTCCGCATAAAGACAGTACACAGTATAAAAACTCCTGTGCTACCTGTCTGTCCGCTCAAAGACAGTAGACAGCATAAAACCGCCGGGCACAAAGCCCCGCCGGACAGTTACACCTATGACAAAATGAGATTTAATTGCAGATGCTGCACCAGATTTTCTGACATAACATAAAGGACCTGCAGCGGAGTATTTCCTCCACAGTTCCTTATGCTGTAATAATCAGGGATAAAATTCGGAATACAAGCTGACCGGGCACCAACTGCCCTGTATACAATATTTGCATAATATATGCAACGATGTTCGATTTTTAATGAATTATAGAACAGTCAGAATAATTTTTCAACGAGATATTTATAAATCTCACCATTTTCACCGTTCCAGCGGGACGCGACCGCAGAAGCAGACGCCGCATCCGGAACGGATAATCTGATCTCCATCAGGGTGACGTCCCGCTCCCTGACAGACATGCGCACTTCATAGACCCCGGAAGTCATTTTTTCATAGACCGCCCTGATCTCCCGCTCCTCCCGGATGCGGTGCCCGTTTTCCAGGATCCAGGCATCGGCCTGCCTGCGGATATCGGCACTAAGGCGCGCACCAAAGAAACCCAGCGCCTGGCGCCCGGCTTCCGTAAGCCTGACGAACTTCTTTTCCCCTTCTGAGACAAAGCGGACCAGTCCTCTCTTTTCCAGCTGATCGTAGCTCTCCGCAAGAGAAATAAAGTTCGCGAAACCGCCCTCCAGAAGGAACGAAGACACCATGCCCTGTGTCACATCTCCGTCCGCTCGGTCCAGAATATACATAATGATCAGTTTATATACGGTAAATACTTCATCCATAAATTCTAAACAGGGCCTCAATCCCTGTGTCCCGGAATAGTTTTCGACGATCAGGCACCTTTTGAATCAGGCGTTTTTTTTAAGTCCGGCGCCTTTGAATCAGCCGCCTCTTGAATCAGGCGTTTTGGAGTCCTGTACCTTTTAATCCGGCGTCCGCTCCAGAAGCTCCTCAGGCGAAGTATAGCGCCCATCGCCCGTCAGCCTGTAGAGCCGCTCCCGGATTGCCCGCTCACAGCCGTTTTCAGAGGGCTGATACAGATGCGCCCCCCTCACCGCCTCCGGCAGATATGGCTGTCCGCTGTAGTGTTCTTCATAAAGGTGGGCATACTGGTAGCCGATCCCGCGTCCCAGTTTCCCCGCTCCGCCATAGTGGGAGTCCTGAAGATAGGGCGGAACGGGTAGATTTCCGGTTTTCTGTACAAGTGCTTTTGCATCAAAAATGGCGTTTACCGCGGCGTTGGACTTGGGCGCGCAGGCCACATAAGTGGCCGCCTGGGACAAAATGATCTGAGACTCAGGCATACCGATCCGCTCACAGGCCAGAGAGCAGCTTACCGCCACCTGAATGGCCTGGGGATCCGCATTGCCGACGTCTTCGCTGGCGCAGATCATGATCCTGCGGGCGATGAACCGGGGATCCTCGCCTGCTTCCAGCATCCTGGCCAGATAATAGACAGCCGCGTCGGGATCCGACCCCCTCATGCTCTTGATAAAGGCCGAGATCGTATCGTAATGACTGTCGCCTCCCTTGTCATAGCGGGGCGCCCTCCTCTGGATGCACTCCTGTGCCACCTCCAGAGTGATATGGATCTTCCCGTCTCCGGACGGCTCCGTCGTCAGGACTCCGAGCTCCACCGCGCTGAGAGCCCGCCTCGCGTCGCCCCCCGCCACGTCGGCAAGGAAATCCGCCGCATCGTCATCGATCACGGGGTTGTACATGCCCATGCCCTTTTCGCTGTCCTGAACCGCCCGCAGGATCAGCTCGCGCACATCCTCACGGGACAGGGGCCTTAGCTCAAAGACCGTCGAGCGCGAGATCAGCGCCCCGTTCACCTCAAAATACGGATTTTCCGTCGTGGCCCCGATCAGGGTCACCGTCCCGTCCTCGACAAAGGGAAGCAGATAGTCCTGCTGGGCCTTGTTGAAGCGGTGGATCTCGTCGATGAAGAGGATGGTCTTCTTCCCGTACATGCCCATGCGGTCCTTAGCCCCGCGCACCGCCTCCTCCATGTCCTTTTTTCCCGAGGTGGTGGCATTGAGCTGGACGAATTCGGCGCTGGTCGTATTCGCGATCACCTTAGCCAGGGTGGTCTTTCCTGTTCCCGGAGGCCCGTAAAAAATCAGCGACCCCAGCTTATCAGCCTGGATCGCCCTCCGGAGCATCCGCCCCTTTCCTATGATGTGCTCCTGCCCGACCACCTCGTCGAGCGTCGAAGGCCGAAGCCTGGCCGCCAGGGGAGACTCCGCTTTCTGCTGCTCCCGGCGCATATAATCAAACAGATCCATCTCAATCCACTCCTGTTCAATCTTTTCCAAAGATTTTATCAGAATGGTATTTTGTGGTCAATGGCGCTGCAAAACACACTGCTGCCGGCCTGCCAGTTGGCCCTGCGCAGACCCTTGGGATAATGGTTTTTAACCATAAACATTCCATCTGCCGACGGGTTCTCCGCGATCTTTCCCCATCCGATGCCGCACCCGTCGATCATGACGAGAATCCAGCCCTTTTTCAATACAGAATCCCCGCCGCGATCCGCGCAGCCTTCAGGGGCCGTCCGGCAGACCCGGACGGCCTCCCCCCTGATCCAGGCATAAGCCTCGGGGCTTGTTCCGGACAGGCTGATGCTCTGCGCGGCTTCCTCTCTTTTCAGCGCCATCGCCAGTGCGTGCGCGGGCATAAAGCGCCCCTTCTTCACATCTCCCAGCGCAAGGCCCGGCCTTAAAACGCGCAGCCCGTCGATCGGCAGACTTCCCGCCGGAAAAGGAAGCAGATAGAGCGTCTCCCCGAAAAGAATAATGTTTTCCTCCGGAAAAGAATCTCCGGACAGCTTCAGTGCTTCCTCCCGGAACTCCCTCCAGAGCTGCAGGGCCTGTTCGCGCTTTGGATCCCGGCATCCGCCTTTGTTTCCTCCGGCGAGGGCCGCCCCTTTCCTGCTCTTTTTGTTCTTCTTTCTCTTTTCAGCAGCGGCTTCTCCCGCAAAAAGAGGTGCCCCGCTTCTGCCGGCATCGGCTTCCTGTTTTCCCGGGTCAAAGGCTTTCGCCGCCCCGTACTCAGACCCTCCCCGGAAGTCGGCTGCTTTTTTTTTCATCACGGCGGCAAAATGTCCTTCGCCCTGAATGCGGTGGGGCCAGAGCCGCACTGCGCCAAAGAAGCACTCTGTCCGGCCAGGCCTGTCCGGATCATCCTGATCACCACAAGCGATCCGCCCGTATTCAAAGCCCCGGCCCTTAAGGTCTGCATCCATAAGTGTACGTACATCGACGGCCTCAAACTCCGGATGCTCCGCCAGAAAGTGCGCGATCACGTCCTCATTTTCCTCCCGGGAGAAGGTACAGGTGGAATAGACCAGTGTCCCGCCCCTTTTGAGCATGGCAGCAGCCTCCTCCAGGATCTCCAGCTGCCGCTGCGCGCACATCCGGACATTCTCCGGGCTCCAGTGGATCAGGGCCTGCTCCTCCTTTCGGAACATTCCCTCTCCGGAACAGGGAGCGTCAACAGCGATCCTGTCAAAATAGAGGGGAAAACGGGAGGCAAGGCGCCGGGGCGTCTCATTGGTCACGACCGCATTCCGGACCCCCATCCGTTCGAGATTTGCTGAGAGGATCTTCGCCCGCTCAGGATGAATCTCGTTGGCGACAAGGATGCCCTGCCCCTGCAGGCAGGCAGCAAGCTTCGTGCTCTTACCTCCCGGCGCGGCGCACAGATCCAGGACCCGCTCTCCCGGCTTTGCTCCGACAAGGACAGCCGGCGCCATCGCGCTCGCTTCCTGGATATAATACATTCCCGCCTCATGCCAGGGAAGCTTTCCCGGGCGCAGGTCTTCCGGATAGTAAAAGCCGTCCGGCTCCCAGGGTACGGGCCCAAGTCCGCATGAAAGCCCGACATTAACACCCCTGCTGCTTTTCGCCCCTTCGGAATATTCCCCTTCAGAATTTTCCTCTCCGGAAATTTCTCCTTCAGATTTTTCCTCTCCGGAAGTTTCCCCTTCAGAATTTTCCCCTTCAGAATTTTCCTCTCCGGAATTTTTTTCTCCGAAAGCATTCTCACCCGGGCATTCCGGAAGAGAAAAGCATTGCAGGAAAACCTCCCGCGAACATTTTAAGGGATTTACACGCAGAGAAAAAAGGCGTTCCTGTCCGTAAGAGGACAAAAACGCCGCATATTCTTCCCCGGGGAGCAGTTTTTTCATATCGGCAAGGAATTTCTCTGGAAGCTTATCCACAGAAAACGCCGTATCAGATCCCGCTATTCCCGATCCGGCTCTGCCGTTTCCGTCCTCCAACATGTTCCTTTCCGCTTTTGTGTTCTTTAAGGACATTCTCACCTCATCTTTTCCTTTTCAATGCGGGCAGGCACATATAGCTTTTCATGAATCCTGCCATCGAAAAAGTCCCGGGAAATCATTTCCACATCGAATCTCCCCTGGCAATGTCCGTGATCTCGCGGATCGCATCCCTTGCCGTGTCTAAAGCCGGGTCCCCGCTGCCCTTTTCTTTTCCGTGCAGAGCCAGGATCCTCTGGTTTCTGCTTCCGCGGTACAAAAGTGTGATATCCTTTTCCGCAAGAAGGAAGCGCCCGTCTACCAGGACATCGATCAGGGAGAGCATCTCATCAGTAAACGCAGTGTGTTTGTCTCCTCTGAGGATCTCTGTCTCATAAGTATAGCCTGTATAGCACCAGATACTCTTATTGGGACAGATTTTCTTCACCTTCCTCAAAAGCCCGACCAGAACAGCCTGATTTTCCGGCTCGAAAGGCTCCCCTCCAAGGATGGTAAGCCCCTCGATATATTCCGGCATCAAAAGACGCAGGATCCTGTCTTCTGTCTCCAGTGTGAAGGTCTGGCCGTAGTTAAAATCCCATGTCTCCGGGTTAAAACATCCGGGGCAGGCATTGCGGCAGCCCGAGACAAACAGGCTCACCCGCACTCCCGGGCCGTTGGCTATATCACATTCTTTGATCTGCGCATAATTCATGATGGTTTTTCCCTGTAAAACAGCAAAACGATAAAGACCTGTGGCGTGAAATCGTCCCGCCTCCATTATTTATTAACAGCTAAAGTACCGGGCTGTTTTCCCTGACCTTTGTCTGAGACCTGACCGCTGTCTGAGACCTGACCATTGTCTTAGACCTGACCATTTCCTTAGCCCTGACCTTCGTCTGAGATCTGACCTATGTCTTAAACGGCGAACGCCTTTCCTTACAGGCTCTCCAAAAGCTCGATCCTGAAATTGAGCTCCTTTCCGGCCATCTCGTGGTTGGCGTCAAAGGTGATACACATGGCGTCCTTTTTCGTCACGACAACAGGGAAGGGCTGTCCCATCACATTCCTTAAGTATACGCGCTCTCCCACGTTCAGATTTTCGGAGCCGGGCAGCTGGGCGATACCGATCGTGATGATATTTTCCGGATCCGGCATGCCATAGGCTTCCTCCGGCATCAGATGGATGTCGACCACCTGACCGATTTCCATATCTGCCACCGCCTTATCGAAGCCGGGGATCATCATGCCCGCGCCGCAGAGGAATTCAAGCGGCTCGCCACGGTCATAAGAAGAATCAAACTGAGTCCCGTCGTTAAAAGTTCCCCTGTAATGGACTCTGACGGTCTTTCCCGCGTTTTTCCCATCCAGATAGATCACCGGAGCTCCGCCGCAGCCGCTGCAGCCCCCACAGCCCCCTGAAGAGCAGCCGCCGCAGCCCCCTTCTTCTTCAGAACTGCCGCAGGAATTTCCTTCCTCGTGATCATGATGGTCGCAGTTGGCACCGGTGGAAACAAGACTGCCGCCAAGGTAAGCCCTGACCGCCTCGTCCGCGTCTCCCTCTGCGCCCGCGACGACTTCTATCCCGGCCTGTGTCAATGCTTCCAGCGCACCGCCGCCAAGTCCCCCGCAGATCAGTACGTCGACTCCCTGATCCGCCAGAACCTTCGCCAGCGCTCCATGACCGGCACCGTCCGATCCGATCACTTCACTCGAAACGATCTCTCCGCCATTGACATTATAAATCTTAAACTGCTCCGTCTTTCCAAAATGCTGAAAGATGTTACCCTGCTCATATGTCACTGCAATTTTCATTTTCCAATCTCCTTCTGTCCCGGCAGCTCATCAGGCCGGGAAACGGTTTCCCGGGAAAAGATCTCCGGGACATTTTTGTAGAATTGCGCAAAGATTTGTTTATCTTAACACATCAGCGGACAGGTGTAAAGGAAAGCCTGTCCAACGTTCAACTCGGGTTTTTGCGCTGAGGAAACGCAACACATGCTGCGCATATGTGAAAACACCTCGAATCCGGTGCACCGTGAAAAGTAACTGTCCATCTTTTGAAAACCGGAAAAACCCTGCCAGTACATTGTCAGCTTCTGCAATCAGCGATATACTGTTAGTCATCCGGACCGCAAAACCGCATGATAAAACTGCATGATTATAAGGAAAACATAATGAATACAGAAAACGGCAGTACAATACCCTCTCTCATAGATAAGGGAAAAACGTGGATCGCGCTCTGGCTGACTGCGGTCTCCGTGCTCGTGGTCCCTCTCTACGCGAGGGGAGGATACAATTCTCTGATCGGAACAAAAGCATCCGTCTATCTGCATCTCGCCCTCCCCGCACTTATACCAGCGGGTATTCTTGCAGCTGCATCTGTTTTCCTGAAGGTCCGGGCCCGGGACAAAGGCCCCCATATAAGGCTCTCACTGCCTGTCCTGTCGGCGGTCGCCCTCTGGTCCCTTCTGTCCTCCCGCCTCTCCCCGGATGCAGGTTCCTCTTTTTGGGGGACTATCGGCTGGTCCGTCGGTTCGCTTCTGATCTCTACAGCAGTCTGCAGCACTATCTGCATCATTTTCTTCCTGCCGCAGAGAATTATCGAAGGCCTTCCCGAATCCGGACTGACCGGCAAAGCGGTCAGGGTATTTTCCGCGGCTTTTTTCATAGTGACAGGCCTGATCTTTCTTTTTGCAGTCATTCAGGCTGCAGGCTTTGATCCCTTCGGATTTCTTTCAAAAATCGACCGCGGCTTCTACTTTTCTTATCTTTCCACCATCGGACAGAAAAATTCCTTTTCCGGATATCTGTGTCTTATTCTCCCTTTTATCTGGGGGCTTTTTATGGAAAGCAGAAAGCTTCCCCATATTCTTCTTCTCGGTTTTTTGTCTGTCCTGGGGCTTTTCTGCTGTGCCATCGCGGACAGTGACAGCGTCTATGCCGGCCTGGGAATCTGCATGCTGTTCATGATCCCGTTCGTACTGGACAGACAGCAGCGGGCCCGGCGCGCCTCAGTCCTCCTTTTTTTCTTTGGCTTTATCCTCTTTGGTGCGCAGGAAATGTCTGTATTTTCTGCAAGACTGTCCAACCTCCACGGTTTTTCCGCCTCTGTATTCTCTTTGGCGGGAGGGGCCGCCTTTTCTCTGGCAGGCGTTCTTTTGTTTTTCTTTTCAAAAAACCATTTCACATCAGACACAGAGAGCCCCTGCAAAAATAACGCGCCGCGCATTCTCTCCTTCCTTCTGCAGGCTCTGATCCTTGGGTCCATCATCGTCTGGATCGTCTACACAGCCGGTCATTTTTCCGACTCCTGGGGGACCAGGCGCGGCCTTATCTGGAGGATTGGATGGGAAGAGTTCCTTAAATATCCGTTCTCTCGAAAAATGACGGGGATCGGTCCTGAAATGACCGCCATTCTTTATGCCAGGCTCAGAGTCGATCCGGGCATCAACGTCGTTTCGGCCCACTGCGAGCCCCTCCATGTTCTTCTCACCCAGGGAACGATCGGCTTTTTGCTCTATCTTCTGTTCTGGGGATACTGCATTTACCTGTTTATAAAAAACAGCCTCTGGAAAGGCTGCAGGGCAGTCTGGTTCTTCCCTCTGGCAGCATATTTGGGGCAGTCCTTCTTCTGCACCGCCTACCCTGTCACAGCAGCCGTATTCAGCACAGCCGCCGGTTTTTATTTTCTAAACGCCGAGAACCCCTGAGCGTGCAGATCCGGATTACAAAAAACATGCTCTGATAAAGGACAGAAAAAAAGCAGATGCAAAATGCACCTGCTTTTTTTGTCTGCCGAAATATCCGGTTACCGGTCACTGTTCAAAACATGGCATGCAGCGCCATTCTTTTTCAGCTTCCTCATAAGACCAGGATGATCAGCCCCCGGGATCAGCTGTGATCCGTCCTGATCCGGATAAAGCTTTACTTGATCTTAACCTTCCCTGCCCCGCTCCAGGCTGAGTAATATTTCGTCTTTCCTTTCTGGATGTAAGCCCGGACCCGAACATAATACTGCTTTCCTGAAGAGAGATTTTTAAGCATTATAGAAGAATTCGCCTTTTTCGCCGGAGCAATCTTTCCACCGGTGAGATTCTTCTTCAGGGTGTATTGGATCTCATAACCGTCGGCGGCCTTGTTCTTCTCCCAGGACACAATCGCTTTTCCCGCTGCAGTGCTCTTTGCAGATTTAAGTACAGAAGGCAGGACGAAATATGTCGTCAGGGATTTGGAAAGCGTACTGTTTCCTGTCGAGGCCTTTGCAATGATCTTGTAAGTGAATTTCCCGCCATTGTTTTTACTGGTAATCTTTTTATCCGTAAAGGTAGTGGTCGAGCCCTTCCCGATCGTCGCGATCTTTTCCTTGCCTCGATAAATGAGGAAGCCTGTCGCTCCGGCAACCTTCTCCCAGGACAGCTTTATTCCCTTTGCCTGGTTTACTGCGGTTATGGAAGCCGTGGCTCCCGGGACCACCTTGATCGTAACTGCCGCAGAAGCCTCCTCATAATTTGCAGTGGCGGCCGCTTTTACAGTGATCTTTACGGTTCCAACCTTAATTGCTGTGACTTTTCCTTTCGATGTAACTGTCGCCACTGCCTTCTTGGAGGAAGAATATGTCAGTTTCCCCTTTGCACCGGCTGCCGTCACAGACACGCTCTTACCTGCGGCCACAGATGCTGCAGAGGATTTTAACGTTACACTCTGTTTCCCCCTGGCTACCGTCACAGTGATCTCTTTCGACACGGAGGTAAAGTTCGGCGTTTCCGCCGCCGTGATCCGGATCTTTGCCGTTCCTGCTCCCTTTGCTGTGACCTTTCCGGAAGCATCCACCGCGGCAACCTTTGTGTTAAGGCTTGTGAAGGACAAAGTGCCCTGATTCCCCGTTACCTTGATACTGCCGCCGTTTGGATAAGTCAGGGAAAGATCGGGGACAGAAATACTCTGTGCCTTCTTTGTGACAGTTACAGTGATCTCTTTTGTTGTTGTTTTGTAATTACCCTTCTCTCCTGCCGTGATCCGGATCTTTGCCGTTCCGGCTCCTTCCGCGGTAACTTTGCCGGAAGCATCCACTACAGCAACTTTTGTGTCAAGGCTCGTGAAGGACAAAGCTCCCTGATTTCCCGTCACCCTGATGCTGCCGCTGTCCCCATACGTCAGGGATATGTCGGAAGCCGCAATGTTTTGGGAAGCTTTGCTGATCGTAAAATCTTTTGTGACCGTTCCCTCGCAGTTCCCCGTTCCTTTCGCCGTAACGCGGGCGGTTCCTGCATCCTTATTTGCACTATAGGAAATGGAATAATCCGTCCCTCGGGTGAGGGCCTTTCCTCCGTAGGTCAGGGCCGCTTCCGGAGTCTTTTCCTTTCCGTCATAGGTATAGCCCCCGGCCGGCACCTGGACCGTCAGCGTGACTTTCGGATCAGCAAGGGACAGCTTCCTTACTGTGACAGTAAAACTCGTCCTTCCGGGTCTGTAGTCATCCGTCGCCGTGGCTTTTACCCCGATCACGGCGCTGCCCTCCGCAACAGGAATGAGTTTTCCATCTTCGCTGACCCTGACGATGCTTTCGTCGCTGCTCTCGTAAGTCAGACCGCCCGCTGCGCCTTCGACACTGATGGCAGGCTGATCAAACATTGTAAGTAAGACATCTGCAGCCCGGATATTCTGGGTATCTTTTCCGGTCCTTTCAAGAAGGATCCTGTTCCACCTGCTTTCAATATTTTTCCCCTGGCAGAACAGCAGTGCCCCCATGTAGAATTCCTGTTTGAACTGCGGATCACCGCAGACTGATCTGCGTGTTTTCCGTTCGATCAGGTCTCCAATAAGGGTGACCGTGTTCTTCTCATAGTCGATCTTATAATCCACGCCCTCGATCATATTCACATAGACCGCGCCGCCTTCATCATCATTGATGAAATAATCTCTGCCTTCCTCAAGGCCGTTCAGAAGGTCTCCTGCCTGCTCTTTACTGTCAGCCGCCCTGTAGTCAACGACATAGAAAATATCCCCTCCAAAGCCGCCGAGGTTCTGCACATCAAGCGCGTAGGTCTTCTCTTCGTCGTCCCTAAGCTTCTCATCGTCTCCGACCGGCTGCCCGCCTGTCAGGAATTCATAGTCGTAATGGATCTCCCAAAGCTGATAATCAGCCCAGATATTTTCCTCGTCTCCGTTCTCGTTTATCCAGTATGCGCGGACGGAATAATCGTGATTCCAGTCTTCCTTCCTTGTCAGGGTAAAGGTATCACCCAAAGCCGTATCCCCGTCACGGACCTGGACCGGATTCCCGCCCTTATTCTCTGTGACGGTCAGCACATTCTCATCATAATGCCACTCATAGCGGATCTTTTCCGGATCAATGATCTCATATTTTTCCTGTCCGAGCCTGTATCTTCGAACTTCAAGCTTCTGATCCTTAATACTTACACCCACATCCTGACAGGGATCAAACATGAGCGGCCAGATCTCGGTGTAATCACTCCGCACCCAGAAGTTTCTGGCGTCATATCCCTCTGTATCATCACCCTCTTTATTCAGGATCCGCACACCGACCCTGATCTCCTCATCGATCCAGTCCTTACCTTGCGGAAGATCGTTGAAGCGGAGCGTCGCCCTGGAAGGGTCGTCTTCATGGACGGTGATCTCAGCATATTTATCACCGTACTCAAAAGACCATCTACAGCCAAGGTTTTCCCTGTCTTCTTTATACTCACCGTTTTCATCAAGGTATTTGTGGACTGCGTCGGCACTGAGCTCTATCTCTGTGCCCGGCAGGCCGTTGTACTCGCGGCCGGTGCTGTCCATATAAACCTCATAGACATCATTTCCGACAAAAAGAGTAAACACATAGGTCTTCTCAGCGCCGTGTATATCATTGTAAGTGACCTTCAGGTCCGCCTCGCCCCGGTGGTCCACACGGTAATCCCACCAGTAATCGCTTTCGTCCTTATTATTCTGGCACCTGCTCAGGTCGCCGACCACGTTTCCGCCTTCTCCATTCAGAGGCCGATCATCCAAAACCTCGACCTTTGTGACCATATAGGAAGAATCTTCCCCGTCTTCGTGTTGGCTGTTTTCGACATGGCAGTTGTAAGAGCCTCTCACCGTCCCGTTCCAGCCGGGCAGCATGATGCGGTCCCACTCTCTGTCGTATTCCTCCCTGGCGGCGCGGACATGGAACCATGCGTCGGTGTCAGCGAGACAGTTTTCCTCTGTTTTCTCCTCGTCCGGCAGATTTTTCGGATAGATCCGGGCCACAAGGCGGACTTCGTCGTAATCCGGGCCGGTCTGAGCCTGATACGCCTGATCCATAGCCGCGAGGAAGGACTGCGTCAGCGCAAAACGGAACTGACCGCCGTCCTTTTCCAGCGTGTAATCCGTCCCCTCTGTGAGCGTGTCGCCCCACTCTTCTTTCTCACCATCCCAGTGCCCGACATGCAGGTCGAGGGAGATCTCCTGTTCCCAGTCATCCCCCAGTGAGGCCGGGTTTTCGGTATTGAGCGAGAGGGTCCGGGGGCCGCCGGAGGCAGAGTACGCATCTGTATAAACGCTGACATCATGCTCATCAAACCAGATGTCGTAATTCTTCCTGATCAGATGGTAGTCGCGCCTTTCTCCCCAGTGTTCTTCACCGTTTTCATCCGTCCAGCAGGCTTCCAGGCTGATGTCGGTGTCCTGGTTTTTCAGGGGGCGGATGATGAAGCCGCGAACCGGCCCGGTGCTTTTTTCAGAATCCTTGTAATTTCCGTTTTCATCCTCATTCCCGACCTGATTATTGTCCTCGTCCAGAACCTGCACAGCATCGGAATCATAGTACCAGAAATAGTGGACACTTCCATTGCCCTCCCCGTCTCCGAGCAAAACAGGATCGGCGCCTCCATTCACAGAATAGGAGAGGAGCTTAGCGGTGACAGGATAATCCTGCCCGACGACCAGGTTCCCCCTGATCACAGCCGGTTCGATGTAGAGATAGGAGTCCGCCATCGTAAGCCGCAGGGAATCGGTCGCCACCGGATTTTCCTGATCCTCCTCCCTATATACATATACCACCGCGTCCAGGTCATACCAGACATCGCTCTCCCCCGGCTTCAGGGCACGGAAGGTCACTAAAGCGGTCCTGGGATCCTGCCCCTGGGATATTTCCGCAAAGGTATTCACAGGGGGGCTTTCCGGGTTTCCGTCTCCCCTGCAATCCTCGATCGCCCACCTGTATACAAGTCCGCTTATATCCCCGTTCCGATCATCATCATCTGAATCATGCGAGACATCCATTACGGAAACGCCGACCGTCTCTCCCGGAAGCACGCGCATATAGCGGGCGCCGTCCTGTGTCCGGGCGTCCACTCCGTAGACATCCTGCTTTACATAGACACTGAAATCATACGACCAATCCTTTTCCGGATTCAGGACATCCTGGCAGGTCACATGAAGAACAGCAGTGCCATGGTTCTTTGTCTCGTACCGCCACCAGAAGTTATCGCTCTGTGGATCATCATTTTCAAAGCACTTCTCCAGAGAAAGCACTTCTTTGCCTTCTTCTGCAGGCTCCTGGCTCTTTATCTCCACATTCCTGACGTAATATCGCTGTCCCTCCCCGTCAGGATGATCTGCATTCCTTATATTGACATCGTATGTCTGATTAATTTCTCCGTCCCAGCCGGGAAGCATCTCGCGGTCCCATTCCCTGTCGTGGTAATCCGCACCAGCCTCCATAAAACGCATATCGCTTTCCTCAATCCACAGGCTCTCGCCCTTATAGGAAAGCAGCATGGAAAGGCCGAACTGCCTCTCGTCCGTAAGCCCCTGCTTCGCAAGCTCAGAGCCGTGGAGAGTCAGGGCCATGCCGCTGCCTCCATTCCCCGGATCAAAGGTATAGACGGTATCCGGGTAAGGCTCTGTGATCTGACGTCCGTCCCCGTCCTCGCTGTCGCTCCAGAGACCGACGGCAATGTCACTGATCTGATAATCCGTCCCGTAAACGGCATTCTCCGGGATTCCCTCCACGCGGACGTCGATCGTTTTGTCTCCGTCGCTGAAGACACGATTATCGCCTCTGTCGTCAAGAGATACCCTGTAGTCTTTCTCTTCCAGCCGGAACCTGCGCTCCTCCCAGTGATCATTTCCGGCTCCGTCCTTCCAGCAGGCCTTCAGAGTGATCTCAGCGTCCGCCTGCCTGCGCCGGTAGATGGAAAAATGACAGGAAGACCCGGTGCTGGCCTCAGAATCCTGATAATGTCCTTCGTCGTCTTCATTTCCAACCTGCTTGTCATTTGCATCATGGACACGGACCTTCCAGTTTTCATAGTACCAGTAATAGTGGACGTCATCCGCAAGGTCAAATCCGTTTTCACCTGTTCCGGGATAAAAACGCAGCTGAGCTTCGACCTCCTCAGTGTCTCCCACCTCCATCCGGCTGTTGATCGCTGCCGGCCAGAGCTCGATATACTGGTCTGCCATGACAAGCCGGATGCAGTCGTATCCCACCTTGTTTTCTTCCGGATTCTCTTCGGAATAAGTTCCATTGTAAATAAGAACCTCGGCATCAACCTCATGCCAGAACCCATCGTCTTCTCCCGCTATGCGCCGGAAGGTGACCTCTGCCGACAGGCCGTCCTCCGACGGCTGAAGGGACGCGAACTGATCGGGATCCGGATTGCCGTCGACCTTTTTGAGGTTCCATACATAAGTAAGACCGTCTGTCACGCCTTGCTGATCTTCCACCTCCGAGTGATGCCAGGCACTGGTCTTTAAATGGATTGACTTTCCGGGCAGGGCGCGGTCAGATCCGTCCTCTGTAAAGACGCTGACTCCGTATACATCCTCCTTGACATAGACCTCGAAGCTGTGTTCCTTATTCTCGTTGTGCAGATCTTTGTAGCTGATTGTAACTGTCGCTCCGCCATGTGCTTTTGCTCTGTAATGGAAAGGCCATTCGTCATTTTCGTCTTCGCTGACATAGGTTTCCACCACATCCTCGTCCGATGAGCGGATTCCGGTCACCTCGAAAAACTCATCATTTCCATCCGGATGAGCGGTATTTCTGACGTAAACTCTCTTCCTTTTCTCGATATTCCAGTCCCAGCCGGGCAGCATTTCGCAGTCGCCTTCCAGGGAGTTCTC
>DEPS01000062.1:578-5811 GCA_002358875.1 Lachnospiraceae bacterium UBA3386 | reverse complement strand
GCGATCTCATCCTGGTACATTTGATAATCAAACTGAGATATTTCCATCAAAACATCCCTTTATCTTTTAAAATAATCCATCATATCAGAATGTGACCTCACCGTCATGGGACAGGAGCGAAACGGAATGGACCGTGCGCATAGCAGACAGCTCATTTGTCAAAGCAGTACCTTCTTTTACGGACAGCTCAACGACAAGATTGAGCTGGCTCCCGGTGACATTACGGGATTTTTCAGTGTAAAAACCACAGTTTCTGCGAATGATCTGGCGGATCTTCTTATTTGTTTCATTGTCGTTTTCGGAATTTACAACAAGGATCATGGGAGCTTTGCCCAGCGGAATGCGGCTGAGCACAAAAACAGCCACTGTCACCACGATCGACAGGATGATCGCGATCTCCGACAGACCCGCGCCGCAGATGATACCTACGCTGATCGCCCAGTAAAGGAAGACCAGATCCATAGGTTCTTTAATAGCTGTACGGAAACGGACGATGGAGAGCGCGCCGACCATACCGAGTGAAACGACGACGCTCGACTGGATCGTCAGGATGATCGCCGTCGTGATCAGCGACATGCATACCAGTGAAATGTTGAAGTTTTTGGAATAAAAAGTCCTGCGTGTCAGAAGCCTGTAGCAGAAAAAGATATACAGTCCCAGCACAAGCGAAAAGCACAGTGCGACAATGATCCCCTTGGTGCTGAGCTCTATTGTGGAATATCCCTGCAGAAACGACTTTTTGAAAATATCAGAAAATGACATGTTTTCCTCCTTTTTTTACCTTTTTCAGTTATACTCAATCCCTGTAAAATGACTTAAAAAATACCTGACCGCTGCTCATAAAAGGAATCCGCGCAGGTTGTACTGCCTGCACAGATAATACTTTGAAAACGTCTCCAGGCGCATGTTCGTCATCTGGATGGCGTGATAAATATAGTCCGGAAGGTATTCGTCGAACTTTACTTCCAGAAGATGCTGCCCCTTTGGCAGGACAGGCCTCTCCAGGATATCCCTCTCAAAAAACCGGTCGAAGGAAGGAGAGGACGTGATATTCATATCAAAGGTGATGCGGACGTTTCCTTCTTCACAGATGAAGGGCTTTCGAAGATACTGTACGATCACCCTGGGCTGCATCAGATGCGTGCGCTGTTCCAGAAGCATCCTGTTGAGGAGGGGCGGGTTGCTGTCCGTGATCGGAACAGGCTCAAGCCTGGCCATTTTTTCGTACTGGTCCCTGGTGATCCTGCAGCTCTTCTTCTGGATCATGCCGTATTCCTTGCGCTTGCACTCCAGCGAGATCCTTTTATCGCTGCAATTGTATATGCGCACCCTCCACTTTTCACGCGGGCTCACCCCGCTTTCATTTTCATTCAGACACCTGTCATAAAGATCATCAAAATACGTGCTGCGGATCAGATAACACCCGTTTTCATCAGTATGAGGATCCGGTTTCATAACATTCTGGAGCCGCGTCTCCAGCATCCTGAGCTCAGCCAACGAACACAGATACTTCAGCTCATGCCTGAACTTGGGCTCAATTGATTTATTTGCCACTTTTTATCATCTCCCCGTCAGTTTTTTTACCCTTATTATTACCTTAATCCTTCCCGACAATTTCTGCAAACAATTCTGCCTCGGAAGTCTTTCCTTCTTTCATTTCCCTCAGAAGGTCAATGATCTGCCCCTTTATCCCGGGCTCAATAATCCCGGGCCAGGACTCCGGTTCCGGGCTTAACATATCGGAAAGCCCCTGGATCAGGCACATCCTGATCACACGATCCATGTCGTATCCTTCAAAATTCCCGCACTCAGAAAGGAGTAAAGACATCATCGCTGCCTTCCAGCTGTTCTCAACAGCGTCCTTTCTCTTTCCTGTCAAATCTTTCCCGAATTGCCAGGCATTTGCACTGGTGCTGCGGCAGATTACACCTTCAAGCTTTTGAGCCATTTCGGAAATGCTGTCATGTATCCCTGTCTTTTCAGTTATTATCCCGTCTGTATTGCCCGCTCCCGGCTCCGACCCGAGCAGATCCTCCAGCTCCACATCTCGGTCCAGAGAATTTATGAAAATAGAATTCTCCCCATGCGTAAGCTCCACCGTCACAGGATGACCTTCTGTGCGGACGATCACATCAAAGGCCAGCTCCGGCCCGTAGACCTCCATGCGGGGGACGACCTCAAAAAATTCCTCAGGAGTAAAGCTTCGCGTGTCCAGGCCCAGCGGATCACTGTCGCTAAAGACATATGTAACCACCTCCTGAACATCATCCGTACCCGCCTGCAGCTTCCGGATCAGGCTGACAGGATCAGCCCCGCCTTCCACCTGATATTCTTTTACAAAAAAGATGCCGGACCTGGCTTCGCTGATCTTTTTTATCACCATAATCTCAAAATCCCCATAATGATAAAAAGTGTGGTACAATCTCCTTATGCCGTTTCCTAAAAACGCGGCTGTGATCGCCTTGACCTACAGAATATATAATAACTGAAGGCAGATCATACTTGTGTTTATGACCTCTTGTTCACAAACATGTATGAATAAAATGACAGCCGGATCGGACATTTACAGGGAGAAACCATGCACAAAATATTCATTGATCTGGAAATGCACCCAATACCCCACAGCTTCAGCAGCGAACGCGAGATCTGCACACAGGAAATCATTGAGATCGGCGCCGTCAAACTGGATGACCAAAACCGGGAGGTCGGAAGCTTCTGCGAATTCGTCCGCCCATCCTTCGTTAATAAAATCTATGCCAAATACAGAAAACTCACCGGGATCTCGACAGAAGATATTGCGGAAGCTTCTTCTTTCGCAGACATCCTTCCCATTTTTATAGACTGGTGCGGGGAGGATTATGAAATCTATTCCTGGAGCGACAGCGATATCTGGCAGGTCATGAACGAAACCAGACTGAAAAACATCCAGGAAATCACCGGACTGCGGTACATGTTCAACCACTGGCATGATTTCCAGCAGGAATTCTGTGATCTTCTGCACATCAAAAAACAGATGAACCTGGGCCGCGCCGTGACGCTTGCAGGGCTCGACTTTTCAGGCCGTGAACACGACGGTCTCGCAGATGCCAGGACTACTTCCATGCTGTATGTGGAGAGCCGGGACAGCAGCTCCTTTGACCGCCTTCGCAGGCTCGTCATCGACGCTTTTTCCGGCCACACCTTCACTATGGGCGACATGTTCGATTTCGGAAGCATTGAATTTCCTGCGGAATAAACCGCACAATGCAGGCTTCCAATGCGCTCAAACATTTACAGTATATCAGATTCCCGCATGTTTGCAATTTTTTTACATATAAAAAAAAGTAACTGCTCAGCTTCCGGCGCCCCGCATTGCTTACCGCTGCTCTATATGAACCTCTGGAAAAGCAGGGCTTTGCTGCCCGGTGCGCCTTTCGCAGACAGAATAAGACAGGAGTTTTCATGAAGCCGTTTCTTCGTTTTCTCATTACTGCAGCCCTTACATCCCTTATCCTCTTCGGGGGCAGCTTTCTTCCCCCTTCCGTCCTGGAAACAGCTGCTGCCATGAAAGCGGGGCCTGTTCCTGCCATAAATCTGGCTGCCGCAGCGGCTCTCATATTATTGATCTGGAATCTTGCCTCCCCTCCGATCTGCAGCTTTTTTGAGGGTATCGGCTTTTCACTGTCTGCGCGCCCCAAAATACGCCGCCAGATCCGGGCCAGACAGCGTTCTCTCCTCAACTGGCTGCTCTCCCGTCCTGCCCACTGGGGGATCACGGGAACCGCCTCCGAGCCTCAGTACGCCAACACCTGCGAAGGTCTTCTTGCCCTCAGGGGTTCCGGATATTATGAAAAAAAGCGCGAATCCTACCGGAGCGCTATGCTGACCCTCACGGAAGGTGTAATGCCCACGGGCCTTCCCAGCAAGACCGTGAACCGCCCTACCGTGATCAATACCTCCATGCTCCTGTGTCTTGCTGCCCTGGAAAAAAAGTCTGCCTCGGGAGCGATCGAATCATTCGATCTGTACGACGACATCGCGTCCAATCTGTGGTTTCTCCACAGTGAAGACGGCTGGGGGCCGCTCATTCTCCGCGCAGGAAAAAAAGAGTGCCGCCTTGTCAACACCTGGTGGGCTCTATACGCCCTCCTTCAATATGGATATCTTGAACGCCCCGAGGAAGAAAAAGCCTTTCGCCAGCTCCTGATCGGTATATATGAAAAAAACCGGGGAGGAACATTCGGATACAGCTCCTCCGACGGTCCCCGTCTGACAGTAACGGCCATGTACCTTATCCTTTATTATGAACTCCCTGAGGAACTGCGAAAGGAGATCGCACAGGACTACTCCCCGCGCGCAGCGGCAGAATTCATTTTCAGACGCTTTGTCAAAGAAAAATGCCAGGTCGAAGTTGAATCCGTCGACGGAACTTTCGCCGGAGGTACCTACATCGCCCATACTCCCTGGAAACACATCGCCTCCGCCTACGCCATGCGTTCCCTTGCCGCCGCACGCAAAAACCGCGACCTTGGCTCCCGCCAAATGGCAGATGTCTACAGGCGCACCTCCGAAATTCTGGAAAAGGATCTCCGTTCACCTGCTTCCGGTGAGAACTGCTATCTTCCTTCTGACATCGAGCTCCCCCGTACAGGCCCCTACACTTTCGCCGCAGCCCACCTGATCCTGGGCCTGCAGGCTCTGCTGTAAAAAGACTGTATAAAGATTCTTTGTATAAATATTCTTTGTATAAAAAATCTTAATGTAACCTGGCGTTCTTTGGCGCTGCAGCTCCGCAAAAAATCTTCTTGGAGGCCTGTCCCATGCTCCAGCTTCTCGTCTGCTCAGACGTCCACACCTATGCCGACAACATAGGTCTCGCCATAGACCGGCTTGACAGGGTCGATGCGGTCCTGATCGCCGGTGACCTCGAAACAGAAATCGACAGAATCCGAGAATATACCGGGAGCCTTCCTCTTTATGCCGTATGCGGCAATAACGACTATTTTCTGGACACGGACTATCCCCAGGAGCTCCTGATCGATATCTCTGACCACGGGCCGGCGCAGAAAACAGAGGCCCCGGCTCCCTCTTTTTATCCCTCGATTGTAGACATCAGGGAACTTTCCTATAATACCGTACCTGAAAAACTCACTTCGGTTCCGCAGATCCTTTCGCGGTTCGCCCCCGCTGCCGTCCTTGAAAAGTTTTGCCAGGACAAAAAACCTGCTGAAATATCCCACAGGATCCTGTTGAC
>DEPS01000062.1:0-488 GCA_002358875.1 Lachnospiraceae bacterium UBA3386 | reverse complement strand
GACATAGTCATTTTCGGACATACTCACGATTTTACTGATTACGATCAGAAAGACAAAAACATCCGTTTCCTGAATCCCGGCTGCCTTCTTGGAGATCCGTCCAGCACAATCCGCAGATTTGCCGGATACGAAATCTGCAGCTTTGCCCTGCTTCGTATCGGATTCGGAGGTGAGATCAGTTTCACCCGGATGCGACTGTAATCACTAAGATGCGCCTGTAATGAAATGAATAATTTATAATTTCCGAAAAAAGAGACCATGTAAATATACATGGTCTCTTTCAGTCTTCACATTGTATTATTTTCTCTTTATTTTTGATCCATACCTTCAAAACCGAATAGAAAACTTTTTTTCATCGCCATCAAGAGCCATCCGAGCACGCTCTCCTCAAGCCCTCTTCCCGGATCTTCCTCCGGTCCAAAGAACCTTCCTTAAGGATAAGCAGCCGACCTATTAGTACGCGTCAGCTCCATGCGTTGCCGCACTTC
>DEPS01000064.1:8734-12556 GCA_002358875.1 Lachnospiraceae bacterium UBA3386 | reverse complement strand
AAAGATCACGACAGTGCCCGCTGTGTGGGCGCGTGGCTGCTGCTGCGCGAGGCTCTGGCCCGGGAGGGGATGGACACGGAGGCTCTGGAACTGGAAAAGGGACCTTTTGGCAAGCCCTTTTTTCCCGGCGGGCCGGAGTTTTCCATCTCTCACGCCGGACCCTTTGCCGCACTTGCCCTTTCCGACCAGGCAGTGGGAGTAGACATCGAGGCGGCACGCTGTACGCTGGACATCGCCAAGTACTGCTTTGCGGAAGACGAGATCACAGCAGCCCTGGCACTCACCGGAGACAGACAGCACCTTTACCTTCAGCGCCTGTGGGTGGCAAAGGAGGCCTATGTGAAGGCACTGGGTACCGGGCTGAGTACGCCCCTGAATTCCTTCTGCGTCCTGCTCCATGAGGATTCCGCCGAACTTTGGCAGGGACTGACCGCCCGGCCTCTGAATATCACTGAGTTTTCAGCAGGTGAGTATCGGATTGCCGTCGTGGGGGCTGACAAGAAGGTTGAAACCTGTTTTTGCCTTGAAAAACGTGCCTTTTCTCTGCCGGAACAGGGGAAAGGGTAAATCATCGATGGAGGCAGGCGGAGCCCTGTCTGTCATAACGTGGAACCGGCTGCACCCATTTTGCCCCGCTGAGCTCTAAGTGGTTTGGCAATCTGGAACACTTCGTTCGGGATCTGACACGCCTGCGCCAGCTTGTGGATTATTTCGATCATATTGAGCTGATGGGCGGGGGCACCGTTTTTGTTGGAGTAAAGTACCATTATGTGATATATTTAAAACTAAGGTAATTATTGAGCTCAATGGTTACGGATAAGGTGAGTAACAGGTATTGCATAAACGGGCTGTCAGGATAGAAGCAGGAAACAAAATGGGGGTGTGTAATGATTGATATTTGCAAAAAACTGATGCTGCGGGTGGCAGAGCTTATGGAGATAATCCTTGCAATCTTCCTTGTCGTGGTCCTGATCCTGGTCATCGGCCGCACGGTCATTCAGGAGACACCGCTGATCTGGACAGAGGGTGCTTCGATCCACCATTATCTGGAGGAAAGCCTTACGCTCGCCATAGCCATTGAGTTTGTGAAGATGCTCAGCCTGCACACGCCGGGAACGCTGATCGAGGTCCTGCTGTTTGCTGTCGCGAGGCATATGCTCGTGGAGACGCTGACACCTCTGCAGACACTGGCAATGATTGTATGTATCTGCGCTCTTTTTGCGGCAAGAAAGTATCTCCTTACGTCCCATGACCAGAGAGGTATGAATGAGCATACGCAGAGCTCACGGGGGCTTTTGAGGGATCTTGCCGATCTTCGAAAAAGGCGGGAGCGGGAAAAAGAGAGGAGAGACCGCGAGAGTGTCAGAAAAGTGAACCACATGAAAGAGCACTCCTGAAAAAGATAAGCGGGCATATATCCTGGGCTTTGATCCGAATTTACACCCACTGCCGCAGCGCAGACGGTACAAATTGTCTGATGACAGTATAATTTAAAAAAGCAAAAGGCAGCACCGGTTTTCAGTGCTGCCTTTTATTCATAGCGATTCATAGCGATTCAAAACGATTCATAGTGAAAGGTGCTCGAAGGTGCCCCTTGCATCAGAAGAACCTGCGGATAGACAGGATGCGTGTGTAGGCGGCATTGTTCCAGATGCATACCCCGTGCTGGCTGCTTGTTGAGTGGACGATCCGGTTGTTTCCAAGATAAATGGCTACATGGCCGTCGTAGCAGATGACATCTCCGGGAATCGCGCGTGAGAGACTTTTGACTTCTTTGCCGCATTTGCGGATCGATGCGTCATAGTGGGGCAGACTGACGCCATAGTGTGCATAGACAGCCATGACAAAGCCGGAGCAGTCGACTCCATTTCTAAGGTCCGATCCGCCCCATTTGTAGGGTGTTCCGATAAATCGTCTGGCATAGTCCGCGACCTTTTTCCCCATTGAAGCGGCGCGTGAAGTCGAAGCGGAAACAGACTTTGAAGCAGTAGAAGTGGTGCCCGAAACGGCTGTAGTGCTTCCCGAAACGGTGATCGATGCGATGGTGCCGTTCTGCCTGATCTTATAAAGTTTTCCCTTGAAAATCTGGTCCTTTGTCTGCAGTACACCTAATTTACTGAAAAGATAGCTGTACCTGCCGATTTTCCGCAGTCCCGTAACAGCGATGCCGTTTTTGTCAAAATAGAATTTCTTTCCATAGAAGCTGAACCACTTGCTTTTCAGGAGCCCGCCGTTGGAAAGCCTGTACATGATCTGGCCGTTTTTCCTTTCCAGGTGCCCTGCATGGAGGACCTGGTCATTCAGGACGACCGGGCTGCCCTCTGTGTCAATGAAAGCGGAGGAGGAACAAAGCCCGGGTGTGCCGGCAACAGAACAATGCCCGGGAAGGGCGGCCATAAAGAGCAGGATCAGGCAGGAGAGCGCAGCAGTAACCAGATGACGTCGTAAGGACTTATACATGAGGAACCTCCGTGAAACGACATGGCAGGTCGGATCGATATCCGGGTAAACGAAACTAACAGATGGTATACAATAGAAACGTAAAATATGCTAAACAAATTTGTAATTATAAATATAAATTCTTAATAATTGTTCCATGATTCAAGGTTTTGCTATAATTTGCTATAATAAATAAGAATTGCAGTGATTTTTTGGATTCAATAGCTTTTTCTTTAAAACATTTTCGACCTGTACGGCTGCATCCTGTATTCATGCAGACGAGTAAAGCGCTCAAACCGTACAGTCAGAACATTAAAAAACAGGCGCAGGAACCGGAACGCCGCAAAAAACAGGGAAGGGTGCAGACATGACATTATCAACTTATAAGTACGACCAGTCACACGTATTTCAGGGATCAGAACTTAATAATAAAGGCGGAAAAGAGATGCAGCATGAGCTTTCTCCGCGGCGGGATTTTGATATGGATATGATTCGCGATCCGGCGGTATTTAAGGACAACTGCCTGCCGGCGCATTCCGACCACGTCGTCTTCGCCGACGAGAAAGAGCTGCTCTTGGGGGCAGACCAACCGGCAGGGACAGCAGGTACTTCTGCCTTCCGTTATTCTTTAAACGGAATATGGAAATTTTCTTATGCGGAGCGTCCGGCTGATGCCGTCCAGGGCTTTGAGGCGCCTGAATATGACTGTGGAAACTGGGCGGATATCCGCGTGCCCGCGCACATCCAGATGGAAGGGTACGACATCCCTGCTTATATAAACTATCAGTATCCCTGGGACGGCCGTGAGGACATCATTCCCGGCGAGGTCCCTGAAAAATTCAACCCGACGGCTACCTACGTCAAATATTTCAGCCTGCCGTTCGTCATGCAGGGCAGGCCTCTTTTCATTTCCTTCCAGGGAGTAGAGAGCGGTTTTGCGCTCTGGCTGAACGGACAGTATGTCGGCTACAGCGAGGACACCTTTACGCCCTCCGAATTTGACCTGACGCCCTTTGTCAGGGAGGGCGTAAACAAGCTGGCGGTGCGGGTTTTCAAGTGGACAGCCTCCAGCTGGCTGGAGAGCCAGGATTTCTACCGGTTTTCCGGTATCTTCAGGGATGTCTATTTATATACGGTCCCTGAGGCACATCTATATGATCTGAAGATCTGCCCGAAGCTGGACGAGTCCCTTTCGGAGGGAAGGCTCCAGGTAAGAGCGAAGATCCTCATGGAGGATATTTCAGGGGTTCGGATCGATTACACGCTCGAAAAGCCGACATCCTCACCTACCGTGGCACAGCCCCTGCAGGGCGGGGATGCCTGCGATCAGATTTTCGAAAAGACGAACGCAGACGGCGGTGGAAAAGTGCCGGTCCTTTGCGG
>DEPS01000064.1:8459-8678 GCA_002358875.1 Lachnospiraceae bacterium UBA3386 | reverse complement strand
CGGTTCGGTCGCTGTCGGCGGAGAAGATGGAAACGGTGGAAAAACCGGATTCAGTAGCGGGATGCTGCTTCGGGAGATATCCTTTGAGGGAACAGTGGACCATCCTGCCCTGTGGAGTGCGGAGGATCCCCAGCTGTACAGCCTGACGCTGAGGCTTGTGAGAGAGGAATTGCCGGGCAAATCACAGACGCAGTCGGCAGCAGATGATCTCCAGGATGC
>DEPS01000064.1:0-8413 GCA_002358875.1 Lachnospiraceae bacterium UBA3386 | reverse complement strand
CGCCGGAAATACTATTGGAAATTGTCAGGGAGCGCGTGGGCTTTAGGCGGTTTGAGATGAAGGACGGACTCATGCTCCTCAACGGGAAGCGGATCGTATTCCGCGGCGTAAACCGCCACGAGTTCACCTGTGACAGCGGCCGCGTCGTTTCCCCTGAAGTGACCAGAAGCGACCTTCTTCTGATGAAAAAGAACAATATCAACGCGGTCCGGACCTGCCATTATCCGGATGCGTCTGCGCTTTACCGTTACTGCGACGAGCTGGGACTTTATCTCATCGCGGAAAACAACATGGAGACCCACGCAAGCTGGGCGCCGGCAGAGGCAGGCCTTAGCACACCTGAGGTCGTGCCGGGAGATGACGGCCGTTTTCTGGAGCTTCTTCTCGACAGGGTGGATTCCTGTTACGAGAGGGACAAAAACCACCCTGCTATCCTGATCTGGTCTGTCGGCAACGAATCCTTTGGCGGGACTGTCATCCGCGACATGGCGGAGCATTTCAGAAGCCTTGACAACAGCCGCCTGGTCCATTACGAAGGGATCTTCCACGACCGCACCTGGTCTGAAACCAGCGACATGGAGAGCCAGATGTACCCCTCCGTGCAGATGATCGAGGATTTCCTGAAGGAAAACCCCGAAAAGCCTTTCATCTGCTGCGAATATACCCACGCCATGGCCAATTCCTGCGGCGGCATGCATCTTTACACGGACCTGTCTGTGCGAGAGCCCCGCTATCAGGGAGGCTTTATCTGGGATTTTGTCGACCAGTCCATCCGGAAAAAGGACCGCTGCGGTGTGGAATTCATGGCTTACGGCGGCGACTGCGGCGAGCGGCCTACGGACTATGACTTTTCCGGAAACGGAATCGTCGACGGAACGCGCAAGCCTTACGCGGGCAAAATGCAGGAGGTCAAATATAACTATCGCAGCATCCGCATAGAGGTCGGACAGGAAAGCGTCCGCATCATGAACGACAACCTCTTCACGGGTACCGAAAAGTATGACTGCGTCGTGACGGCCGAGCTGGAGGGCAGGCAGATCCTGCAGGTCCCCCTCGCGACGGCTGTCCCCCCGCTCTCCGAGGAGACGATTTCCCTGCCGGAGCCCATTCTTGCGGCAGTCAGGGAAATCGGAGAAAGCCGGGAAAAATCAGCTGACAGGAATGAGGGCGGTGCGGCGCTTGTGCCTGAGAAAAATGCCTCGCAGGCGTCTGAAAATGGTAACGCGCAGCAATCAGGGCAGAACATTGAGAGTATGCCTCTGGAATATACCGTCACGGTTTCATTACGCCTCAAAGAGGAAACGGCCTGGGCGGAAAAGGGACATGAGATTTCCTACGGGCAGGGAGTGTTCTCTGTTCCGGGCTGGTCTGAAAAAAAGAAGGAAGCCGGTCCTGAAGTCTCTGCAGTAAAAAACCAAACGGAGAAAACTGCCGATAGCGAAAACGGCAGCCTGCGTGAAATAACCGGAAGCGACTGGAAACGGACAATTGTGGTCGAGGACGCCTCCGGAAGACTTGAGCTGACCAGGGGCAGCCTTAATGTCGGGATCCGGGCAGAAGGAAGGGACGGCGCCAGGTACGACGCACTGTTTTCTCTTTTAAAGGGCGGTCTTGTCTCTCTTCGCAGGACCGGATATTCAGGCTGCGGCGGGACCCTGTTTAACAGCGGAACCTCCCGCCAGAGCGGTGGAGAGCTTTTTGAAAAAATGCCCCGCCCCTGCTTCTGGCGCGCGCCTACCAGCAATGACGCCGGCAATTTCATGGCCGCCAGATACGGAATCTGGAAGCTGGCGGACGAATACCAGATCCCCCGCCCCCAGACCCTCCGTATTTTTACAGATGAAGGATCCGCCCTTCTGCAGATGGAATATGCCCTGCCCCTTCCCGTGGCGGCGGCTGGACCTGCCTCTGGAGCAGAAGGAGCCGCAGCGGTGCCGGATCCCTGGGCGGGCATGCCGTCAGTGAAAGTTAGTTACCGTTTTTACACTAACGGTCGGCTTTCCATGTCCATGGACTGGGAGCCTGTTCCAGGCGCGGAGATCCCCGCCATGCCTCTCTTTGGCTTCAAGTTCTGCATGAACGCCGATTATGACCGCTTTTCCTATTATGGAAAGGGGCCTGCCGAAAACTACGTTGACAGGAATCAGGGCGCAAGGCTCGGTTTGTTCGAGACCACCGTCAGGGACAACCTGTCTCCTTACCTGGTCCCGCAGGAGTGCGGAAACCGCACCGGTGTCCGCCATGCAGAGTTGACAGACGGACAGGGCCGCGGCCTGCAGTTCATCGCCGGGAGCGGGGAGATCTGCGGACCGGACGGCCTTTATGCTGACGGCTGCAGTGCTGATACCAGACCGGCAATGGAATTCTGCGCCCTTCCCTGCTCGCCCGGGGAGCTTGAGTGCGCGGCCCATCCCAATGAGCTTCCGCCCGTACACTATTCATGGGTCCGCTGCGCCCTGATGCAGATGGGGATCGGCGGCGACGACAGCTGGGGTGCCAGAACCCTTCCCCGGTACTGCCTTCCTGCCGGAGAAAAGCTGCATTTTGAGGTGGTGCTCCGTATTCTGGAATAATGCCCGGCTGGCTGCAGCGCTTCTGGAAAAAAGCCCCGCTGGTAGCAGAGCTTTTGGAAAAAATGCCCGGCTGGCTGCAGCGCTTCTGGAAAAATGCCCGACTGGCTGCAGAGCTTCTGGAAAAATGCCAGGCTGGCTGCAGCACTGAAGAAACCGGTTCAGGAAGTAAAAGCGGTTTGAAAGCATCCATCTCTCTGGGATGAGACCCGAAGGGGGCGGATCAGGCGGCTGTTTCCTGGCGTTGATAAAAAACCAATACAGGAAAGGGCGGCAGCCTGAAAGGGGCCAAAAGGGATATAAATGCGAGTGCGGCTGCCAGGTGAAGGCATTTCCTACGCAGATAAAGGAGAATCGTCGGATAAAAAAGATGAAAAAATATTCAGATATCAAGCTCGTCGGCATTACGGCTCTGGCGGCGACCCTCATCATAATTTTCGGCTTTTCTCTGTGCCTGGCCGTAACCGGCAGACCCAGGGCCGTCCGGCTTGATCCTTTCGGGGGCATCCTGATCGAGGGCGCGGACGGTTACGCGAAGGCCTATGCGCAGTTTGACCGGGATGCTTTTGAAAAAAAGATGCAGGAGATGATCTCTTCGGACCCGAATATGTTCGGAAGGTTTACCAGCGGAAAGAAGAAGGCTGCCGAGCTTGCCGGGATGGTCGCGGATTCAGTTGTATCTGAAATGGAGATACAAAAGGGAGAACGGGCGTCTGAAAATGGGCAGGCGGCCGCAGGAAGCGGGATTTTTAACCAGGATACTGTGTCCGTGAACTTTTATGTCAGTGACAAGGCGCAGGATATTTTGCGCGAAAACGGCTTGTATTACGTCTTTGAATGTACTGCGATCAGACAGACGGCTAAGGGCCTGCCGGAGGCAAAGCCCTATGATCCTTTTACGGAGCTGTCTGTCAGCTTTTCGGGGATCGACGGGAGCGGGGAGGCATCTTTAGATTATGAAGGGGACTGTCCCCTTCAGTTCGATGTGGAGCCTGCATCGGGTCTGCACAACGGCGACCCCGTGCACATCAGCGTTTCTTTTTCAGACGGCTTTGATGATGACAGCTTTGCCGGGAAATATCATTTGATGCTTGTCACGGCGGAAAAAACATTTTATGTAAAAGGACTTCTGATCAGCCCGAAATCCCCGGAGGACTTTACCGGGACGGATCTCGTAAGTCTCAGACAGCAGCTTCAGGATGCGGCTTCAGGCTTTATCGAAGATGAGTACGAAGATGATGAGCGGCTGGTTTCGCTAAGTGAAGAGGGGCTGGTTTTTCTAAACAGTGAGTCTTCAAACGCCCTGATCGCACTCTATCTGGTCAATTTCGCAAATGAAGCAGGAGAGGAACTGGAATATCATTATTATGTCCGTGTTGACGATATTCTCCTGAGAGGAGAAGGGGACGCTGTCGTTGACCTCTCAAAGGCTGCCCATCCTCAAAAGCCTTCTTTTCTGTTTGGCGAATTTTTCGGACAGGGTGAGGAGGTCTCCGTACCGGGATTTCTTGGTCTCCCGGGCTTTAGGACTCTGGCCGGATTTGAGTCGTCAGAACAGATGCGGCGCAGGATCATAGTGCCGCTAAAGGAGCATGGGGATGTATACGAGTTGGAGTGAAAACAGCTGTAAACGGTGTGGTTTTTGAGGCTCTTTGGCACTTCGAAGTGATCTGCATGAGAAAACTTACTTTTTCACTGGTAACACAAACATAGGCGGAAGAACTTTTTTGACTGACACCATGGAAATTTTATCTGAAACAATGGCATCATTTCCGACACCATGGATATTTTATCTGACACCATGGATATTTTAAGGAGAATTCAAAAAACTTGAACCATCCGGAACGCACAGCACACAATCCCATTACTGAAGGCGTGATCTGGAAGCAGATTCTGCTCTATTTCTTTCCGTTACTTTTAAGTGCCTTTTTTCAGCAGCTGTACAATACGGCTGATGCCGTGATCGTCGGAAGGGCGGCAGGCAAGGAGGCACTGTCAGCAGTTGGAGGATCCGCGGGGAGTGTGCTGGGAATTTTCATTACATTTTATATAGGCTTTTCCGGCGGCGCGGCGGTCCTGGCTGCGCAGTATTATGGTGCGAAAAACCGTCCCGCTCTCAGGGAAGCATTTCGCGCCTCTTTTTTGTCTGTCGGCGGCCTGGGCCTTGCCGGTGCCCTGATCTGCCTGGTTTTCGCCTCCCCCGTACTCGGGGCGATGAACACGCCGGCGGACGTCATAAAGCCTGCCCTGTGGTATCTTCGCATCGCGTCGGCGGGCATGCTGCCCTGTTCGCTTTACAACATGGGAGCCTCCGCCCTGCGCGCCATCGGGGATGTGAAAAGGCCCCTGGCCGTCCTTGTCTTCAGCTGTTTTTTCAACATTGCCCTGGACATTCTGTTTGTTGTCGTATTGAAAGCCGGCGCGCCCGGCGCCGCTCTGGCGACTGTCCTGTGCCAGTTCCTCTCGGCCTTATTGATCTTATGGTGCCTGAAGGGAAAAACAGGGGAAATTTTCGAAAAAACGGAAACAGAAAAAGCGGCTGAAGCTTCCGGGCGGGAAAACCGGGAGTCTTTTAAGGAACAGACACCATGCCATGACCTTGAGAAATTCTCCAGGGCGGATAGCGCGGAGGAATCAAATATCCGGAAGCCTTTTCATGATGCGAAAGAAATTCCGGGAAAGGGAGTAATAAAAAGCCCGGGAAAACAGAATCATTCACCAGATAAAAAGGCTGTTTTCAGAAAGATCCTGGTCCTTGGACTGCCCATGGGCTTTACGGAGGTCATGTATACCTTTGCCAATGTGGTCCTGATGGCCGCTGTTAACACCTTCGGGACGGACACTGCTGCCGCCTATGCTGCCTACGGCCGGATCGACGCCATTTTCTGGATGGTGGTCGGATCCTTCGGCATTTCCATCACGACCTTTGTCGGCCAGAATTACGGCGCGGGCAGGTGGGACCGCGTGGTGCGCAGCATCCGTGACTGCGCTGTCATGATGTTTATTATCCTCTGCGCCCTGATCTTTGTCCTCTTTATTGGCGCCGAGCCTCTCCAGAGCCTTTTCGTCAGAGATCCGGCCGTCGTTGCCATCGGAACAAAAATGATGCATTTTCTCATGCCCTTTTATGTTCTGTACATTCCAAATGAGATCCTTTACGGAGCACTCAGAGGCATGGGAGATTCCGTTGTTCCCACGGTCATCACATTCTTCAGTGTCTGCCTCCTCCGCAGCGCATGGGGAATAATCATTCCCTCTCTGCGGCATACTGTCAATATGGTCCTTCTCGGCTTTCCGGTCACCTGGATCACCTCGTCCATCCTTCTTACCATCTACTTTATCCTGTATATCAGAAGGAAGGGTGTCTTGGTTGATGCATCCGGATCCAGCTGATGAAGCTGTAAAGAGGGCGCTAAGCCATGCGCTCTCTTTTTTATTTTTTCTTTAGAAAATTTATATATTATATATTGACTAAATGTTCTATACGTAGTATAACATATATCGTAAAGAGAACAAAGACAGCCGCAAGGCTTTCATATCAAATATGATTATATTGAAGGAGGTAAGCATTATGTTCAGACCTGCAGTTTTTACAAGAAACAATTTCTGGAGAGATCCTTTTTATGAGTTCGACAGGATGTTCCCTGATTTCTGGAACGACAACAGTGAGCTGGAGAAGAGCTTTTCCGGTTTCTCCACAGACGTAATGGAGAAGGACGGGAACTACATCCTGCAGGCAGAGCTGCCGGGCTTTGCCAAGGAAGACATCACGATCGATCTCAAGAACGATGTCCTGACGATCTCCGCTTCCCACAAGGAAGAGAAGAAGGAAGAGGACAAGGAGACCAAATACCTGCGCAGGGAGCGCAGAGAGAGCTCTTACTCCAGGAGCTTCCGTGTCGCCAACGTCGTGCCCGAGGATATCACCGCCAGCTACAACAACGGCGTCCTTGAGGTCACCTTCCCCAAGAGGGACAAACTTCCTGAGAAGGAGGCACAGCGCATCGAGATCAAATAATCGATGCTTCGCAGCATATAAAACTGCCTGGAAAATGTACGGCTTCGGTCGCCAGACCCTCCGGCCGCGCAGACAAATTTTCCTGAAAGATTCGCGTTTTTAAGTTCAAATATTTTGCCGCAGTCCCGAAAAGGGCTGCGGCTTTTTTAGTTCCCGAAAAGGGCGCGGCTTTTTGGTTTGCACATTCCTGAAAAAGAGGTAAGATAGTAAAGGCCTTTTGTTCCAGGGGCTTATACTGTACAAGTATTCTGTTGCGAGGAGGTAATTAATTGGACAAATATATATTGGCTTCTCAGTCGCCGAGGAGGAGGGAGCTTCTGGCGGCGGTAATTAAGGAATATGATATTGTTCCCGCGAAGGGGGACGAAAATGTCGACTGCACAGATCCGGGGGAGACGGTCAAAGAGCTTTCCTTCAGGAAGGCAGTTGAGGTTGCGAAGAGCGCAAAATCCGGGGATAAGGACCGCGTGATCGTCATCGGGGCGGACACGGTGGTCGCTGTAGACGGAGAAATCCTGGGAAAGCCCGTGGACAGGGCGGACGCGAAGCGCATGATCAGCCTGATCCAGGGGCGGGAACACCATGTCTATACCGGCGTCACGGTATGCTGGACGGATCCCACGGAAGCGGAAAGGCCGCTGCATTCTTTTTCTTTTTGTGAAGAGACGGCAGTGGAGGTCTTTCCCATGACCCGGGAAGAGATCGACGGCTATGTTTCTCTTGAGGAACCCTATGACAAGGCCGGAGCATACGGGATTCAGGGTGCCTTCTGCGTGTTCATCAAAGGAATCCGGGGGGACTATAACAATGTCGTGGGCCTTCCGGTCGCGCGGCTTTATCATGAGATGGCAGCACGGGGACTTGTGCGGAATGCAAATCTGCGATAGTATTTTTAGAAATGGATCCGGATCGCTTTGCAAAGAGGGCAGGAAATTCGCGGCAATCAGAAGCAACGGAGGTTATAATCAATCTTTTATTGAAAAGGAGGAATCATGTCGGAGAGCAGACCTTATGTTTCGTGGGAGATGATGAATGATTTTATGATCGATGTCTTCAAGGCGTGCGGCGTGCCGGAGGCGGACGCGGCGGTCTGCGCGGATGTGCTTTTGGAGTCGGACCGCCGGGGCATTGAGAGCCACGGCTGCAACCGATTCAAACCGATCTATATTGACAGGATCGACAGGGGGACGCTGCTGCCTGTCACGAACATCGAGATATTGAAAGAGACGCCTACCACAGTCGTTATGGACGCCCACGACGGTATGGGAATGGTTGCCAGCCATAAGATGATGGAGATGCTGATCGAAAAGGCGAAGAAATACGGTATGGCCGGCGGAGCGATCCGCAACTCGACTCACTACGGCATCGCGGGGTACTGGGCGACCATGGCCTCAAAGCAGGGCCTGATCGGCCTCACCGGCACCAACGCCCGTCCCTCTATCGCTCCGACCTTCGGCGTGGAAAACATGATGGGCACGAATCCTCTCACCTTCGCTCTTCCCACGGATGAGGAGTTCCCCTTCTGCATTGACTGCGCGACTTCGATCGTCCAGAGGGGAAAGATCGAGTATTACGCGAGGACCGGAAAGCCCACACCTGCAGGTATGGTGGTCGCGCGCGACGGCTCGCAGCTGACCGATTCGGAAGAAATTCTGAAAGCCCTTGTGGACGGCGAGGCGGCTCTCGCTCCCCTGGGCGGAGGCCCCGGCGACGAGATGTGCGGCTTTAAAGGATATGGATACGCCGCGGTCGTCGAGATCCTCTCCGCCGCGCTTGCGGGCGGCAGATTCATGAAGTCTCTGACCGGCGTCAGCGAGGACGGAAG